>JBAXYB010000017.1:0-41025 GCA_037127585.1 Verrucomicrobiota bacterium
TAGCCCCGGCTGCACGCGGCGCGTTTGGGTGCCGGAACGTTACGAAGTGCGCGAGGTCCGCGTCTGGGTGTCAGCACATGCGGAAGCTGAACGGTACGCATACAATGGTCCGCGTGGATACGACCGCGACTGAACTGCGTTGGCAGCAGCAGTCCGATCTTGTCGTCGGAATCCGGTTGCGGTATTCATTAAGTCCCGTTTGTGGTTAGGAGACCGATGACCACGAAGACTCGCTTCACGCTGACGCAAGAGCAGATTCCGACGCACTGGTACAACGTCCTCGCCGACGTGCCGGTGCCGCTGCCGCCGCCGTTGCATCCCGGCACGAAACAGCCGGTCACGCCGGACATGATGACGGCCATGTTCCCGGAAAACCTCGTCGCGCAAGAAATGTCCACCGACCGCTGGATCGAGGTGCCGGCCCCGGTCCGTGAAGCCTACGCTTTGTGGCGGCCAACGCCGTTGTTGCGCGCGGTCCGGTTGGAGAAGGCGCTGCAGACGCCGGCGCACATCTATTTCAAATACGAAGGCGACAATCCGTGCGGCAGCCACAAGCCGAACACCGCCATTCCGCAGGCGTACTACAACAAGCTGGCCGGCACGAAACGCCTCGCCACCGAAACCGGCGCGGGCCAGTGGGGCTCGTCGCTGTCGATGGCCTGCCGGCTCTTCGGATTGGATTGCCGGGTTTACATGGTCAAGGTCAGCTACCACCAGAAGCCTTACCGGCGTTTGCTGATGCACACGTGGGGTGCGGTCGTCCATGCCAGCCCGAGTCCCTACACCGATTACGGCAAGAAGCTGCTGGCAGAAAACCCTGACAACCCCGGCAGCCTCGGCATCGCCATCAGCGAAGCTATCGAAGATACCGTCAAACATCCCGGCACGAAGTACGCCCTCGGCAGCGTCCTCAACCACGTCTGCCTGCACCAAACCGTCATCGGCCAGGAAGCCATTCAACAAATGGAGCAAGCCGGCGAAGAGCCGGATGTGGTCATCGGTTGCGCCGGTGGTGGCAGCAATTTCGCCGGCATCGCGTTCCCGTTCGTCCGCGGCAAGCTCATCAACAAGAAGAAGACCCGCATCCTCGCCGTTGAACCCTCCGCCTGTCCGTCCCTGACCAAAGGTGAACTCCGGTACGACTTCGGCGATACGGCGATGACGACGCCGTTGATGATGATGTACACGCTCGGCCACGATTTCATGCCGCCGGAGATTCACGCGGGCGGTTTGCGGTACCACGGCATGGCGCCGACTGTCAGCCACCTCCGCAAACTTGGTTTGATTGATACCGTGGCCTACCCGCAGTCGAAAGTGTTCGAAGCCGCGCTGCAATTCGCGCAAACCGAAGGCATCGTGCCGGCGCCCGAGTCAGCGCACGCGATCCGCGCGGCGATTGATGAAGCGATCGAGGCCCGCGAGGAAGGCAAGAAGCGTGTCATCCTCTTCAATCTGTCCGGCCACGGCTTGCTCGACCTCACGTCCTATGAAGCCTTCCTGGCCGGCAAGCTCCAGGATGGTTAAGGCAAACATTGCTGCGGCGCGCGCCGGTTGCTAGATTGCCGGCATGCTCATTGTCCATGTTCACGTCCATGTGAAGCCTGACTGTGTGGAAGCGTTCAAGCGCGCGACTATTGAGAATGCCACCGCCAGCGTCAAAGAACCCGGCATCACCCGTTTCGATATCGTCCAACAGCAAGATGACCCGACGCGCTTCGTACTCGTCGAGGTGTACCGGACCGCCGACGCGCCGGCCCAACACAAAGCGACGGCGCACTACGCCAAGTGGCGCGACACGGTCGCCTTGATGAGCGACGAAGGCCGGACGAGCGTGAAATACACCGACGTCTTTTGGACAGCATGAACTTCGAGTTCGCCACCGCGACCCGAATTATCTTCGGCACCGGCAAGCTGCAGGACGTGCCGGCATTGGTGAAATCCCGGGCACTCGTCGTCATCGGCAAATCCGCCGGGGCGATTCAGCGCTCCGAGCCGTTGCTCAGCTCGCTCGACGAGTATGCGACGTTCTCCGTTTCGGGCGAGCCGACTCTTGACGTGGTGCGCGCCGGGTTATTGCGTTGCCGGGAGGAGAAGTGTGACGTGGTCGTGAGTTTTGGCGGCGGCAGCGTCATCGACACCGGTAAGGCGATTGCGATGTTGCTCACGAACGGCGGCGATCCACTCGACTATGCGGAAGTCATTGGACGTGGTCAGTCAGTCAAGAAGCCGTCCGCGCTGTTCATCGCGATTCCGACGACGGCTGGCACGGGCGCGGAGGTGACGCGCAATGCGGTGCTCGGTTCGCCGGAGCATCACGTCAAAGTGAGCTTGCGGAGTCCGTTCATGTTGCCGGCGGTGGCGGTGGTGGATTCGGAGGTGATGATTGCGACGCCCGAAAGCCGGTTGGATGCGTTGACGCAGTTGATCGAACCGTTCGTGTCGGGCCGGGCGAATCCGTTGACGGATGCGTTGTGCCGGGAAGGGATGCAGCGGGCGGTGCGGGCGACGCGGGAGGATTTGGCATTGGCTTCGTTGTTCAGCGGGCTGGCGCTGGCGAATGCCGGGCTGGGGGCGGTGCATGGTTTTGCCGGGCCGCTGGGCGGGATGTATGACGCGCCGCATGGAGCGTTGTGCGCGGCGCTTTTGCCGGCGGTGTTTGAGATGAATGAGGAGGCGTTGCGTAGAACGAGCGTCTCGCTCGTTTCGCCGGGAATGAACGAGCAGGATGCTCGTTCTACGCTGGGGCGCTTCGCGGAAGTCCGGCGGATCGTTGGCGATTTGACGTTGGGATTGAAAGTGAAGTCGCTACGCGAGCTTGGCGTCCGGCAGGCAGAGTTCCCGGCGATCATCGAAAAGGCGAAAGCCGCCAGCAGTATGAAGGCGAATCCGGTGGTGCTGACGGATGCGCAATTGCGGGAAATTCTCGAACGCGCGTGGTGAGTTACCGGCGGCGGGGGGAGAAGGAGTAGCCTTTGGCGGTGCGGGACATCGCGACGTTGCGGCGGGCACCGGCGGTGCCGTCTTCCTTAAACGCGGCGGTATCGGTGTAGGTGAAGTTTTCCAACTTCAACCGCGGAATCTTTTGGCCGACGAACCGTTCGATGGCGTTGACGTGTTCGGATTCTTCGGTGGTGATGAGTGTGAAGGCGTCGCCGACTTTTAGGGCACGACCGGTGCGGCCAATGCGGTGGACGTAGTCTTCGGGATGTTGGGGCACGTCGTAGTTGATGACGTGGCTGATGTCTTCGACGTCGATACCGCGCGCGGCGATGTCGGTGGCAACCATGACTTCGTATTTGCCGGATTTGAATCCGTCGAGCGCTTCGATGCGTTCGCGTTGGGTCCGGTTGGAGTGGAGGACGGCGACGGCATGATTGGCTTGGAGGAGCCGGTTGGCGATTTTGTCGGCGCCGTGTTTGGTCCGGCAGAAGATGAGGACGCTATCGAAGTTGGTGCGTTCGAGGAGGGTGATGAGGAGTTGAAATTTTTGCGTGGCGGCCACGGGGTAGAGGGCGTGATTGATCGTGGCGGCGGGGGAGCGGCGTTCGCCGATGTTGATTTGCTCCGGGGTGCGCATGGCCCAGGCGACGAGGCGTTCGAGTTCGGACGGAATCGTGGCGGAGAAGAGGAGGGTTTGGCGTTGTTTGGGGCAGTGGTCAATGATGCGGCGCACGTCGGGCATGAAGCCCATGTCGAGCATCCGGTCGGCTTCGTCGAGGATGAGGACTTGAATGTCTTTGAGCTGCACATCGCCTTGCCCCATGAGATCGAGGAGACGGCCGGGGGTGGCGATGAGTATGTCCATGCCGCGTTGGAGGTCTTCGCGTTGTTTGCCGTAGCCAACGCCGCCGTAGATGACGGTGGAGCGTAAATCGGTGAAGCGACCGTAATCGCGAAACGCCGTCTCGACTTGGGCGGCGAGTTCGCGGGTTGGGGTGAGGACGAGGCAGCGGCAGGCGCCGTGTTTGTCGAGCTTCGTCAAGACCGGCAAGGCGAACGCGGCGGTCTTGCCGGTGCCGGTTTGGGCGGAGCCGATGACATCTTTGCCGGCGAGAATGATGGGGATGCCGCGCGCTTGAATGGCGGTGGGTTCTGAGTAGCCGACGGCTTCGACACCTTTGAGAACGAGTTCAGACAGACCGAGTGACTTGAATGGCATAAGACTGGGCATTAGACGCTGGATTGGCCGTTTGCGCAATACTGCAGTTCGTGCCAGAATGCCGGCCATGAAGTGGTTAAGTTTACTCTTGCTGCTGACCGGCTGCGCGAAACCGCTGCCGCCGGTCACGCCGGCGACGGCGGCTGACATCTTGAACGCGGTGCGGAATTCCGGCGCGAAGGTCGTGTTGGTGAACATGTGGGCCTCGTGGTGTGGGCCGTGCCGGGAGGAGTTTCCGGACTTGGTCCGGCTGCAGCGCGATTACGCGGAGCGCGGGCTGAAGATCGTGTACGTCTCGTGGGACGATACCGCCAACGACGCCGCGAAGTTTTTGGCTAAGGAAGGCGTCACGGCCCCGTCGTTCATCAAGGCGAGCACGCAACGCGACGAAGACTTTCTCAAAGCCTTCGAGCCAAAATTGACGGACGCGATCCCGAAGACATTGATCTACGACGGGACCGGCAAGCTGCGCACGTTTTGGGAAGGCGGGGCCACGTACGTCGAGTTTGAGCAAAAGTTGAAGGCGGTGTTGGCCGGACCATGACGGCGCGGGGGAGATTGTGGTTCTGTCTGGTGCTGGTCGCGCTGCTTTATGGTTTTCACGTTGGCCTGAAGACCACAAAGATTTTTGCGAATCCGACTTGGAACGCCACGGATGAAGTGGGGCAATTCTGGAGTGAGTTTGCGTTTCATTACCGGTTCGCGAAGTTCTTTTCAGAACATCCGGTCAGCGACTGGTCGCAGCTCAGTCAGGACCGGCAAGTTCAGTATCCGGCGACGATTGATGATTGGGCGGAGTTTACCGTCGCGATGGAAGTGCCGGTGGGGGTGCTCTACCGGTGGCTCGGCGGGAGCCTCGTCCTCCCGCCATTTCATGTTTGGGTGGTGTGGTACGACTGTTTGGTTTCGAGTCTGACGCTGTTTGCGGTGTTCTTCCTTGCGCGGGCATTGTGGCGGAGTGAATGGGCCGGGGTGTGCGCGAGTTTGTTTTACGCCGCGCTGTATCCGAGCTACGGACGGACGGTGAAGAATCTTTTTCTCCGGGAAGATTTTGCGATTCCACTGATTGTGGTGGCGTTGGTGTTCACGTGCCGGTCGATTCAAGAGGGGAAAATCCGGGATCAAATTTTGGCGGCGCTCTTCTGGCTCGCGGCGCTGGCGAGCTGGCATTTGACACAATTTGTCTTGGCGGTCGGCGTCGGCGCGGCGGTGTTGGTGTATCTCGGCAAAGGGGCGACGCCGCGCGTGCCGTGGTTTGTTCTCGTGCTCGCGGCCGGCAGTGTGATCATACCGGTGTTGCGGGCGAAACAACTCTACTTGTCGCCGGTGCTGTGCGTGCTGTATGCGCTGGGATTGGCGGTGTGGATTAACGGTGGTCGCAAACGGGCGGTGCTGGTGTTTGCCGGGTGGCTGGGGGTGTTGGTCACTGCCAGTTTTCTCCTGCGGACTTCGTACGGCGAGTACGCGCATGTGTATCAACTCTTCTATTACAAGCTCCGGTATCTCGGCGTGAAACCGGCGGACCCGGCGCAGTTGCCATGGGAGGCGCGGTGTTTGTGGGAGGGCGCTTTCAATACGGCGACGGCCGGCGAATGGTGGAAGAGTTTGTTTTGGTGCGGGCCGCTGCTGCTGGTGGGTTTGTGGTATGCGTGGCGCGAACGGGATGTGGCGTTGCGGGTATTCGCTTTGTTCGCTGTCATGCTGGTGCCGCTGTCGTGGATGGTCGTCCGGTATTTTACGTTCCTCGGTTTTGCGGCGGCGGTCGTGGCAGCCGGCTTGGTCACGCGGCGGATCTGGTGGCGGGCGGTGGCCGTCGGTGCCGGGGTATGGCAACTCGCACTTTTGAATTTTCAGCCGCTCGACCGGTCGCCCGTCGTGCCGGATAATTACAAACCGCTCGTCGAATGGATTAACGCGCACACGCCGACCAATGCTGTCTTCCTCGCCAGTACCTCGGAAGCGCCGGTCATCTTGGCGTATACCGGCCGGCCGATCATTTTGCATTCGAAGTTTGAGAACTGGGAAATTCGGGAGCGGTACCGGAAGTTTCTCGCGGCCATTTACGGCCATCCGGCGGAGTTGGCGGAGTTTTGCCGGGAGTACGGCGCGGACTATCTCGTGATCGATAACGGCTTTTTCATCACCGCCAAAGATTCACGCCGGTACAAGGCGGACAAGCTGGGCGAGCTTGATCCGGGGTGTGCGGTCTTGGCGCTGACTGCGCCGGTCTTCAGTGCGAACGGTTACACGGTGTTTCGCGTCACGGCTTTACCGTGACGTACCGAAAGAGGATGTCGCCGGTGATCTCGTAGTGGACGCCGGCCACATTTGCCCGGCAGGCTAGCAGGGCCGGCGCGTGGGCGAGCGGCACCAGCGGGACTTCATCGGCAATAATCTCTTGGGCTTTCCGGTAGAGCGCCGCCCGCTTGCCGGGATCGGATTCACGCCGGGCGGCGACGACTAAGTCGTGATAGGCATCGTTCTTCCAGAAACAAATGTTCAACGCGGAGCCGAGCGTGGCGGTATCTTTGTCGAGCAAGGTGTAGAGGAAGTTGTCGGTGTCGCCGTTGTCGCCGACCCAGCCGAGTAATGCCAGTTCGTGTTGGCCATTGCTGGTGCGGCTGAGGTGGGCGCCGAATTCGTTGGGGACGATTTCGACGGGGATACCGGCTTTGGCGAGATCGGCTTTGATTAACTCAGCGGCGCGAATGGGATTGGGGAGGTAGGCGCGGGGGTTGGTCATGACTTCAAGGCGGAGGGGGCGCGGGGGAATGGAACGAGAGAGCGGGGGAATGGGAGAAATGGCGTCGTTGTGGCCGAGGAGCGCGGGCGGTAGGGGGTTTTTGGCGATGGTGCCGAGGTTGCGGTAGACGATTTGGAGGAGGTCTTTTTTGTTGATCGCGGCGGCGATGGCGCGGCGGAGGTTTTTGTCGGTGATTTTGTCGCAGTTGATCGCGAGGTAGGCAACGTTGAGGCCGGGGGCGGTGATGAGTTTGACCTGTTTGTCTTTTTGGATGATCGGAATGTCGTTCGGGTCGAGGCCGTCCATGGCTTGAATCTGGCCGGTCTGGAGTTGGATGAGGCGCGTCGCGGAGTCCGGGACGACTTTGAAGATCAGCCGGTCGAGCTGCGGCGCGCCGTCCCAGTAATCCCGGTTGGCGGCGAGGACAATTTTTTCGTTCGGCTGCCATTCGACAAACTGGAACGGGCCGGTGCCGACGACGTGTTGTTGGTCGATGAACTTTGGGCTGATGAGTGAAGCGGAGAAGCTGGCGAGGTTGGCGAGGAACGGCGCGTGTGGTTCGCGCAGCCGGAACTCCAGCGTACCGGCATCGAGGGCTTTGACGGACTCGACCATCGCAAACATCGTGGACCAGTAGGCGAACGTGCCGTTCTTCGGACGCGCCGGGTGGTTCTTGTCCATTTGGCGGAGGAACGAGACGAGGGCGGTGTTGGCATCGAGCGGGGTGCCGTCGTGGAACTTCACGCCGGTCCGGAGTTTGAACGTGTAGACGAGTCCATCGGGGCTGATTGTCCAAGTGGTGGCGAGGCACGGCTCGATCGTGGCGGTGCCGGTCTTGAAACGGACGAGGCCTTCGCAAACGTTGAGGAGGACTTTGACCGATTCGCCATCGTCGACGTCGGCCGGGTCGAGTTTTTGCGAGTCGGCACCACGGGCGAAGATGAGGGTGGCCGGACCGGCGTGGGCGGTGATGGTCACGAGCACAGCGAAAAGCAGGCTGAGGAGTTTCATGGACGCATCCTACCGGAGCGCTGACTTGGCGGCAAGGCGCGGGCGTTTGACTTTGCGATAGGCGACCACTAAACTGCGAGTCTTGAAAGTTGCCCAAACCGGCCTGAGTAACAGTTCCGTCAGCGTTCCGATGCGTGCTTCCCCGTTGTCTGTCGACTGGGTAAAGCTGGCGTTGGGTCTCGTGCTGGCGGGGTTGACGGTGTACGCGTTTGCGGTGCAGAAGGTCGAAAATGATCTGACCTGTTTTAGTTGGTTGGTCGGGCATTGGAGTAACGTCTCCAACTATTCGCACGGGCCGCTGATTCCCTTGATCGCATCCTTTCTTTTGTATTGGACTCTCTCGCATCGCGCGCCGGCCGGGACGAATTGGCAGCCGTATTGGAACGCGATGATTGGCGGCGGCGTGGCGTTGGGGATTTGGTTCGTCGCGAGCGCCATCAATAAAGAATGGGAAGCGATCGGTTACTATTATGCGATGCGACTGCTGCCGTTGACATTGGTGTGGCAAGTGTGGGCGTTGCGCGACCATTTGCGCGGTCAACAGTCCCCGCTGGTCGGCGCCGGCATCACACTGGTAGTGCTCGCCATGGGCATCTATTACATCGGGGTGAAAGCGGGGCAACCGCGCGTGGTTGTCGTGGCCGGGGTGCTTCTGCTGTATGGCATCGCATTGACGTGGCGTGGTCGGGATGTGTTTCGGTTGGTGTTTTTTCCGATCAGCTTTTTAATTTTGATGGTGCCGCTGAATTTTTTGGATGGCGCGATTGGGTTCCCGCTGCGGATGTTCGTCGCCAAGGCGGCGACCGCGATTCTGAATCTGATTGGCATTGAGGCCGTGCAACGCGGCTCCGGTATCATCTCGGCGGTTTTCCGATTCGACGTGGCGGATCCGTGCAGCGGGATTCGGTCGTTGATGGCGCTTACGACCGTCACGGCGGCGTACGCCTACGTGACGCAGCACTCCCAATGGAAGCGCTGGTTTCTCTTTCTCTGTGCCATGCCGCTGGCGGTGCTGGGCAATTTAGCGCGTGTGGTTTCCATCGCGGTGTTCGCGCAGGTCTACGGCCAGGATCTGGCCACCAAAGTTTATCATGACTGGTCCGGTTTCATCCTCTTCCCGGTGGCACTTGCGGCGATGGTTGGCATCGGTGTTTTATTGAACTTCGACTATCGCCGGTTTGTCCAACATTTGCTGCAACCCCCATCCCGAGGACGAATCCATGAGTGACACACCCAATCCACCGGTCCCCACCCCCGCCGCACCGCCAGCGCGCGGGCCAGGCACACTGCAACTCGGCATCGTTGTCGCCATCCTCGCCGCCGGCATCGCTTTGACGGCGTTGACTTCCGACGTGACGCGGATGTCCGAGCCCGGCATTCGGCTGGCGGACGATCATCCGTTATTACCGCCGACCGCCGGGGAGTGGACCGGCAGTGAGCAAACTGGGTTGTTGAAAGAAGAACGCGATGTGCTGCCGGCCGATACCGATGGGGCCCGGCGGGCCTACACGGACAAAGCGGGACATACGATCTATTGTTCGGTCGTGTTGTCCGGCCGCGATGTCACCAGTATTCACCGGCCGGAATTGTGCCTGACCGGGCAAGGCTGGACATTGCAACCCGCCCGGCCGGTGCCTATCGCCGTCGCTCAGGTGACCGGCGGCGAGTTGACAGTCTCGCGTATGAACGCCGAGCGCTCGCTGGCCGGTCCGAACGGTCAAACTGCCCAAGCCTATTCGGTGTTCGTCTACTGGTTTGTCGGAAAAGACCGGACGACGCCGTATCACTGGCAACGCATCTGGTGGACGACCCTCGATCGGGTAGTGCACAACCGGAATCACCGCTGGGCGTACTTTCTGTTGAGCACGATCATCACGCCCGATGCGGCCGGGAAGAACCCGGTGGCAGCCCAAGACGCGGCGATGCAATTGGTCAGCCGGTTCGTCCAGGAAGCGTATCCGCAACTGACCCCCAACTAACCGCCCATGTCGACGAAACAACGCGAGCTCGCCCACCAATTTAACCAGATCACCGATGCACTGCTGATTGCGCTCGTGTACTGGCTGGCGCATGCGTTACGCGAACAATTGGCGTATCTCTATCCTGAAAATTTTTCAATCATCGCCCCGTTCCGCTACTACAAATGGCTCTACCTCGTGATCCTGCCGGTGTTGCCGTTACTGCTCGATTTCAATGGCTATTACTCGCGACCGCTCGCGCTGCGGCCCGGTCCGACGCTCTGGCGGCTCATCAAGAGTGTGTCGGTGGGCGCGTTGCTGGTCATCGCGGTAATCTATTTTTTCAATCTCGCCGCTCTGAGCCGCGGTGTGGTCCTGCTCTTTGCCGCGCTCAGCGTGGTCGCGTTGTTTGTGAAAGACCTCCTCACGCAGCTCTATCGGCGCTCCGTGGCGGGCCAACCGGAACTGGCCACCGCCTGCCTGCTCGTCGGCCCACCGGCCAAGAACATCGAGTTCGAGCAACTCCTCCAGCAAAACGCCGACTGGCGGCTGAACATCGTCGCCCGGCTCGAACCCACGACCGAATGGCTGACGCAATTGCCGGAGATCCTCCACCGGCAACCCATCGGCTGCGTCATCTTCAACGTCAGCCAGACCTACTTTAGCGACGTCGAAAAGGCGATCTTCGCCTGCGAAACCGAAGGCGTCGAAGCGTGGCTGATTGCGGACTTCGTGAAAACCTCCATCGCCCGCGCCACCATCGACGAGTTTGCCGGCAAGCCCGTCCTGATGTTCCGCTCTGCGCCGGACATCTCGTGGCAACTCGTTGGCAAACGGCTTCTCGATATCTTGGGGTCTGTCGTTGGGCTGTTGATTCTCGGCCCGCTGGTGATGTTGCCGGCGGCGTTGGCCATCCGGTTTAGCTCGCCCGGGCCGGTCTTGTTCCGTCAAAAACGCAGCGGCCTCCATGGCCGGCAATTCACGATGTACAAGTTCCGCTCGATGGTCGACGATGCCGAGATGTTGCGCGTCGAACTCGAAGTCTTCAACGAAGCCAGCGGTCCCGTCTTCAAGATGCGCCAAGACCCGCGCGTCACCCCTTTGGGCCGGTTCATCCGCCACACGAGCATCGACGAACTCCCGCAACTCTGGAATGTCTTTAACGGCGACATGAGCCTCGTCGGCCCGCGCCCGCCGATCCCCAGCGAAGTCTTGAAATACGACCCGTGGCATCGTCGCCGGCTCTCCATGAAACCCGGCCTGACATGTCTCTGGCAAGTCCGCGGCCGCAGTTCCATCGGGTTCGAACAGTGGATGAAACTCGACCTCGAATACATCGACCACTGGTCGCTGTGGCTGGACGTCAAGATTCTCCTGCGCACACTCCCGGTCGTGTTCGGAGGCTTCGGAGCACACTAAAATATGGCAACGAAAAAGAAACCCGTCGCCGTTGTTACCGGCGGGGCCGGCTTCCTCGGCTCCCATCTCAGTGACCGGCTCCTCGCGGAAGGCCACCGGGTCATCGTCCTCGACAACCTCATCACCGGCAACACCGACAACATCGCCCACCTCGCCGGTAACCCCGACTTCGCCTTCATCAAACACGACGTCACCAATTTTATCTACCTCCCTGGCTCCGTCGACTACATCTTCCACTTCGCCTCGCCGGCCAGTCCGATTGACTACCTCGAAATCCCAATCCAAACCCTCAAGGTCGGCTCCCTCGGCACCCACAACGCCCTCGGCCTCGCCAAAGCCAAAGGCGCCAAATTCTTCCTCGCCTCCACCAGCGAATGCTACGGCGACCCGCTCGTTCATCCCCAGACCGAGGACTACTGGGGCAACGTCAACCCTATCGGCCCCCGCGGCTGCTACGACGAAGCCAAACGTTTCGCCGAAGCCATTACCATGGCCTACCACCGGCATCACAAAGTCGACACCCACATCGTCCGCATCTTCAACACCTACGGCCCTCGCATGCGCCTCCGCGACGGCCGCGTCGTCCCGGCCTTCATCGGTCAAGCGCTCAATGGCGACCCGCTCACCGTCTTCGGCAAAGGCCAACAGACCCGCAGCTTCTGTTACTGCAGCGACCTCATCGACGGCATCTACCGGCTCAGCCAAGCCGACTATCACGAACCCGTCAACATCGGCAACCCGACCGAATTCACCATCCTCGACTTCGGCAAACTGGTTCTGAAAATGACCGCCAGCAAAAGCAAAATCGTCTACAAGCCGTTACCGCAAGACGACCCAAAACAGCGCCGCCCCGACATCACCAAAGCCAAAAAACTTCTCGGCTGGGAACCTAAGGTTCAGTTGGAAGCCGGCCTCAAGAAGACCATCGCCTACTTCCGCGATAAGGTGTGACCGGAATATCTGGAGGGCCACGCTCCGTCGTGGCCGCCAGAGCGGTTGACTCCCGGCGACGCAACGACTATCCTGTCGCCATGAAAGCGGTCGAATTTGAAACGGAACTCAGCGGCAAGCACGACCTGCACATTCCGCGTGAAGCCGCCGCCCAGTTACCGGAGACCGGCAAGGCCCGCGTGATCGTGCTCGTGGAAGAAGACGCCGAGGATGCGCAGTGGCGGCAAGCCGCCTACGAACGCTTCATGAGCGACGACTCGCCTGAGGACGCGGTGTATGACAAGTACGCCCGTTAAGTTCGGCGACGTTTTCATCTGCGCGTTTCCTTTCACCTCCGGCCAATTCAGTAAACCGCGTCCCGTATTGATCCTGCTCGATCTTGGACAAGATTGCCTGATCGCCCGTATCACTTCCGTGCCGCATGCCGATAAGCTGGATGTGTCGCTTACGCAATGGAAGCAGGCCGGTTTGGAAAAACCATCAATTGTTCGACTGGCGCGCCTTGTAACGGCTGAGAAAACGCTCCTGAAAACCAAGATCGGCTGCCTGACAGCCGGAGACTCGGAAACAGTCCGGGCCGCCTGGAATCAGCACATGCGACTATGAGGCAACGCCGCCCCGACATCACCAAAGCCAAAAAGCTTCTCGGCTGGGAACCAAAGGTCCAGTTGGAAGCCGGCCTCAAAAAGACCATCGACTTCTTCCGCGACAAGGTGTGAAACGAAAACAATGTCGTGTATAGACATTTTTCCAGCAAACAATGGTGTTAGGTATCTTCGCACGAAGCGGTACCTGAACCGTTATATACAGCTTACCATTCTGCTGTTCTTCCTGTTGGGAGACACCGCCTACGCCAATCCAAGACCACCATCCACCAAGCAGCTTACAGCGGCCTACACCGGGGTGGGCCTAGCACTCGCCTGCGAAGTTCTCATTTTACTTCTCGCAGTCCGGCGGTATCACTATCGCGTCTTTCCACTCGGGTTATGTCTATTCTTCGTAAACGTGCTTTCGTTTACAGGTGCCTTTATGACGCCCTTCTCAAAGTTCCTCCTCCGAGTCACACATTTTTCGGACGGAATTGCTCTCATTGTGACTGAACTGTGTATTGTTGCATTCGAGACGGCAGCGTTATTCTATCTCGTCAAACTTCCATTTATCCGCTCACCTCAATCCCGCAATATCAGCCTCAAGGCTTCGCTTGTGGTCACATGTCTCGGTAACTTGACATCATTTGCTACCGGGTTTGTTTTTGTATGGTTAGCTCAGTGGATTTTCTGGCGGTAGCAGCCATCGGGGGCAGATCCGCATTCTGGGCAGAAGTCAATTCCCGGAATGCAGCGCGCAATCACGGTTTGACGTCGCGCCAGAAAGCGACTATATAGAGTCGATATGAAGACGCTCTCTGTTACCGACGCGCGGCAGAACCTGACCCGTTGGCTCCAAGCGGCCATGAAAGGGGAAGACGTGGGCATTCTTTGTGGCAATCAAGTCGTCGCCCTGCGCCCCGTGCAGGTTTATTCCGAAGACTACGCGTTGCAGGAGTACGGATTGACAAAGAAGGAATTGAACCGTGCTACCAAGCGGATGAACGCGGAATTGACTGCGGACAAGAAGCGCGGTCGCCTGCGCCGGTACAGCGGCAACCTCGAACGCGATCTCCAATAACCGTGAGTCGCGAAATCTTCCTCGGTGAACGTTTCCGGCAGATTGTGCGGGCGTATTCGAAGCCGGCTCGCGCCGAGATCGGTCAAGCCATTGATCGCCTACAAACATCCCTCGGCCAGCCTCACCAACACGCTGGATTGGGCATCCGCAAACTCGTGAAGAACTATTTTGAAATGCGCGTCGGCCTGGACTTGCGGTTGGTCTTCAAGCTCGACTCCGACAGCATCACGTTCGCCTTTGCCGGTACGCACGACGAAGTCCGACGATTCTTGAAGCGGCTCTAAGCGAGTGTTTTGAAATTCGCTCCTGGTGTAGGGGCGGTTGTTTCAGCCGCTGATTTGCTCGGATATCCAAGACCACGGCGCTTGAGACAAGCGACGCTACACCGATTCACAAAAAACGCTCTCAGGTTGCCGCGGCGATTTCTTCGCGGGCGATTTCTACCCAGCGCGCGAGCCGGTGCGGCTCGTTTTGAACGGTGTGCGTGTCCTTGAGAATGATTTCCAACGGCTGACCTTTGGCGAGCGCGAGGGTGCGGCGCAGGTCGGTGCGGATGTCGCGTTCGTTGAAATCCACGCAGACCGGGACAGGGTCGGCTTTGCGGCAATAGACGTACCGGCCTTGGAGGAGACCGGCGATTGTTTCTTGATTGGCTTTGGGCGCGACGGAAACACGGCGGAGATTCTTGACCTGTTTTAAGACGCGATCCAGCCGGTGCTCCAAGCCTTCGCAGCAGCCGTAGTAGGTGAGGCCGAATTTCTCCAGCACCGGCAATTGATACGGCAGGATGAATTCCTCAAACATCGCCGGTGATACGCCGACGGTCTCTTGGGATTCGGCAAAGCCCCAATAATCTTTGAGGCGCGTGCCGGTTTCTGCGGGGTGAAGTTCGTTGGAAAAAGCGAAGCCACCGGAGCCGCAGTAGTTACCGGCGTTGTTGGGGGTGAGCAGGCCTTCGCGTTCGAACCAGCCGATGAAGTTCAGCGTCTCGTCGCGCAGAAATGCGAGGAGCCGATGCACCGCGGCCGGGTTGTCGTACATGAGGAGCATGAGTTCTTCGAGGCCGACCAGTTTCACGGCTTCCCAGGTGAGGCCGGTCGTCCACCACGGTTGCCAACGCAAGCGGACCGGCAAGATGTCGCCGAAGGTTTCGGTGGCGAGAGCGAGGTCGCGCTCCGTGCCGGCGCGGTCAACGGTCAGACTGCGGGGATGGAGTTTGTCCAGATCGGCCGGCAAGTTTTTGAGCGGGGCTTCCCACACGTAGCTGCCGCGGTTGTCGCCATGGGTGTACGGGACTTGCACGCCGTAGTCGCCGACGTTCACATGCCAGCCGAGGTCGAAGAAGGGTTCGGTGACGGTGTCGTCTTGGAGTTGCGTGGCGGTGTGGATTTGTTGGCGTAACGTCCGTTCCCAACCGCGGAACGGTTCGGTCTGACATTGCAGCGCCGAGTCCGGCAAGATTTCGCCCCACGCGCCTTCGGGGAAACAGACGATCAGCGGCCGGGTGGACTGCAAGGCATTGTGCGCGAGCCAAAGTTGCCGGCGTTCGGGCAGTTCGGGGTGCGCGGCGAGTTCGCGGACTTGCCGGGCGAGAGAGCGGAGGAGTTCGCGATCGGTCATGAGTTGGCTAACGTGCGGGCGACCTGTTGTTCCCAGGTGCCGGTCACGGGCAGACCCCAGGCGGTCGTGCCGTCGCTGGCGTTGGGGCCGGTCAGAATTGGGCCGTCGGCCTTCATCCGCGCCTGCTCGGGGAGGTCAGCCCGGACGAAATGCAGGGCGAGACCGGCACGGGGTTTGGCGGTGGTGTTGGCGTGGGTGCAGTGGGGGACGCCGTAGTTGAAAAACAACGCGCCGCCGGCCCGCAGTTCCACCGGTACGGCTTTGTCTTCGTTCGGGTAGCAACGGATGTGGTGATCGCTGCCGCCGTCACGGGTGTGTTCCAGTTTCTCCCGGTAAATTCCGGGGATGACATGCATCGTGCCGTTGGCCACGGTCGCATCGTGCATGGCGACCCACATGCCGACGCCTTGGATCGGATCGGAGATGCCGAAGTAGGCGTTGTCTTGATGCCAGGATGTGCCGGCGCCGTGGCCGGCAGGTTTGAGAAAAATCTGATCCAGTTGTTGTTGGATCGGGTCGCCGAGACATTGCTGGGCGGCGGCGACGACTTTTGGGCAGAACGGCAGCGTGCGGAATAAATCGCTCTTGGTCGAGAGCGGGCAGATCTGGAGGTTTTGGACAGCCTGCGAAGTGGTCTTGCCGTCGCCTTCGGTGGCGACGTTGCGCAAGAGTCCCTCGCGCTGGAAGCGGGCGAGTTCCACGTTCATGGCCTGGACTTCCCGGGCATCGAAGAAGCCGGGCACGACCACATAACCTTGTTCGCGATACTGCTGAAGTTGAGTCGGGGTGAATTTCATGCGCGAACGGTAGGCTGCCGGTGGAATTTGTGCTTTCAGGCGCTTCGGGAATATAGATATAATCTTCGGCATTAGCGAAAGAATATAGCCATGCGAATTACTCATCCCAAAGGCGTGCTGGCCGGGTTTCACTTCGATAAACCCGGGGCGGACGTGCCGGAGTTGATCTTTTGCGGCGAACATTGGGCGATGCCGGAATGGTTCATTGGCAATCACCGGCACGAGGTCTGGGAGTTTTACTTTCAACTCGATGGCGGTTCGGACTGGGCCGGACCGAAGCAGAGTTACCGGCTCCAGGCGGGCGGGTTTCTGGCCGTCGGCCCGCGGGTGGTACATCGGATGGTGGACCGGTCCCGGCAGAAACATCACTTTTATTATGCGGCGCTCGATTTGGAGCTGGTCTTCAAACGCCAACCCAGTTTGCGCGCGGCGTGGACGGGGCAAACGCTGCTTTACCGGCCGAACGCGGAATCCGTCGGCGCACCCTTCCAGCAACTCGTTCGGGAAGTGACGTTGGCGCATGCGCACCGGTCGGCGGGCTTGCGGCTCGCGGTGGATGCGCTGGTGCTCGAGGCCACCCGGTCGCTGGCGGCGGTCGGCGGGCGTTCGTTGGTCGGGGCGCATTCCGCGGTGGTGCGCGTGAAGGAATTGCTCGACCACCAATACCAACAATCGTGGCGACTCGCCGACCTGGCCCGAGTCGCGGGTTTGTCGCCGACACACCTAGCGGAGCTATTCACGCGCGATGTCGGCGTGCCACCCCGGCAATATTTGCTTCAAGTACGCGTCGAGCGGGCGAAACATTATCTGGCACTGAAGACCATCCCGATCACGACGTTGGCTCTCGAACTAGGTTTTTCCTCCAGCCAACATTTTGCCGCCACGTTCAAACGCTTGACCGGCAAATCCCCGCGCGAGCATGCGCGCTGACCGTCAGGCCGCAGATGCTGGTTGCCAGTCGCGGACGGTGTGAAGGAAGGTTCGGTAGTTTTCGTCCGGGATGTAATCTTGCGGGCTGGTGTTGCAGCCGGCAATGAAGCGGCGTTTGGCGTTGCCGATCCGCAGCATCTCCAGCGTTTCTGCGCGGACTTGGTCTGGCGTGGCGTTCTTGAGGAAGACGACATCCATGTTGCCGCAGAGTGCGATGTCGTCGCCGAATTTCTCGACGAGATGACCGAGGTCGTTGGCTTGTTTCTCGCAGCCGTGGACAGCGCAGATGCCGAGTTCGATCAACATTGGCACGATGTCATCGAGTTGGCCGTCGGTATGAAACGCGAACGGGATGCCGAGGTCGTGGATCATTTGGACGGTGCGCCGCGTCGGTTCGAGGCAGAAGTCGCGCAACATGGCCGGGGCGATCATCAAGCCGGTCTTGTAGGCGCAATCCCCGTTGTAGAGGACGAAGTCGGGACGGACTTTCGCGATCACCTGTTCGATGCCATGCTGGTTGCGGGTCTCGACCCATTGCATCGCTTCGTGGATGAATTCCGGTTGGTCGTAACAAGCCAGCGCGAGATTCTCCAACCCCATCGACGCCGCGACCCGGTCAAAGCACCAGCCGATAACCATCCAGCAAGCGATGCCGGCGTTGGCGCACTCACGCCGGTAGGCGAGCATTGGTTCAATTTGCGCCGCAAAATCCGGTTCGGGGCGCTCGCGGAGTTGCCGGGCTTCGCGCAGTGAGCCGCCGTGGTAGTAGGCGCCGGCCTCGGTGCGGATGTCGTGGTGGATAAAGTCGACCTCGGCATTGTAGCCCCAGACCGGCACGGCGGCGTGACCGAGGTCATCGGCCATCCGAATGTAATTACCAGCATACCGGCGGTTCAACATCTCGCCCATCCCGAACCACGGCTCGTAAAACGGCGGCCGATCCACGCGG
This sequence comes from Verrucomicrobiota bacterium, assembly GCA_037127585.1. GTDB lineage: Bacteria > Verrucomicrobiota > Verrucomicrobiia > Palsa-1439 > Palsa-1439 > CAINDI01. Next base: position 18,206 of record JBAXYB010000017.1, read on the forward strand.
CCACCGCGCAACAACTTCATCAGGCGTTCGGAGTTCTCGCGCATCAGTTGCCGCCAATCACTTTTGGTTTCGGGCCGGCAAGGTCTTCGCCGCAAGGCTTGGGCGGAAAAGACCAGAGCGGATTGTCGGTCTGGCCACGGCAGAGGATGGCGTTCTGGCCCCAGTCGCGCTGGACTGGCTCGACGGATGGCGGGCAATACCGGATCGTTAATCCACACCGGCGACGCTGCGACTGGTTCGGCCCGGAACCGTGCGCCAACATGTCGGCGTGCAGACTGATTTGGCCGGCCTTGAGAATATCCGCCACGGGCTTACCGTATTGGTCGATGTTGGTGATTTCTTGGTCGAGGACGCCGGGAGTCTCTGGCTTCTTGTATTTGAGATGCCCGCGCCGATGCGTGCCCGGCAAAAAGTGCATGCAGGCATTCTCGACGTCGGCATCATCGATGGCCAGCCAGACGGTCACCGTGCGCGCCGGAGTGAGCGGCCAATACGAAGCGTCCTGATGCCAGTGCACGTGCTTCGGGTCGCCCGGCATCTTGCAGAAGAAATGCGTGCCCCACGCGATGACGTTCGGGCCGACCAGATCTTCGACGAGATCGAGAATGGCCGGGTGGGTCACCATTTCATAGATGCCTTTGCAGCGGGTGTGAAAGCTGTTGATGGCATACGCATCGCGCCCGTCGTTGTGAGCACGCAACTCCGCCAGCAGATAATCGAAGTAGGCCCGGTTGCGTTCGGCCAGCAGCGAATCGTAAACCGCGAACGGCATGACGTAACCGTGTTCGTTGTAGAACGCGACCTGATCTGCGGTGAGACGATTCGGTCGGGGATTGTTGACTGGAGCAAACGTAAGATCGATTTCCATGCGACCACGCTACCGAACGGCGGCTGGATTGCCAATGGATTAACCCGGCAAGAACCTGTACAATCTTGATATCGATGGACACCACTGTGACCCTCATCCAAGGCGGCAACACCCGCTGCACCCCGGCGAACTGGAGAGGTAGCGGCGAGTGGTGCGACGTCGCGAAACTCTACGCGCCCACCGCTGGTACAGCTTGGGTGGCGGTGGACGGACGGCGCACGATGCTCCACCCCGGTCAACTGTATCTCATCCCGCCGCATCATCGGTTGACGCACGGGACGGACAAAGAGTTTGTCGTCGATTGGCTGCATTTTCAGCCGCTGTCGTCACTGCTCGACGCGCGACTCTCGAAGCTCGCTGCGGTGCAGTCGTTCGCCAACCGCTGGTCGCCGATCACGATGGCCCTGGCGGAGTTCTTCCGGCAACCCACGCCCTCCATGACGTGCCGGGTTCAGGCGTTGGTGTTGGACGTCGTCGGTGAAACGCTGGAACGCATACCGGCGGAGTCGGGGCGCGGCGAACGGTTGTTGCCGGCATTGCGGTTCATGGATGATCATGTCACAACCGCGCCGAGATTGGCGGCGATTGCCCGGAAGGTGAACCTGAGTCCCGAGCATTTTCACCGGCTCTTTCGCGAACAGTTCCAGACGACGCCGTTCGAGTATCTGCTACGCCGCCGGTTAGCCAAAGCCCACCGGTTGCTGCTCGAAGGCGGCCTGAGCGTGAAAGAAGTCGCCGCCGCCTGCGGCTACGACGATCCGTATTACTTCTCGCGCATCTTCCGCCAACGGCAAGGCGCAACTCCGCGCGATGTCCGCCTCGGCAAAGCCGCGCACCATCCTTGACGCTTACACGCGCGCCTGCTTCCGGTAGGCGGCGGGGCTGTTACCCATCCGGCGGGTGAACATCTTCGTGAAGTGATACCGGTTGGCGAAGCCGAGGTGGGCGGCGATTTGTTCGATGCTGTCGGCGGTGAATGCGAGTTGGTTGATCGCGGTGGCAATGCGGCGTTCAAGGATGTATTGGGCGGGCGTCTGGCCGAGATGCCGGCGGAACAGGCGGACGAAATGGTCTTCGCTGAAGTGACAAAGCCGGGCCAGCTCGGCGTTGGTGATCAACGTGCCGAGGTGTTGTTCGATGTGTTCCTGCGCCGCGGCGACCGGGTGACGCGCCGCCGGTAGGGGGGCGAACCGGAGTTGCGCCAGCGCGGCATACACCAACGCTTTTGCCTGTAAGAGTGTGGTCGGGGTGTTTTCAACGAGCCGGTCGGCGGTGGCGAGGAGATGCCGGTCGGGTGCGAGGGTAAGCGGTTTATGAAATAGACGTTGGACGGTGACGCCGGTCACACCAATGAGGTCAAAGTGGATGTAGAGGTTGCCGACCGGGCGGGTGTTGAGGCAGGAGAACCGGACCCAGGCCGGTACGAAGTGAATCCGGCCAGCCGGCAAGGGATACCGCGAACCATCTGTCAGTGCCAGCGCCGCGCCGTCGCGGTCGTTGAGGTAGAGCCGCCAGAAGCCGCTGTAGACGTCGCGGTAGTTCCAGTCGCGGTCAATCGTTTCACGTTTGGCGACGAAGACTTTCACGAACAATTGATCGGCGGTGACGGTTGGCGGCATGACGGGAAATGATACAACGACCGCGCTCGTGTGCATAGACAGAAAGCGGGCCGGTCTGGCATAGTTTCGACGATGAAAGCGACTTTGACCGTGGCGCAGATCGAATTCTACAACACGCAAGGGTATCTCGTTTTGGAGAACCTCTTAACTGACGCGGATCTTGCGCCGTGCCGGGCGGCGATGACGCAGAAGGTGGACGCAATCGCCGCCGACTTGCTGGCCAGCGGGAAGATCAAGGACGAGCTGGTGAACCGTCCGTTCAAATACCGGCTGGCGGAGTTGTTTGCCGGGTTGAATGACGCGGATTTTCTGAAGTATGGGCGGGGTTGGCGGGACCGGCTGGATGGCTATTACATTCTGATGAGTAATCCGAAGATTCTCGATGCCGTGGAGTCGCTGATCGGCCCGGAGCTTTTTTCGAATCCCGTTTACAACGTTCGCCCGAAAGTCCCGAAGGTCGCGGCGGGCGCTGTGCCGTGGCATCAGGACAAGTCGTACTGGCCGGACGCGAACGCGAACCCGGTCATCACCGTCTGGATTCCGCTCGTGGACGCGACGCCGGAGAACGGTTGCCTGCACCTGATTCCCGGTACACACAAGAAACGCGTCATCGAGCACGTGAAAGAAACATATTCTGGTACAGGCTTCCTCGCGATTGAAGATGAACACGTGAAGGGTAAGAAGATCCTGCAACTCCCGATGAAAGCCGGCAGCGCGGTGTTGTTCAATGACCGGCTCCTCCACATGTCCACGCCGAACAATTCCGACCACGTCCGCTGGAGTGTCGATCTCCGGTATCAGCCGACCGACCAAGACCCGATGCCGCAACACGGCGCCGGCTTTCTCGCGCGCAGCGTGAAACACCCGGAGCGCGTCGCGACACTCGAAGACTGGCGGGCTTGCCGGCTGGAACGCGGCGGCGAGCCGGTGGCATTACCGGAGTGGCAACGACGGGACGCGGAGCTGATTGGCAAATCATGAGCACAGAACAACGCATCGTTTTGGTCGAACCCAACTCGCGAATGCGGCCGACGAACGTCGGCCGGTTGTGCGAGTGGCAATACTTGGAGCGTTCGATTTTGCGGATGCTCGCGGGGTGGGGGCGGTACATGCCAGGGTTTTATGACAAGAGCGCGATTCACCGGTTTGTGTGGGAGCAGACCGAGTGCGTGCAACGGTTGCGCGACCGGCTGACGCAGTTTCCCGGCGATAACGTGGACAGTCCCGTCAGCCGGCAACTGGAGGAGTTGGCGAACACGGTCTTGCTCGCGCCGACGCCGGCGGATGCGTGGGATGGGATTTTCCGGCTGCTGACCGGCGGATTGGTCACGGCCTACAGCCAGTATGCGGGGAGCGCGCACGGGGTGCATGATGCGCCGACGATCGCGGTGTTGCACGAGCTGATCGGTTTCAAGGAGCAACAGCGGCTGTGGTTTCGGGATTACCGGCGCCGGAATCCACACACGACCGACCGGGACTACGAGGAACGCGTGAGCCGGGCGTTGGTGGCTTGCGAGCGGTTGACGGTGGAAGAAGCCGCCGCGCCGGTCGGGGTGAAGACAGATTTCCGGTTGCCGAAGAAGTCGCACCGGGATGCGGTGGTGGATTTTCGGAAGGACCTCTGGGGTTGGTTGATGATGGATTTTCCAACGGACATCGAGGCGCGCCGGTTGTTCTGGTGTTACGGCTACTTGATGGAGAAGAATATCCCCGACGATCAATTAATCTGGCTCTGGAGCGCGTCGGATATGCCATGGGATTATCAGCGGGATCTGGCCCGGCATCTCTGGGATGAGTCCCGGCACGGCGACTCGGGGTGCTCGCGGTTGTTGGATTTTGGGATTGCGTTGGAGGAGATCGGCTTTCCGGATTACAGCGACAAGGGCGAAGATTTTTTGGAAACGATGAGTCCACGCGAGTTATACGATGCCACGTTCGCAATCGGCATGATCGCGGAGACCGCTCATTTTCGCGTCAAACAGGAGGCATATCAGGATTTCCGTGACGGTGGCGACTTGGAGAGCGCGGAGATGATGTTATTCGACATCATCGACGAGAACGCCCACGTGCAGTACGCGCACAAATGGTTGCCGGTGCTGGCGCAGCGGGCCGGTATCGACAATTCGGACTACAAGGAACGCGCCCAAAAGATGCGCGAGGAAGGCCAGGCGGGGAGCTTGAAGAACAATGCCGAACGAGCCCGGCAACCACGGAACGCGGATTACCATTTCACGCGCCACCTCATCGAGCGCATGCGCCGGATCAAACCGCTGACCAATGCCGGTACCTGTCCGCCGCGTTCCCCGTTACCATGAGCCGGCAAATCGCCCTCGATAACATCCACCTGCGCCCGGCCAGCCACTGGGCGCACACTGAGTACAGTCTCGAATATCACCGGGAATTCCTCGCGCGCCGCGGCTTCGACAAACTCGACTTCGATTTCTTCTGGTCCACCAACGACGGCCCGGTCGGCTGGGCCAAACGCGGGCGCGTCACCGACATGGGCCACGCCGTTTACGCCGTCGACGGCAGCGACCAGTGCGCGCCGCACGTCTGTCCATTTAACGATGAAGAAGAAGTCTGGGCGTTTGACGCCGTCGCCGAGTACGGCTTGCCGGATTTCGACGAGCTGGTCCACTTCTACGAAGACAGCGTCCAAAAGGCGGCCACCGCCCGGCCCAACCAACTCACCACCGGCGGCTACTATAAGACGATCGTCTCTGGCGCGATTGAAGCATTCGGCTGGGACATGCTCCTGCTGGCCGCATCCGATCCCGGCAAGATGGAGAAGGTGTTCGACAGCTTCTTCCGGCTCACTCTCCACCACATGCGCGCGTGGGCCAAGACCAGCGCGCCGGTCATCATCCAGCACGACGATTTCGTCTGGACCGCCGGCCCGTTCGTCCATCCCGATTTCTACCGGCAAGTCATCATCCCCCGGTACGCCGAACTCTGGAAACCACTCCACGCGGCCGGCAAGAAGGTGTTGTTCTGTTCCGATGGCGATTTCCGCGAGTTTGCCGGCGATGTCGTGGCCGCCGGTGCGGACGGATTGATCTTTGAGCCGGTGAATGATTTCGGCTGGATGGTGGACCGATTCGGTCAAACGAGTTGCCTCGTCGGCAGCTTCGTGGATTGCCGGGATCTGACGTTCGGCAACTGGGAGAAAGTCCAAACTGACATCGACCGGACGCTCACTCGCTTCCGCGATTGCCGGGGCGCGATCGTCGCCGTCGGCAACCATCTTCCGCCCAACATCCCGGCGGCGATGCTCGATAAGTATTTCGATTACCTCTTACCCCGGCTCGTGCGCGTAGCTCCCATACTTGTCGAGTAGCGTGATGATGAACTGATACGTTTCCCAACTGACCTGCGGCGGGACGCTGTGGTCGCTGTGATAGATGTAGCCATTCTTGGCCTTGCCGGCGGCGAGTTTGGATTTCACTTCGGCTTCGATTCGCGCGCGGTCGTTCGTCATCAACACCATCACGTCCACGTTGCCGAAGAAACTGAGCCGGTCACCGTACTTCGGGCAAAGTTTGCGAATGTCCATGCCGGCTTTGCATTCGAGCGGTTGGAGACAATCGAAACCAGCCGCTAGATAGAGATCCATCACGCCGTTCACGTCGCCGTCGGTGTGGTAGATGAATTTCATCCGGTGCGCATGCGCCCAATCGCAGAGACGTTTGTGATCCGGCCAGATTAATTCCTTGTACATGGCCGGCGAGCACATCGTGGCGGTTTTGAACGCCATGTCTCCGTAGATCCAGAGGCCGTCCGGCTGGATGCCGGTGGCCATCAACGCGTCGAAGTTGCGCAACGACACGTCGGTGAAAGTGCGTGAGACATCCTGGATCCATTCCGGATCTTCGACCATGGCCATCAAGGTGATCTCGTCGCCCATCAATGACCGGGTCTCCTCGAAGCTTTCGACGCCGGTCAGGTGACACCACCGGTTTTTCTCGCGGCCCTGAATGTAATTCCGTCGCACGGCGGCGGGATCGTTTTGCAAATCGCTCGCGAGCAGGGCCGGCTTGTACACCTGCTCCCATTTCGCGCGCGTGTCGCAATCGAACCCGAGATGGTCCGGGGTGCCGCTCTTATTGCGCCAATAGCGGCCGAGTTTGCCGTTGCCGTCGCGGACGACGCGCGTTTCCTTGTCCATGCTAATGACCTCGTCGCGGCCGGGAAACGCCTGGGGCCAGAGCCAGTTCAACCCGTAAAAGTCGGTCTGTAATCGGTCGAGCGCCTGGGCCGCATCGCCGTTGAGTCCTTCCTCCTGCCAGCGGGTGATCGTCTCCGGCCAAAATGATTCGTGGCGCGGGATGCGGTCGTGGTCGCGGCGTTCGAAGGCGCGGGTGACTCGTTCTTGTCCGGTAAGTTCACTCATAATCATAGCCACCTAGTTGCCTGCGCCAAGAGTTTGGAATAGTCGACGAAGTTTGGCCACGACACGTCGCTCGGCACGCCGTGATCGCAACTCGGGATGAATCCACCCGCGGCGATGGCCGGTTGCAGCCGCGCCATTTCCTCCCGAATCGTCGCGCCGCCTTTGGCCATCGCCCGTTTGTCGACGCCACCGCGGTACGCCGTCTGTGTTCCGTACTGCTCCCAACACCGGATCATCTGCCGCATAAATTCCGGATCGTCGAGCAACAGCACGCAGAGATTCTCGAAGCCGAGCCACTCGCGCAATTGCCAGAACGGTCCGGACAAGATCAGCCCGCTGGGATAATCCCGGGCCTGCAATTGCCGGCACCGGTTCGTCCAATCGGCCGGGAAGCGTTGCGGATCGAGCGCATCGTATCGGTGCCGCAGATCCTCCCAATCGGCGCGGGTCTCGACGGGACATTTGATCCACGACCGCGTCACGAAATCGACCGCGTTGCGCAGATAGGTCACATCGAATTCATCGGAGATTTCGCAGATGTTGCCTTTCCAATCCTGCACGACCAAGGTGCCGGGGCGGCGTTCCAAGACTTTCTCCTCGAATTGCGGGATCATCCGAAAGTCCACCCCCGGCTCAACGATCTCCTCACTCGTTGCGGGCGGGATGCCGAGCACTTGCCGGAGGTAAGCTTGGTAATCCGTGACTGTCGCCGGCAAGCCCTGTTGTTGCCACGCGCGCAACGTTGACTGCCGTCCGTGACCCGGTTGGAACGGGATGCGGTCCGGCTGTGCAAAGGTCAACGTGGCGATGTAGCGTTCGCGTTCGGTCATGGCCGTGGTTTCCGGTACTCAGTCAGCGGAGTTACCCTCCCGGCGCCACACGTCGAGCATCAATTCATACCGGCCCAGGCGCATGCCGGTGTAGATGCAGTTGCTGGTTGAGAAAATGTAGCCGCCCCCCGGCAGGCCGTGCTTCAGGGAATACCGGACGGATTCAATCGCTTGGGCCTCGGTGCCGGTGTCGAGCAGACCGCAGTTGACGTTGCCGCACAGCGCGACCCGGTCACCGACGCGGCGTTTGACCTCGGCGATGTCCACGCCGCCTTGCGGATCGAGGGAGTGCAGCGCGTGCGGGTTGGTCTGCACGAGCTGGTCGAGAATCGGCATGATGTTGCCGTCGGTGTGTTTGATGACGTAGAACCCAAGATCCCGGTAACCTTTTGTCAACCGCGCCAGATACGGCGTGATGAATTCGCTGAACTGCGCCGGGCTGAGGAACGGGCCGGTATTGAAACAGTAGTCGGAACACAGCGCAAAGCCGTCGAGGCCGCCGTGCTGCCGGTACTGTTCGGCGTTCTGCAACATCCGATCCACGCGTGCGGCGGCTTCGGCGTGAACTTTGTCAGGTTCGTCGGCGAGCCGGTAGCTGAACTCGACGAGGCGCTCGCCGTTCGGGATTTCAAACGTCGCGTCGCCGTGGCGCATGAGGAAGTACTTGTCGCCAGTCCGTTCGCGAATCACCTCAATCAGCCGGCAAGTCTCGGCGACGTCGCCGGGGTTTGGATGGATGAAGATCGCGCTGTGCTCGAAGCGTTCGGCGGTGGCGATGAAAATGTCAGCGATCTCACGGCGGTGAAGGGCTCGTTCTTTTTCTTCCATCTGCAGCCACTGATGGTAGCTCCGGTGCGACGGATGCACTTTGCCGAAGGCTTCCATCGTCAGGAAGAATACCAGTTCGAAATGCGGGACGCGCCCGGTCAGCGGACGGCGTTCCAGTGCGGCGATGAATCGTTCGCGGGGAGTCATGAGGAGGTGAGTTCCTCCCAAGTGGCAAAGACTTGCCGGACATTGGCGGGTTTGGCTGCGGCGCCGAATTCGCATTGCGCTATGCAACCGCCGCTGCGCCATAGTGTGGCGTGGACTTGCCGGACGGCGCGATCGATGTCGGCGGGCGTGCCTTCCGGGAGGAGATGTTGCCGGTCGATCTCGCCCCAGAACGTGATCTTCCCGGCAAACGGCGCCAACCGGTCCACGCCCATACAAAAGAGTTGCGAATTCAGCGCGTCGATGCCGATCTCGATCAAGTCCGGGTAGATGTCGAGGATGTAGCCGTCGGAGTGCATGAAGATCTTCTTCCCGGCAGCGTGCGCGATCTGGGCGTAGTCCCGGTACATCGGCTTGAAGATGGCGCGCCAGAGCGACGGGGAAATCAGTAGGGCGCGTTGTGAGCCCCAGTCATCCATGAAGTTGATCGCATCCACGTCGGTCGCCGCCCATCGGGTGAGAAGGTCGCAGTAGAATGCGTGCATCTCGCGCAGGAATGCGTGCATGGCCGGCGGCGGATCGAGCAGATCCATGTACAAGTCTTCGGAGCCGCGGAGAAACTGTAGTTGTTCGGATGGCCGCGGACAACAGCCGCCAGTGCAAAACTTCTCGGTCGTTCCGCAATCGCGATTCACTGCGTCCCGGTCGATTGTCAACCACTCGACCGGGGTGTGAATTCTCACGCTGTCGGTTGCCCAATCCTTGACGAGCGGGTCTTTCACCTCGCCGATGACGCCATCCTGGAGGTTAACAAAAGTCGCGCCCCACGCGTCCGTGAACTCGCCCATCCGATGCATGTCGCCGCGCGTTCGAGCGGGAGTGCGCAAGTGGCCATCGATGCCGGCAATGTCGCTTGGAAATTCACGTACGATGGCTCTCGCCGCGCCCGGATGTTCCAAATCGGCAATGGGCAAAGACCACAATTGCCGGGGCGCGCGCGGCGGATTGTCGTGACACAACGTACGATAAACGAGTTCGCGGGAAGTCATGGCTGGACCTTGTGTGCCTCGTCGTACAGCGCGAGGACGTTTTCGACGGGAGTGACGTTTTGGATGTTGTGACACGGGGCGCAAATCCACCGCGAGTTCTTGAAGATCGCAGCGCAGTCGCGGACTTCGTGCCGGACTTCGGCCACGGTGCCGAAGGGGAGGGTGTGTTGATTGTCGATGCCGCCGTGGAACACGAGTTGCCGGGAGTAATCGCGGACGAGGGTCTCGCGTTCCATGCCGGGACAACGCCATTGGAGTGGGTTGATGAGGTTGATACCGACCGTATTTACCAAGTCCGGCAAGAAGCTCTGCGCCGCGCCGTCGGTGTGATAGAACACGCGGACGCCAAACTTGCGGGCGAGAGCGGCCATCTTCGTCTGGTTGGGCAGGATGAAGCGGCGGTAGACATCGAGACTGAATAACGGACCGGTCTGGCCGCCGAGGTCTTCGGCGAGATACATCAGGTCGATCTGGCCGTTACCGGCTTCCCAGATGCGGCGGTTGATTTCGGAGCAGATGTCGAAAATTCGCGTGAGCGCGGCTTCGGCAATGGCCGGTTCGACCAGCACGTCTTCGAATGCTTGTTCCATCCCGCGCATCGCGCAGTAGAGCAGGAACGGTTCGTAATGGCCGCCAACGAGAATCCGGTAGCGATCGTGGCGCGCCGGGATTTTCGAGTAATCGAAATCATCCGGGGCCGGCCACCGGTAATCGTTGATCTCCTTGACGGTGGTGACGTGGGCGAGGGGATTGTACACGGTCTCGCCGTAGCTCCCGGTGCCGTAATCAATAGAGGCATGCCGCATTCCCCAGATATCGCCTTGCGGGTCGTCGGGGTGATGGGGTGCTTTGGCCGGTGCCCAGACAAACGCGGGCCGGTCAATCCCGAGTTTCTGCCAGACTTGTTCGTCGTCGGTGACGCCCAGGGCTTGCTTCAGTTTGGCGTGAAACTCCGGCGTGGCCCAATAATCCGTCGGTACTCGGTCGGGTTGCCGGCCTTCGAACAATGCAAGCCAACGTTCGCGGGGAGTCATCATTTAGGGCGGGTGGGATTGGGCATACTGGACGAGAGCGCGGAGATTCGCGGGCGGTGTACCGCGCGGGATTTCGCAGCCGGCGCCGACTATGAAGCATGGCCCCGCTTGCCGGTGACATTCCGCGATGGCGGCGGTGATCAATTCTGGTGTGCCGTTCTTGATGACACGGACGGGATCGACGTTGCCGAGTAGCACTTGCCGGTCGCCCATCGCTTGCCGGGCTTTGTCCACTGGCACCATCGAATCCAGATCGACGATGTCGCACCCCAACCGGCCAATGTCGGCGAGCGACGCGGTGATGTTGCCGCAAATATGCAGGCGCACGCGCGTGCCCATCGCGTGCAGACCATCCACTAATTGCTTCTCGAAAGGCCAGACAAACTCCCGGTAGATCTCGGGCCCGACCAGCGAAGCCGCTGCGTCGCCGACGCCGATGAGTTCTGCGCCGCGCGCGACTTGTTCCTTCGCGAACGCCAATGCCATGTTAGTGCAGAAGGTGAATAGGTCGAGTACGAACCCGGGGTCGTCGTGGAAATCCAGCATGAGCGTGTTGATGCCGCGCAGGTCGGCGCCTTCCGCGCACGGGCCTTCGACCCAACCTTCAATCAGCTTCTCGCCCTGCACCCGCTGCCGGTAAGTTTCGAGCATGCGCAGCCGGTTGCCCATTCGCCCGGCGGTCGGATCGGGAATCTTGAGACGCGCGAGCTTTGTCGGGTCCTGCAAGAGCGCGTCGGTTTCGTCCATGGCCGGTGGTTGCTCTTCGCTGTAGACGACGGTCGCTCCGCAATCGGCCGCCTCGGTGGCCGGGTCGGACATGACGTTGACGTGATCGATGTCAAATTCCTCGACCACACGAATCTGACCGGCGGTGAGCACCCGGTAATCGGTCGCATAATCCCGATAGCGAGCACCGATCAACTCGGCAGCAAACATCATCGTGATCGGCATGACCGGCAGCCGATCCACAGGCTTGCCGGCTAACAGATTTAGAATGCGTTCGCGGCCATTCATGGTGGGCAGTTCATAAACGCCGTCACTTTGTCCTGAATCGTTCGTTCGCAGCCCGGGACACTCAACACATCGCACTCGCTCGCGAGGATAAACGGGTGACCGGTGGCGCGCATTTTTGTCAGCAGTTCGCGGGACATCGCGACCACGGCGGCGGGCGTGATGGCATCGTCAGAGTAAAACTTCTTTGTCGGTAGATTGCCAAAGAGGACGATGTGGTTGGGCACCAGCGCCGCATCGTCCCAGAGCACGCGGGAACTGCCAAAACTCAACAGCGCCGGTTCGAGCGTGGTGAACTGCCGGACCATGCTTTCGGTCAGCTCGCCGCAGTCGTGAAAAATCAGCTTCGCGCCGGCATCGGCCAAGAGCGATTGGAGATGCCGGTTCGGCGTCATGACGTACCGCTCGAAAATATCCGTGCCTTCGGCGAGTTGCTTGGGTGAGAAATACACTTGGTTGGCGGCCGGCTCGCAAACGATGATCGCTTTCGCCCCGGCCTCCAATTGCGTGGTGATTGACCGGAGAATCATCCGGAGACCCAAGTCCAGTGCCTGCTCGACGGCGGCGACTTCCGGATCCTCGGCCGCAGTGACGCCGCTGCCGGCCATGAAGACCGCCGTGATCGGATCGGCGATTAGTTTGGTCATCAGCGAAAACGGCCCGATGCTCATTCCCACGGGCAGGAGGTCGGACTGCTGGGCGACGTAAGCCACCGCGTCCACCGTCGTTTTCCAGCGGCCAGTGGCCGGCTCATCAAGCCGCTGACACAACGCTTGGAGCGAGTCTTCCTTCAGCGGGTCGGTGAAGTGAAAGCTATCGATCTTCTCCGCCGGTATGCCGAGGCGTTGGAGGATAGTGGTTTTCTCGATGGTCAAATCCATCAACGGCACCGCCACCGGCGTGCGATACCGGCGTGCGGCTTCGGCGACGACTTCCCCGAGTCGCCGCCCGTCTTCCCGGATCAGCTTCGCATCCGGTTTCTCGTGGAGCACCAGATCAGTACCAATGGGCATCCGCAAACCGGCCGCGGCAAGGTCGATAAAGAAATTGTCATTCATGTTCGGCCGGCGTCTTTCAGTGCCTTGAACATCGCGCGCAGATTCGCGACGGGCGTCGGGCCTTGGACGTTGTGGACGGTGTCGAAGACGAAGCCGCCGCCAGCGCCGAAGATCTCAATGCGCTCGCGCACTTCCCGGTACACTTCGTCGGGCGTGCCAAACGGCAAGGTCTGCTGCGTGTTCGCGCCGCCGCCCCAGAAGACGAGGTGTTGGCCGAATTCATTTTTCAATGTTCGCGCGTCCATGCGGGCCGCGGAACATTGGACGGGATTCAGAATGTCGAAGCCGGCATCGATGAAGTCGGGCAGAAGATCGTAGACGGCACCGCAGGAATGGATGAACGTTTTCCACGAACTCTTCTGGTGAACGAGTTTGTTGATGCGCGTGTGATAGGGCTTGAACAATTCCCGGTACGCTTCCTTCGAGATGAATGTCCCGCGTTGCGTGCCGAAGTCCGCGCCGGTCAGGAACACGGCTTGGACCCGGTTGCCGAGCCGGGCGATCAGCGTTTCGAGGTTCTTCAATCCGATCTCGCACTGCTTCTCGAAAATCGCGTGGACATAATCTTTGCGGACGGCCGTCGAGATGTACCATTCCTCGATGTCGCGAATGCCTTTGGGGTGTTTCAACCACGGCACCGGCACGAGCGCAATATCGCCAAACCCCGTCCCCGGCATCGTGAGCACGACGCCTCCACTGGTCTCTTCCAGTTCCCGGATTCGCCGGTCGTACCACTGCAACGTGTCGGCATCGAGCACGGCAAACTCTTCGAGGTTGTCGGCTGGATTCAGCTTGTCCTCGTCCACCGGCGGTTGGCGCACGATGGTGTCGAAGAAAAATGCGTCCTTCGGCATGTGACCGCTGGCCGGTGCCGCCGTGTCGCCTTCGGGATAAATCAGATAATCACCGCTCGCATTGGCCGTGACATTGAAGTTGCCGGGCACGAGAACTTCAGTTCCGTCAAACATTCGGAATGGCTTCCAGTCCTCATTCTCGAATCCGAAAAAAGTTTTCCTCGGCATCAACCCAACCGCATCAATGCCGAGTGCCTCACGCAACGGCGTGTCGATTTCGCCGAGCATCTGATACGGCTCGATGACTTTTACCCGATACGCGTCATCCTTGAGCACCGCCCGCCGCAACCGCGTGACGGCCGACACATGCATGCCGGTCACCGCCGTGCTGCCGAAGTCCACCGGGACCCGGTCGCCTTCTTGATGGTTCAAGGCGGCGTGGAGACGTTCGCGGGGTGTCATGCCAGCTCGTAGTCTTTGGCGACAAACTTCGTCGTATCCACCAAGCCTAACATTTGATTGATGAACTCACTCTCGCTGGCCGGTAGCGCCGCGATGGCTTCTTCCATTGTGTCGAGCCAGACCACTTCGCGCTCGGGAATCTTCACGGCATCCACGCTCCGGGCTTCCCGCAACAGGCGGATGGCGGTGAGCGCCGCGGCTTTACCGGCGTCGTAATGGTTGGGCGCGCGGACGATGGCTTCCGCGATGGCGATGGCACAGACCGGTTTGAGAATGAACGCTTGCGGGTCGAGGCGCGCGTCGGAATTGATCATCCATTTCTGATAGAGCAAGGCGGCCGTGGGGCCGTCGGCCAGCGCCTGGTTCATCAGCCGGCAATCGTAAATGAGTTGTTCGACGTAACAGGTCGGCGCCATGCCGCCGAGCAGTTTGATGTTCTGGACGCTTTCGTTCGACCACGTGTCGCACGTGGCCGCGGCAATGTTGCCGACCGGGCTGAGGTGGGCGCAGGCGGCGGTCTTGCCTTCCATCGCCATCGGGTAGCCGGTAATCGCTTTCAGGATCGGATTCTCATACGCGCAATCTTTGCTAGGCCCGACCGCGCCGCACTCGAAGGCGACGAGTGACCGGACTGCGGTGACTGCGCGCACAACTGCCGCAAATGTGCGCGGGATCATTTTCTGTTCGGCCAACACCATCGCGGTGTTGCCGAAGCCGCACGCCGAATCACCGGCGAGCTGGACGTGATGCTTCTTCGCGATCTTGTCGAGTTCCGTCCAGAGGAACCGCATGTCGCGCACGCCCATCGTGCACAACGCGAAAATCACTTGGCTGATATCGCAGGCCATCAACGCTTCGTCGTTCACTTCCTTGCCGCCGACGGATTCGATGGAGAGCAATTCCGCGCCGGCCGCGGCGCAGCCGTCGAAAGTTTCGATCATGCAATCCCAGAACTGACCGGACCGCATGCGTGGTGGCCGGTCCATCTCGCGGGTGTCATTGGGTGTGATGCGGAGCACACTCTTGAGGCCGTGCTTCGCGTGGGCGAGTTCGAGACCGTCGAGGAGAATCTTGGTGAGCTCGATGCCCCAGGCCGGGTTCTCGGTCATCGGCGGTACCGTTTCGAACTCGACGACCAAGCCGGGCGCTTCCAATTCCGCCGCCCGCAAGGCCGCCCCGGTAATGATCTCGCGGTAATGCCGGCAAACTTCCGGCATGGTCGCGGCGTTGACGAGCATCGCCGGCAACGTGAAGTTCAGTTCGGGATAGACGAGTCCACCGCCGATGGTCATCCCGCGTTTCGTCGTCAACGGTTTCGGTGCTGTGCCGAAACGCAATTCATCCGGGCGCTTGAGCGCCAGCGAAGTATATTTCATGGTGTTCTCCCGGTCGGCTACGCGGCGACGAGTTGCCGCACGACGTCCACCGCGCTGGCGGCATCGGGCGCAAAACCATCCGCCCCGATTTCGTTCGCGTAATCCTGCGTGATGGGCGCGCCACCGATGACGACCTTGACGCCGGTAAGTCCCGCGGCTTTGAGGGCGGCAATGGTGCTCTTCATCGACGGCATAGTCGTGGTCAGCAACGCCGACAACCCGATGATGTTCGCGTTGTGCTCCTTCGCCGCGGCGACAAACTTCTCCGCCGGCACGTTCGTGCCGAGATCGACGACGCCAATGTTCGCGCCTTTCCACATCATCGCGACGAGGTTCTTGCCGATGTCGTGGAGATCACCTTGCACGGTGCCGATGACGGCGGTGTACTTCGGTTTGATGCCGGCTTTGACGAGCAGCGGCTCGAGCAATAACATCGCTTCTTTCATGGCGCGCGCGGCGATCAACATCTCCGGCACAAAGATTTCGTTCTTCTTAAACTTCTCGCCGACCACCGCCATGCCGGGCACGAGCCCTTGCTCGACGATGTCCAATGGCTTCATGCCTTGGTCAATCAACATTTGGGAAATGCGTTTGGCCTCGTTCCGGTTTCCCTTTTCAACGGCGGCGCTCAGTTGCTGCAATGCTTCGCTCATGAATGATCTCCTATTATTAAAGTTGGTGCGACTACACCATTAGCAACGGCAATGCCGCGTGATGCGCTGGATTGGATAACTGTTTCCCCACGAGTTGATTAGAGAATTAATTACAACACAGCCGCGAGTGCTACCCGCGTGACAACTTGTCGGGTTAACGGCGGAATCCCGACAGAGTGTCGGCTATTGCGGGCGGAGGCGCTGCGGGCTGGGTGTCCATTGCGGCATCGCGCCGGCATCAATGTCGGCGTCTTCGCCGCGGTCTTCGTCGTAAATGTGCAACTGCAATTCCCGGAATGCGTCCCGCGAAAAACTCAGCTTCCCAAAATTCTCGCTCTCACCGGTCAACGTCTTCGCATCCACGCTCGCCAGCGCCACTGTGACCCGGCCTCCGTCATGAAACGCCGCGATCACATCAGTCCCTAACCGCCGGACGCGTTCGCGATTCTCACTGGCGAAATTAATCTCCGCGACGCGCTCCAACGGAATCGTCAGCGCGGCAACCGTCGAATCAACCGTGACTGCGCCGTCTTTGATTGCCTTCACCGTTCCGGTGACGCGGTCATTGTTCGCCAGACACAACACATCCTGTTTGGCTGTCACCACCACGCCGCCGGTCTCGCCGTCGCCTGCCCACTCGCGCACGATGAGATTGCTGACCCGCAAACTCTGTTCGCCACCGGTCTGCGAGAGAAACGTCAGACACCGACCGTCGCCCGTCCACTCACCGGGATCAGTCCACGTCTTCACCAACTGGCCGTCCAGTCGCAACGTGATCGACTTCTTCTCTTTGTCCGACTGGATTGCCACGCGCACCTTGCCGTTGCGGAGAAACTTGCGGATATAGATCTGGCCCAACTGCGCCGTCTCATTGCGAGTCACCCGCTGCAAAAGCGCGTTTTGACTGGCAATCATGAGCCAGTAACCGGTGGTATTCCCATCGCCGATGACGCCATCCGGCCGGTGCCCGTATAACCCCACTTGCAGCATCACCGGCATCTGTTGCCATGTTAAATCAAACTCCACGCTGCTTTGGTCCGGCAACCCGACATCCCGGCCGATCGACCCATATTGCATCGCCACCAGTGCGCCGTTCCGCAACTGCCACGCCTCCGGTTGCCCCCCGCGTTTCCAATCCGCCAGCGAACCCAATCCCTCCATCACAATCGCCTCGCCCGCGAGCAGGGGCGTGATGCGGCGAATCATCGCGCGCTTGATCTTCATCGTCCCCGCGTACCACGTCTCCAGCGTCAGTTGCGTCTCGTCCAGCGACTTGACCGTGCCGCGCAACGTATCGCCATTCGTCAACGACACCACCGCCACCGCGCCGCCCGTCTCACTCCGGCCCACGCCTCCCAGTGAAATCTGCATCACGTTCGGCAGCGCGAACCGCAACGGTTCACTCGCCTCCGCGTGCCGCCACTCCACTGAGCCGTCCGCCTCCATCCGCTCCAGCACACCGTGCAAACTGTCGCCGTTCCGAAACCGGATTAACCCCTCCGTCGCGGCGGTCAGCCGCGTGACCGGAGCCGCCACCGGCAACTTGGCCGGTTTCGCCGGCGTGTTCTCACGGACCGCGCGCGCCTTCGCCGGTGCGTCCACGTTCGACGCATCCGGCAACCCCAACTCCGCCACCGCCGGTACCGTCAACGCCAACATCATGGTAAGAATTCTCATCGCTCGTAAATCGGCAAAAACCGGTAGTTCAACGCCAGCGACAACAACCCCGCCGCCGTCGAAAACACCGGCCCATTTTGACTCTCCCAACTGCCTTCCGCCGTCTGCGTCGCCGCGAGCCGTTTCAGATTCGCCTGATTCCATTCATTCCACGCCTTGCTGTCCGACTGAAACAATGCCTGCGCCGCGTAGTACTCGTAATAAAACGGATACCCGCCGCCGCTCCGCATCTCGTTCCCGTCCACCCGCGCCACCGCGCGCAAACCGTCCTTGAACGCCGCGTTATCTTTCTGTCGAGCCAGCGCAAACGCCAGCAACCCGATCGCATTTCGTGGCCCGCTCGGACCGTCCTGCCCGGTATAACCAAACCCGCCGCCCGGCAACGCGCACTTCTTATAAAACACGAGCGCCTTCTTAATCGCATCCTCCGGCACCGCCAGCCCTGCGTTGCGCGCCGCGATCAACGACACAAAAATCGCGCCCGACGCCGTCGTGTCCGCGTCGCGTGACTCCGGTGCATAGCGCCACGCCCCTTCCGGATTGCGCGACTGTGACGACAAACTCAGCGCCACCGCTTTCTCCAAGGCCGGCCCCAGCCGGTCATCCTGCACCGCCCCGTACGCCTCCGCCAGCGCCAGCGTGGCGAACCCATGATTATACATCGACGACCCGATGTAGCCGGTCCGGCTGTCCTGAATCTTCAACAAGAAATTAAGCCCGCGTTTAATTGCCGGCGCGTACGGTCCGGAGTTCGGATCATCGCCGTGCGCCAACAATGCGAGAATCGCCAACCCGGCAATGGCCGGTTGTTTCCCCGACCCGCCCATTCCCGAGTCCGCCCACCCGCCATCCTTGTCCTGCGTCTTGACGAGATAGCCGAGCCCTTTTAGATAAACGCCCTCCAACTGCGCCGGCAGCGCACCGTCTTGGTTCATGAACAACTCTTGCGCCGGTGCGTTTGCACAAACGAGAGCCAACACCAGAAGCGTTGTAGCCGCGCTTCTGTGAAGCGCGGGGAGCGGGAATCGGCGCTTCGCAGAAGCGCCACTACAACACGGGAATCGTTTCACAATTTCTCCACCTTCTCAAAATATTGCTGCAACGCCTCGCGAAACTCGGCCGGCACCTTGTTCAAATCCGGCCCCGTTCCCTTCTTCACATCGCGCTGCTCCGCGGGATTTCCGGCGGGATCGCCGTTCGCCGGCACGTTTTCCCGTTCCGTCACCCCGCCGGCATTGCTGCCGCCGCCGGTCTTGCCGGGTTGCTCGCCCATCTTCTTCAACGCCCCCATCATCGCGGCCATCCCGGCGGCATTCCCACCGGCATTCTTCGAGGAGGTGTCCAACAAATCGGTCAGCAACTCGATGACCTCCGTCTCGGCCGCGATCACTTCCAGATCGGTCTGCGGCCGCGCGAGAATGAACGTGGCATCCTTCATCGCGCGATCCACCTGCGCCAATAACTCCGGGACGCCTTTCATTTCCTTCAACACCATCCCGGCCTCCGCGGTCATCGCGCGCAGTTGCGCTTGGTGATCGGACAAACCTTCGGCCTGTTTCGGGTACTCCTTGTCGGCTCGGCGCGTCTCGAGCGCGCGGGTATGACTCCGTAAATCTTCCTCGCCCAACCGGGCTCGCATCAATTTCATGATCGCCTCCAACACCTCTGGCGGCGTCTGCTGACCGCCGCCGCCCCCGCCACCGCCGCCGCCGCTCTCGTCCGGCTTGGGCGGTTGCAGCAGTTTCGCCCACGTTTCGAGTTGCGCCGACCACTTCTGCGCGCCTTCGATGCCCTCCTGGCTGACTTTCTTATCCAGCAAACCGGTCAAGCGTTCGAGGTCTTCGACCACTTTCATGTCGAGCATCTCCCGGTGAACGTTCCGGTATTTCTCCTGGCGCGTCCGCGTCACAAAACTTCCCATCTCATCGCGAATCGTTTGCACGCCTTGTTGCGCCTGAAACTGTTGGTCGCCGAGCCGGCGCACTTTGATCCGCAACGCCGCCGGTATCTGATCCACCGTCGCGCCGATGGTTTGCGGGAACAGCTCGCTCATCTTGTCGCCGACCGTTTTTTCGAGCGTCGCCATCTTGCGCAAACGGCCGACGAAGTTGCCGGCCTGCATCATTTCGCCGGCCTGATTCATCTGCTTCAACGCCGCCGCCATTTGCTTGAGCACTTCCTCCTGCTGCTTCAACGCCTCCTGCGTGTTGCCTTGTTGATCGCTGCTCGTCTTGCTCGCTTGCGCTTGATTCAACGACGACGAAACCTTCGGCATCTCGGATTTCGCGATCTTGCTCAACGCCTCGACCAACTCCGCCCACTTCGCGACCACATCCGCGCCGATCTGATCGTTGCGCAACGCTTCCTTCGTCAACTTCGCGAGATCGTCCTGCATCTTCTGCATCTCGGCGGTGTTCTTTTTCTCGGCCGCTTCCTGCTCGGCCAGTTTCTCCGCGTGCTCGGCCGGGTTGCGCGAGTTCTCGATTTCCTTCTTCAATTGTTCGTTCCGCTCGAACAAAGATTCCTCGGCGCGCTGGAGTTCCTCCAGTTTCTCCAACAACCGGTCAAACTCCCGTTGCACCAGCTTCGCATGCTCAGTCTTATCCAGGATGATGACGTAATACGGATTCGATTCAACCGGCGCGCGGCCCGGCTTGAAATCGTTGGCGACCGCGCGCAGTTCGATGCGTTGCGGCCCGATCCGTAGCGACTTCGGCGCGAAATAAACTTTCCCGATGAGTTCCCTCAACTTCTGCCCGCCTTTCGCCACCGCCAGCTCGCCCTTCGCGGCCGGAACGTTGGCCGCTTCCGTGCCGGTCCCGCTCCAAGTCAGACTCGTCTCGCGAACCCCATAATCATCTTCCGCCGCCGCCTCGAACTCCAGCACCTCGTCCTCCAACATCGCCACGATGCGTTGCAGACCGCGCAAGTCCACGCTCGGCGCCGCATCCGCGACGACATTCAGCTTCAGTTTGAATTGCGACTTGGCCGTCAGACCGTGCACATCCTCCCATTGCAAGGCCATCGTCTCCGGTGTTTTCACCTCCATCGTCGGCAGCGTGAAACGAGTCCCGGCAATCTTGCCGTCGCCATTGACATGCGCGAGTTCCCGGCTCGCCGTGCCGGACAAAGTGAGTTTACTATCGGCAAGCAACTCGACCGTTCCGCGGCGCACGTCCTGTGTCACCGCGCCGTAGCCCAGATACTCCGGCAGCTCGACAACCGCCAGCAACGCCAGCAATTCAGGCCGGTGCATCGGCTCAACCTGCACGTCGTTCTGCGCATCACCGGCTCTCACAGCAAACGTCCCCGCCGCTGTCTGCCCCGGTACCTTGAATTTGAAACCAGAATCCGTCGCCGGCACGTCGATTGGAGGCTGCTTGTCATACCGGCCGCGCGCGGAAGTCGGCACCCATTCCGAGTCCGGCTGCACCTTCGCCGTGAGGATGAATGGCTCGCCATACGCGACGATCTGTTTCGCCGGCAACCCGCCCAGTTTCGCGAGCGTGTAGCGTTTCGCGCCGAACGGATTCAGCAATCGCTGCCACACATTTACCCCGGCGAGCGGCAAGAACGCCAGCGCAACCACGGCCAACACGCCGAGCGCCGCGAAGGCGACAGCCCACCGGTGCTCCTGCCGTTTCGGTACCGCCGTTGCAAAATCGAGCGACTCCGTCTCGCCGGCCACCTGATGCATGGCGGCGATGCTGAGTGCTTCGGAAATGTCGATTGGCCGCGTGTCCGGGTGGGCGAGTTCGACAATGCCGAGGAGCCGGTCGCCGAGTTTCGGAAAATGCCGCTGAATCATTTTCGCAAGTTGCCGGTTATCGCGTTTCCGGATCCCCCAGCGCGTCAGCCAAAACCACACCCACGCCGCCACAAAACCGAGACAGCCGAGCGTCAGCAAAGCCCGCAACCACACCGGTGTGTCCCAAAGTCGGTCGGAGACAAACAGCACGAGATACGCACCAAAGATCCCGGCAATCGCGCCAAAAATCGCCGCAAGCGTTTCCGCCAGCCAGAGCCCGCGGCGAAAAACGCTAAGTTGCCGTTCGACGCTCGCCGGTAATTCGAGATGATTGCCGTTCGCCATGGCTACACCATTCCCACGAGTTTACGTCCCGTCCAGTAAATCGTCA
This sequence comes from Verrucomicrobiota bacterium, assembly GCA_037127585.1. GTDB lineage: Bacteria > Verrucomicrobiota > Verrucomicrobiia > Palsa-1439 > Palsa-1439 > CAINDI01. The sequence continues at coordinate 40,099 of JBAXYB010000017.1, forward strand.
GTAAAATCATAATCACGCCACCCCACACCGGATGACACCAAAGGCGGATGCGTTGTTCCGCCGATTCGCGTTGCGGCAACTTCTCGATGCGCTGGACGAACGCCTCCAGATTCGTGCCCGTTCCAAAATCGCCCTGCGTGATCCGCGCGATCTCCTTCAAGACCTCCAACTGCGCCGGCTTGCCGACCTGCTCGCGATCCTCGCCGCGCACGCTCATCGGCGTGGACACTTCGCGACCCGTCGTCTCGCAACGCGCCTTCAATTGATAATCGCCCTGATCCGGCACCGTGAACTCACTTTCAAACACGCCCCAATCACCAGACACCGGCCGCATCTCCAACCGTTCAACCTTTTTTGAAGGCGTCGTCACATCCACCGTCACGCGCCCGCCGCGCAACGGCAGCCCGGCATTATCAAATGCCGTCGCGTGCAAATGCACCGTCCCACCGCGCTTCGGATTCTCGGGCGTGAAGAACACCCGGATGCCTTGCTCCTGCGCCAGGTGCCGCTGATACGCCATCCAGCGCACGACCTGTCCCCAAAACCGGTAATGATATGTGTCCTCAACCCCGCGCCTCCATCGCCACGCGCCATCCGTCCCGAGAAACAACACTTTGCCATTTCCTTGCTGCCGCGTGACGAGCAGGGGAATGCGCCCCCATTCGTTGCGCGCCAGTTCGTGCACCGCCAACACGTCCGCGCCGCCCTTGCTCTTCTTGACCGGCGCGAACCAGTAGAAGCCGGGGAGGTTCTTCCACAACTCCGCGTTCCCATCCTCCGTCGTCGCCAACATCGTGAGCAGATGCCCGCGCCCGCGCTGCGTGAGAATCAACCGGGCCGGATCCGCCGAGCCGGTTCCGTCCGGATTCTTCTCATCCAACTCCACCGGCAACAATTCCCCGAGCGCACTTTTCGCCAACGAGAAAA
>JBAXYB010000018.1:0-40226 GCA_037127585.1 Verrucomicrobiota bacterium
CGCCGATGCGCTCTTGAATCAACCCGGTAATCTTCTCGGCCAGCGCCTGGATCTGATTCCCGTCGCGACCTTCGATCAGTAACCGCGCTTTGGGCTCGGTACCTGAGTAGCGCAACAGGACCCGGCCTTCAGCACCGAGAGTCTGCTCAGCCTCTTTCACCAACGCGAGCACCTCCGGGAGGGTTTCCCAGGCCGGTTTCGCTTTCACTTTCACGTTGAGCACGACTTGGGGGAACTTGGTCATCACTTGCCGGAGTTCGCTGAGCCGTTTATCACTGTCCATCATGATGCGCAGAACTTGGAGCGCGGCAACGATGCCGTCACCGGTCGTTGCGAAATCGCGGAAGATCATGTGGCCGGACTGTTCGCCGCCGACGTTCAGGTCGTCCGCCAACATCTTCTCCAAAACATACCGGTCGCCGACAGCGGTTCGCACTGTTTGACCGCCGGCATTCCGGAGCGTGAAATCCAGTCCGAGATTGCTCATCACCGTGGCGACGAGAGTGTTCTTCTTTAAAGCGCCGCGTTTCAGCCAATCGAGCGCTGTGATCGCGAGCACGTCATCACCGTCCACCAACGTGCCGGTCTCGTCGCAGAGCTGGACGCGGTCACCGTCGCCATCATGCGCGATGCCGACATCGGCACCGAGTTTGCGGACGGCGTTGCACATGACTTCGGGGTAAAGCGAACCGCAGCCTTTGTTGATGTTCGTGCCGTCGGGGGTGTTATTGAGAACCGTCACGCGCGCGCCGAGTTCGCGGAGAACGCAGGGGCTGCTCTTGTACGTCGCGCCGTGACCGGCATCGATCACCACTTTCAAGCCTTCGAGCGTCATGCCTTTGGGAAAGGCCGCTTTCGCATATTCCACATACCGGCCGAGCGCGTCTTCGATACGCGTCGCTTTGCCGATTTCTTCGGCCGTCGGACGGATGTTTTCGATCGCGCCGCTGAAAACGAGTTCTTCGATTTCGGCTTCGACCGCGTCATCGAGTTTGTAACCGTCGCGGGAGAAAAATTTAATACCGTTATCTTCGTAGGGATTGTGGGACGCGGTGAGCACAATGCCGGCATCCGCGCGCAATGAGCGGGTGATGTACGCGACGCCGGGCGTCGGCAACGGGCCAATCATCAACACGTCCACGCCCATCGAGAGCACGCCGGCGGCAATCGCGTTTTCGAGCATGTACCCACTGAGCCGCGTGTCTTTGCCGATGACGATCTTGTGTCGGTCGTGGCCGCGCGGAGATGGAGTGTTGCGTTTGAAGACATGCGCCGCGGCGCGCCCGAGTTTCAACGCGGTTTCGGACGTGACCGGTTCAACGTTCGCAATGCCGCGAACGCCGTCGGTGCCGAAGATTCTTCGTTCGTTCACGTTGGCTTTCTACACTCCCGGAACCGGCAGTGTCAATCGGTGGTCTTTTCGAGGCGGATTGTGATGTTGGTCGGTTCGACACTCATCACTTGCACGCGCCGGGGATGCCGGATATCGCGCGTCGTCAGGACGGCTTGCAGTCGCCCGGGGCGCTCATCGCGTTGGAAATCGAGCACGGCAAAAATTTCATACCGGGATGCCTGACGGATGTCTTCGGTTGAACCGCGAACGGTGACGTTGACGGTTTTTGGCGAGACGTAGGTAACCGCCATGCCGGGCGCGGCTTTGACTTCGACCGGGACCCCTTCCACTGTGCGCGAGTCGCTGGTCACCGCCCGAACAAAGAACCAGAGAAAGACCGCCAAAGTCAACGCAATCACCTTCAACCCGGTATTACTCGCGAGCCACTGTCTCATCCGTTTGACTCCTTGCCGGGGTCGGGCGCCGGTTCGGCAGTTGGCGCGGCACTCGTCCGCGCGGTCATCAGCATGGAAACCAGTTTCCGAACCCGATCGACGAACCAGTTACCGGGGCGCGCCGGCGGGGTGAGCGATTTGGCGAGGAAGGTGCGGAGCGTGGTGGCGTCGAAGTCTTGTAATAGATGCCCGCGGTGCGCCACGGCGACCTGCCCGGTCTCTTCGCTGATGACCAAGACAATCGCGTCGGTCTCTTCGCTCAAGCCGATGGCGGCGCGGTGGCGCATCCCGATTTGCGTGCTGAGGCCGGATTGCTGCGTGAGCGGAAAGATGCACCCCGCGGCGACCACCCGGTCCCCGCGCAACACGACCCCGCCGTCATGCAACGGCGTGTTCGCATGGAAGATTGTGGTCAGCAATTCAGTCGTGGCTTTCGCATCGATGGACACGCCGGTCTCGGTCATACCGCGAAACCCGATTTCGCGTTCGATGGCGATCAGGCCGCCGAAATGTTTTTGGGACAACCCGCGGGCGGTCTCGACCAGGACAGTGATCAATTCGCCGCGCTGCTCCGAATTGCTGAAGAGCGGTTGGCTACCGAGTTGCGCGAGCGCCCGCCGCAGCTCGGGCTGAAAAATGATCAACACCCCAATTGCGAGAAAGGCGAGCACGCGGCTCAGAATCCAGTTCATCACATCCAGCTCGAAGAAGCGCGTCAACCCGGTCACCACCAGCAGCGCGATCACAAAGCCGGTAAACACCGCCGCCCCGCGCGTTCCGCGGAACAGCAACAGGAAGTAGTAAATGACGGCGGCCAGCAGCAGAATCTCAAAGACTGCTTTCCAGTACGCCGTGCTGATTTCGATTACGTGTTCCATGTTTTGAGGGACTCGATCAACCGCACCACCGCCACCGTTTCGGCCACGTCATGAACGCGCACGATATTCGCGCCGTGCAACACCGCCCACGCCGCCACCGCCAGCGAACCGGGCAACCGCTCCTCAACCTGACCGCCCAGAAACGACTTGCGGGACGCGCCGACGAGAATCGGACAACCCAACTCGCGCAACCGTTCAAGCCCCGCGAGCAACTGGTGATTGTGCGCAACACTCTTGCCGAAGCCAATACCGGGGTCAACGGCGATTTGAGATTTTTTCACGCCGCGCGCCTCCGCCACCGCAATTCGCTCCGCCAAAAATTTCCGGACTTCCCTGACTACGTCGGCATACCGGGGCGCGAGCTGCATCGTGGCCGGCGTGCCTTGCCGGTGCATCAACACCAGCCCCGCGCCGGTATCCCGCGCCACATCGAACAGACTAGCCGAGATGTCGTTGATGATCCGCGCACCGGCTGCCACCGCTTGCTCCGCCACCGCGGCTTTCGTCGTGTCAATGGAGATAAGTAAATCCGGCAGGCTTTTGATAACCGGAATAACGCGCCGCAATTCTTCTTCGAGCGAAACGGGATGGGCGCCGGGCCGCGTGCTCTCACCACCGATATCAATAATGTCGGCACCGGCTTCGATCATCAGCCCGACCCGTGCGACATGATCGCCGCGACCGCCATCCGAAAACGAGTCGGGCGTGACGTTGAGAATCCCCATCACCAACGGCCGCGCTGTATTCCACTGAAACATGCCGGCAGTGTACGCGGTTGCTTGCGCGGCGACAATAGTTCCGCTAGCTTCGCCGCCATGTCCAACCAACCCATCGACCCAACCGTGTTGTTACAACAACTCCAGTGGCGGTATGCCACGAAGAAATTTGATTCGACCCAGAAGATCCCGGCAACTCATTGGCAGGCCTTGGAGGAAGCTCTCGTCCTGACGCCGTCGTCGTACGGGTTGCAGCCATGGAAATTTATCATCATCACCGACCAGTCCACGAAGGAGAAACTCGTGCCGGTCTCGTGGGGACAACGGCAAGTGGCGGATTGCTCGCACGTCGTCGTGTTCGCGATCAAAAAGAATCTCAGTGCCGCCGATGTCGACCGGTATCTGGAACGGATTGCTGAAGTCCGCGGCGGCACCGCGCAGTCGCTCGCCACTTACCGGAAAATGATGGTCAGCGATGTGATCGACGGCCCGCGCAGCAAAATCGTCAACGAATGGGCGACCCGGCAAGCCTACATCGCGCTCGGTAATTTCATGACGAGCGCCGCCATGCTCGGGATCGATACCTGCCCGATGGAAGGACTCGAACCGGATAAGTACGACGCGATTCTTGGCTTACCGGCGCGCGGGTTGGCGACGGTGGTTGGCTGTGTGGCCGGCTATCGTGCTGCGGATGATAAGTACGCGACACTGGCCAAAGTCCGCTACCCGCACGACTCGATGGTTGAACGAATCTAGGCGACAGAACCAATCATGTTATGTAGCCCATCGTATACCGAACCGCTCGGCTCTTACACTTGGGACAAAATAGCGGCTTATCGCGTGAAAGTTCACCACCGCAGTTGGCGCACTCAGATTCTGGTGGTGACTCTTTACGTTCACTAAATTCACCACACGATTGGCATTGATATCCGTAGAGGCAAGTTTCCTTTCTACCGATTCCATCCTTCGAGCGTTTAATGAGTCCATGAAGAAAGCACGTCACACTATCAGCCCATCCACACGCCTTACAATGCAGACTCCCAGAACCTCCACACAAGGAAAAGGTAATGTCTCCCTGTACAATTTCTCTCTCGGCCATATTCTTTGGGAGGTAAGAGTGGTAAATGGCCGCGTTTTTATTACCTTGTGCAACGGCGAGGTTGTACCACTTCCGAGCCTCGGCATAGTCCTGTGCCACTCCCTTACCCTCGGCAAAAGATCTGCCTAGATTGCATTGTGCATCTGCATCCCCCTGCTCAGCAGCCTTGCGAAACCACTTTATTGCTTCAGCGTAATCTGGACGAAGACTCTGCATTTGAAGCACGTCATGACCGCGATCCCATTTTTTATAGGTATTGAGCGTATAGAAATCGCCCAATAGGTTCTGGGCTGGAACAAACCCTTGCTCGGCTGATTTGCGACACCAAAGAATGGCCTCATTGAGGTCGCATGACACTCCCTTACCCGAATAGAAACATAGGGCCAAGTTACACTGTGCTTTTGCCAGCCCTTGTTCAGCGGCCTTCCGTAGCCATTTCACTGCTTCGGCATGGTCTTCTAGCACACCCTCACCATGCAGATAGCAGCAGCCTAACGTATTTTGTCCTCTCGCATTCCCTTGCTCGGCGGCCTTGCGAGACCAGTTCACAGTCTCTGCATCATCCTTCGTCACACCTTGTCCATTGGCGTAACAGTAAGCTAGATCGGCCTGCGCCTCTGCATCGCCCGCCTCAGCTTGTTGTTTGAGCTTCTTAATATTGGGTTTTGAATTGGTCATATATGTGCGTGGTTGCAGAAATATTCCACAGAGTGGCGGAGTTTGGACTCGGGATCGAATTGGAGATGGCGACTGACGAAGGATGTCAGGCGGAGCGGGTCCGGTTCGCTCTCAGAGAAGCGGTGGGCATTGACGATCACCAGAATCGGATATTTCAGGATCACATCTCCTCTCGATGAACCACAGTATCGTCAAAAACCGAAATAAACTCAGACCGTTTTTCTCCGTGCATCAGATAAACCTGATCACGTCCACGAGTCATGGCAACGTAGAGGCGCAGCGCGTCGCGCCACACTTCGTCATGCGGAACTCCAGTTTCCGGAAAGTCGCCAGCGTCGCAGCCGATGATCAGGATCAAGCAGAACTCAAACCCCTTTAATTGGCTGATTGTTCCCACCACCACTTCTTCGGGATGTAGGATGCTGTCACCGGAAAGCGGACGCGCTGCGAGAATCAACGGGCGCTGCGCTAGGATGTCTGCAACGGACATTTTATGCGGAGATGCGGTGGTGATGCAAATCGTCCAGGGTTCGGTATTATCGGCTTGCGTACACTCCAAAGCTATTTTCCAAGCCTTGGTGATTTGATTGTCGGTTTTTAAGACGATCGGTGGGTTGGTGTCCCGCTGAGCGAGTTCGGGATCCAACACCTCGATCTCCTCGTCTTGAGAGTTCGCCATCGCTCCATAGTGGTTGGCCAGGCGGCTGGCGGCCCGGAGAACCTGTTTGCTGTTGCGGTAGTTTTTGAGAATCGACCTTTTAATCGCCGGTCCCTGCACCAGCGCGGCGTCTTCCAGCGACTGCCGTTTCACCAGAATTTTTTGCACCATGTCACCGCAAACGAACAGGGCATCAGGTTCGGTTACGGGCACGATGCGCCGGAACAGTTGTAGGTCGAGGGTGGAGAAATCTTGAAACTCGTCGGCCAGCAGGCAGCGGAATCGCAATTCGTCGGGCATTTGCTGCATTTCGGCGTGCAATGGCATCAAAGCTTGGGTGAGTCCCAAATCGTCAATCATGCCTCCGGCGAGCAGCCATTCTTCCCAGAACAAAAGTAGGCGAAGAACGTCCTGCCGCATTTCTTTACGGAACGGGATCGCTCGGCCAGCGCGGGTTTTTTTCTCCTCCGTGTTTAGGTAGTTGCCGCGACTGGGAACTGGAAATTGGCTGCGAATGAGGGTGAACTCCTCTTCCAAATAGCGGGAAGCGTCCACTCCACTGTCTTCGAGATACTTGACGATGCCATCCAACCAGTCGCGCATGTCAGGATGGTGGGACATATAAAACTGCTCCCATTCATCTTCCACTCGCGCCTTGCCGATGGGGTCGCAGTTCCAAACCATCCGCTTGGGCCATCTCTCTTCCGCTTGGGCCAGCACTGTGTGAAGATGGCTTCCGGTATCTACCTGATTACCGAGTTGCGTGAAATATTTTTCTGGTCCCAGGTGCGTCAGGCAGGCCCGAAACACATCGTAAAAGGTGTGGACAGTCACATTCCGTCGCTCTTCCTCGGTAAGGAGAAGGTTCACCAGATTTTGCAGTAATCCGGCTAGGTCGCGGCTCAAGGTTAAAATGCCGATTCTCTGACCGGGATATTTGCGGGCGAGGTGACGCGCCCGGTGGACTAGGACACATGTCTTACCGCTGCCGGAAACACCTGTGAGCACCACTGGTCGGTCAAACTCCTCTTCGGCTAGGCTTTTCTGATCCGGGTGGAGAAAGAGCATCCAATCCTGGAAATGCATTGGGTCCAGCAGGCGATCCAATTCTTCTTTGGAGAGCGCGTTTATGACTAGCGCCTGATCAGAATTGGCTCCCGATCCGGCGGCGTCCTGAGCAAATCCACCAGCGTCATCAACTGGAAGCGCGTCGCCCAAGCGAAGGCGCAGGCGCGCCTCAGCGCCGCGCTGATCACCGCTGCGAATCAGGTTGATAATGTCGAACAGAAAAGTGCGAATATCGTTATCTGCGATCATCTCCAATGTGTCGCGAATTTCGGCTTCAGGGGAAGCCTGATCGATCTGCAAAAGAATTTCCCGTATCTTCCGCGACGGTACCAGTTCTTCCAGTTGCAGTCCATCGATCTGCTTCAGCAATGGACGTATTTCCGGGGTTATCGCCGGCGGCTGCATCTTTTCAGTGTCCGCCTCCCCCATGATTCGCGTGACTGAGATGCGCCCCGTTGCCATATCCACTGTGACTACCAACCCCTCGTGGGCGGCGAGCCAACCTTGAACCTCTGCCGCATCTCCCATGAAGGCGGGAATAACAAGCACTTCTTCCTCGATCAAAAGTAATTCGCACGAGGCGTTGATCGTGTAAAGGGCTGCCCCACGGACGCGGGAATCTTTCCGTGATGCCAGAGACGTGAATGGATTCAGACCCTGACGGACCTGCTCAAACAATTCCCTAACCGTTTGTGAGGCTTGCGAATTGGCGCTGCCGCGGTTGGACACGACTATCACGCGCTCGCGAAAGGCGAATTCCTTCAAATACACTAATTGCAAAGGCTTCAGCACGCGAGGCCGTGAGGCTACGAGCGGATCACCGATGCCGACATTCGAGGTTTTGTAGAGATCCCGTTGATTCAAACCGAGTAAATCGAGAACCGCTCGAATCTCAGCCGGTTCCAGCCGCAAAGTCTCGTTGCGGATGCCTGCCAAGTAACTGGCTATGCGCGAAAGGTCTGTAACGCCGAACCACAATCGTAGACCGCCGAGAATTCGATCATCAAATTGAACCGGATTTCCAAACACAACCACTCCGGAAATGTGTTGCCACTCCACCATCCGCTTGCGTTTGAGAATTTCCCGTTCGCGATTCCGGAAAAAGTTTCTGACTCCCAGACGATATGCCTGCACCTGCCTAAACGGATTAATCCTGATCCCTCCTCGCACCTCGCTCGTACCCACGATCCACGGCGTGCTCTCCGTGAAATTGACATTTCCACCATGGGATTTCATCTCAATAATGCAGATGCCATCCGGTTTCAAAAAAAGCACATCAAGGTCATTTCCCTCGAACATGATGTTACCGATCAAGACATGAAGTGCCGGGTCGCTGGCAAACTTGGCCATCAACTTCTCCACCAGCGCCGCGAACATGTCGTTCTCGTGCGGGTGCTGGAATCCTGCGGTTAGATAAGCTTCAAATGGCATTTACTCTCCGTTTGCGTTGACTCTCGCGGCATTCTTTCGCCATTTAACTCGGTTGCGCTTTTATATCGGTACGGGCTGAACATGGCTACTTCGCGTGCCGTCCACACAACCGAACTTCGCGCAAGCCGAATCTTCTCTCCGCATCCCTTGCAATTTTTTACTGGCCAAATTTCCATATCTTTTCTTGCCACCGTTCAGAGCCCTTTTAATGATTCGTACTTGTTCAAGAATTGGCTGATCTCCATCTTGTCGACCCCAGGCCGGTATATATAGTAAATACCGTCATCCCGCCTCACGTTGAACCGTAGCTCACCGCGAACCTCTGTCAGCATCGGCACAAGCTTTTGAATGTCTTTGGGTGGGAAGACAAAATCTAGAAACTTATCTAATTCTTTGCAAATAAGTATCAGCGCAGTGTTCGGCTTGTTAAAGAATTCCTTTGGAGCACCCAAAAACCATTTCCCAGGACTCCACGGATGATTTGCCAGAGCCAAGACAACTCGATTACCGTGGGGTGTCAGATAGGCCGTCCGTCGCTCATGCTCTAAGCTTAACCCACGCTGACGCAGTTGTTGGAGATATTGACGACGATTCTCTGCCCCGACTGCCTTGTGGTTGGGGCGCAAAGTCACTTCCTCGTCGCTCAATCCTCGTGGACGCGGCTGAACTGGCCGCGCGGTTGGTTGGCTGCTACTGCCCGGTTCGCTGCTTGTCGTTACTACCCCGATCTGTTCAAAGGGCACGCCAAGTTGCTCCAAAGCCTTGCATGCCTCATCGCTTATCTTGACTATTCTCATACAGTAATCTCCATTTGATGTTGGGTATTAGTTATAACTAATGGATAATACTGTCAAGATGGAAATAATAGCCACAATTGAATCTTGAATTCCCCATTCATTGGTGCGGATGTTCTTCATTTGGGTAACTCCGGTAACTCATCTTCCGCATAACGGCGCTGTGACTCGGCAGGTGCCTCGCCTTCTCAGAAAATGAATGAAGAGGTTTTGGAATAGGGGCTGGTCGGAGGGCCGCGTTTCTGTGCGGCCTTTACGCGTTGATAAACGATCTGGTCGCGCGGAAGCGCGACCCTCCGAACTCTTTAGAGCGTGTTTGATAATCAGCGGCTGAGACAGCCGCCGCTACACCGGAAACAAATTTCAAAACCCGCTCTTAGGCGCTGGCCGGAGCTGAGGTGATGTCAGGCGGCAACTCGTCGGCCTTCGCGTCGGACTGAACCGCTGCGGCAGGCGCAGTCGGCGGTGCCTTCGGACCGATGCCGGAGCGGCGCCGGGGCGGCTTGCCGAGCTTGCCGGTATCGAGGAGTTCGCCAATGTCAGGGCCGTCAATGGTCTCGTATTCGAGCAACGCTTCAGCCAACGCGATGAGCTTGTCTTTGTTGGCTTCGATCAAGGCCTTGGCGCGGGTGTAGGCCGTGTCGATAATCGCGCGGATTTCCTGGTCCACATCCCGCGCGGTCTGTTCGCTGACTTCCCGGCCTTTAAAGAGATCGCGACCGAGGAACATGTGTTCTTCGTGAGCGCTGACGTTGACCATACCAATCTTCTCGCTCATGCCCCATTCGGTGACCATCTTGCGGGCGATGTGCGTCGCCTGTTTGATGTCGCCCGAAGCGCCGCTGGTGCAGTCGCCGATGATGATTTCTTCGGCGATGCGGCCGCCCATGATGCCGGCGATGGTGTCGAGCATCTGCTTCTTGCTTTCGTGATATTTGTCTTTTTCCGGCAAGCTGAACGTCGCGCCGAGGTACATGCCGCGCGGGATGATGGTGACCTTGTGCAGTTTCTCGGTGAAATCGAGTTTGTGCATGACGACGGCGTGACCGGCTTCGTGGTACGCGGTGATCTTTTTGTCGCGTTCGTCCATGGCGCGACTGCGGCGTTCGCGGCCCCAGCGAACTTTGTCGCGGGCTTCTTCGAGGTCGTCCATGGCGACGCCCTTCCGGTCGGTGCGGGCAGCGAGCAAGGCGGCTTCGTTGATCAAATTAGCGAGGTCGGCACCGGAGAAACCCGGCGTGCCGCGGGCGATGATGTTGAAATCCACGTCTTTCAACAGCTTCACTTCGCGGGCGTGAACCTTGAGAATCTCTTCCCGGCCGAGAAGGTCCGGCAAGTCGATGACGATCTGCCGGTCGAAACGTCCCGGCCGCAGCAACGCGGCGTCGAGCACATCGGGCCGGTTGGTGGCGGCGATAATGATGACACCTTCTTGGGTATCGAAGCCGTCCATTTCGACGAGCAACGCATTGAGCGTCTGCTCGCGTTCGTCGTGGCCGCCGCCGACGCCGGTAAACCGGCTACGACCGACCGCGTCGATTTCGTCGATGAAGATGATGCACGGGGCGCTCTTCTTGCCCTGCTCAAACATATCGCGGACGCGGCTCGCGCCAACGCCGACAAACATTTCCACGAAATCCGAGCCGCTGATGCTGAAGAACGGCACGTCCGCCTCGCCGGCAATGGCCTTGGCGAGGAGAGTCTTGCCGGTGCCGGGGGAGCCGACGAGCAGCACGCCTTTCGGAATGTGGCCGCCGAGCCGCTGAAAACGCTTCGGGTCTTTGAGGAACTGAATGATTTCCTCGACCTCTTCCTTGGCTTCCTGCATGCCGGCCACGTCTTTGAACGTGACCTTATTCTTGTCGCGGTTGAGCATCCGGGCGCGCGACTTGCCAAAGCTGAGCGCACCCTTGCCGGCCATCTTGATTTGCCGGACGAAAATGAAATAGAGCAGCAACACGAAGAGAATGAACGGCAGCGCATTCACCAACAAGCTGACCAGCAATTGGCTGGCTTGCGTGAACTCAATCGTCACGTTTTTGCTGTCGAGATAGCGCTGAACTTCATCGCCGTACCAAACTTTGGCCACGAAATGAACTTTCAGCGGCTCTCCAACTTTATCGGCGGTCAGTTCGGTGTATTCGCCTTTAATACGCGATAATTCGCCCGAGGCGACTTCGATGGTGACTTTCTTGACGTCACCCTTCTCGATGCGTTCCTTGAACTGGCCGAACGTGATTTCGGTGACTTTTTCCTGCTGGACCTGCCACAGTTTCATCAACACGCCAGCCAAGACCAGCGCGAGAATCAGCCAGACCATCCCGAGGCGCGAGGCAAAATTCGGTTCGCGACCGTCGGTGTTACGTTTCGGCTTCGGGGCTCGTGATTGTTTGTCTTCCATAGAATTACCGGGGAGATGGACGCTAGCATACGCCTTGGAAGCCGGCAAGTTGTTTACACCCGCCGCCAGCGCCTGTTAGACTGCGGCCTCGGCATGCTTTTGATTCATTCGCCACGTTGCTTGGAGTACTCCGCCGCCGGCCACCCGGAAACTCCGTACCGGGTGCGCAGTACTGTCGCCTTATTGCAGAAATCCAATTTCGTCTGGCTCACCCCCGAACCGTGCACCGACGCGGACATCCTGCGCGTCCACACGCCCGCCGTCATCGCCGCGGTCAAGACCGGCCAGTACTTCGATTCCGACACGCCACACTTTCCAAACATCAATGAACTCGCCCGGCTGGCTGCCGGCGGCGCGATTCTGGCCGGCCAACAGGCGTGGGCCGGACAACCGGCGCTTTCGCTCATGCGGCCGCCGGGCCACCACGCGGAACGCGGCCGGGTCATGGGCTTCTGCTACTTCAACAACATCGCCATCGCGGTGGCGAAACTCCTGACCAATCCCGGCATCCAGCGCGTGGCCATTCTGGATTTTGACTGTCACCACGGCAATGGGACCGAAGATATTTTTCTCGGCAACGACCGGGTGCTCTTTATCTCGCTCCATCAATCGCCGTGTTATCCCGGCACCGGCCTCGAAACGCGCGGTAACTGCGTCAACTTCCCGTTGCCACCGCACACCGGCCCGGCCGCGTTTCTGACCGCCATCGACGCCGGTCTGGAAACGATCCGCGCCTTTCAGCCGCAAGTGCTCGCAATCTCGGCTGGCTTTGATTCGTTTAAGGACGATCCAATCACGGAAATGGCGCTCGAAGTGGAGACGTACCACGAGATTGGCCGGCGGCTGGCCGGCACAAAACTGCCGACGTTCGCCGTCCTCGAAGGCGGTTACGCCCGGCAACTCGCGGAATGCGTGGAGGCGTTTGTCACGGCATGGTGAAACGCGCTTGGATTGTATTGTGCTTACTCATCGTCGGTCTGACCGGCTTCCGGCTCGTCTTTGGGGCGTGGGCGGAACTGATTCCCGAAGAAGCCTATTATTGGACGTACAGCCAACATCCGTCGCTCGGCTACTTCGATCACCCGCCGATGGTGGCGTGGACCATCTGGCTCGGCACGTTCGTGCTCGGCAACACGGAACTCGGCGTGCGCCTTGTCAATATCTTCCTCTGGATTGCGACCGCGGTGGCGGTGTTGCAGACGGCGAAATTGTGGTTCGACGAACGCGTCGCTGTCGGCGCGGCACTACTCTATGCGGTGTTGCCGGTGTTTATCGGCATCGGTTTCATTGTGACGCCGGACGGGCCGTTGGTGTTTTTCTGGGCGCTGTGTTTGTACGGTCTGACCCGGGCAATGCAGGAAGAAAAACTCCGGTATTGGCTGCTGGCCGGCGTCGCGCTTGGCGGAGCGATGTTGTCGAAATACTACGCCGTGGTCCTGGTGCCGTCGTTGCTGTGGTTCTTGCTGTGGTCGCCGAAATACCGGCGCTGTCTGAAGAACTGGCAACTGTGGCTGGCCCTCGTCGTCGGTGGACTCGTGTTTAGCCCGGTCATCTGGTGGAACTCCCAAAATCAGTGGGCGTCGTTTGCGTTTCAGTCCAGCCGGACAGTGGATCAACGCGGCTCGGTCGCCTTATATATCGGCACCTTCTGGGTCTCTCAACTCGCGGTGCTCATGCCGCTCGGGTTTGCCTTGATGGTGGCGACGGCCTGGCGGGCGGTGCGGCGCGGCTGGTTCGGCCGGGAGGACGCGTGGAATTTCGTCGGTTCGTTTGGGTTACCGGTCTTTGGTTTGTTTGCGGCCGCGAGTTTTAAGACGGGCGTCCACGTCAACTGGACGGCCCCGGCCTTTCTCGCGTTGGCGATTGGGGCTGCCGCGATTGCGGTGGACGGGCTTGCCTCGGGTAACCGGTGGTGGCGGCGTGGCGCTTGGGCGATGGGTGTCTTGAGTGTGCTCGGCATCATCGGTTTTCACTTCGGCATCTCCGGCCACGCCGGTAAGTTTGGCTACTCATATGCCGGCGGGTGGCGGCAGTTGGCCGCAAGCGTTGAAGTCGTGGCGCAGCGCGTTGAGAAACAGACTGGGCAGAAGCCCTTCTTCATCGGGGCCGACAAATACTACCTTGCTGCCGAACTCGGCTTTTATCTCCGGCAACCGGACGAGTGCGTGAATATGTACGCGTTTGGGTCGCGGGGCTTGGGCTACCGGTATTGGACGGACCTCAACAAGTTCGAAGGGCGACCGGCGCTCGTGGTGGCTACGAATTTGAAGCCCTCCATGCTCAAGGAGATGAAGGAACATTTCGTGCGGTCGGACGAACCGGAAGCGATCCCGGTGGCCCGATCCGGCAAGCGGTGGCAGAACGTTCGGGGAATGGTCGGCTTCGGGTACCGGCAGGCAGGCCCACCGGTCGGGGATGCCAGCCTTGACTGACCGTGATGGTCACCTATAATTCGCGAATTACTCATTTTACGTTAGGTTAGTAGCGGGACTGTAATGGAATTGCCAAAAGGAATTTCGGTGTGTTGCCAGACCGGCGCTGTGTATGTGCGCGTGGTCGGGCGCGGGACATTTCAGAATGGCCAACCCCTGCGCCGGTATGCCCTGGAGATGATTGAGAAGGGCGCGACGCAATGTATCGTCGATCTCGGCCCCTGCGACGGGATGGACAGCACGTTTCTCGGCGTCTTGGCCGGCATCGGCTTGCGCCTCAACAAAAACAATGGCCGCGACCGGATGCGCGTCGCCAACGTCAGCAATCGCAATCTCGAATTACTCCAGACGCTCGGCCTGGACCGGCTGTTTGTGATCGCCGCCAGTTCGCCCGAAGGCCCCGCCGCCGACCTGTTTCAACGCTTGCCGGACTCGGACATTGCCCAGTTCAACAAACCGCTCAACAAAAATGATACCGCCGACCTGATGCTCGAAGCCCACGACAATCTGATCCAGGCCGACACCCGCAACCTCGCCAAATTCAAAGACCTCACCACGTTTCTGCGCGACCGCGTCGAGAAACGCGACCCCGAACCCACTGCCGGCAAGACGCCGTAACCCCCGGAGACCCTATGAAGGAATTTCGTATCGACCAAGAAACCAAAGGCGCGATCCAAGTCGTGCGGCTGACCGGCTCGCTCGACATGTATTCGTTCCCGCGCCTGGAAACCCAGCTCAATACGAATCTCCAGCAGGGGCACCACGCGATTCTACTCGATTGCAAAGATCTCGATTACATCGGCAGCGCCGGCCTCGGTGCGCTCATCGGGTTTGCCAAAAAAGCCCGCGAGAAAGGCGGCGACATCAAGCTGGTCAACGTCCCGGAGCGCATCTACAAAATCATCGAACTGCTCGGCTTCACCAAAGTTCTCCAAGTGCACAACGACGAGGCCGCTGCGCTCGCCAGTTTTACCGCCCACTAAGTTTTCCGCGTCATGGACAAGCCTGACAACGTTGAACTCACGGCCTCGACCAGCAAGCTGTCGATCCATACGCCCGGCCACGGCAGCTATCTGAACTACATCCGCACGCTGGTTGGCGACCTCGCCCGGAAAGTCGGCTTCCCGGAAGACGACGTCGCCAAAGTCGAAATGTCCGTCGACGAAGCCTGTTCGAACGTCGTCAAACACGCCTACGCGCCCAAAAAAGCCTGGCTCTGGCAACACCGCCATCCCGAAATCCGGCTCGACATGCAAGTCGTCGACAACAAAGTCATCATCGAAATCCACGACCACGGCCAGAAATTCGACTTCGCCGCCTACCGGCCCGATGCCATTCAAGACCGCCTCAAAGACATGCAAACCAATGGCTACGGCATCTCCATCATGCGCGAATTCATGGACGAAGTGACGTATTCCTCCTGCGATTCCACCGGTAATACGCTCCGGTTGGTCAAGTACTTGAAAAAAACCTAGTCGTACCCCATCCTACCCGCCGCTGTTATGACCACCGAAAATCAACAAGACCAAACTGTGCCGATACCGGACGCCACCACGCCGTCCCTCGAACAACAACTCGCCGAGGCCCAAACCCAAGTTGCCGCGAACTGGGACAAGTTTCTCCGCACCACCGCCGATTTCGATAATTACCGGAAACGTGTCACGCGCGAACGCGAAGAACTCATCCGCAATTCCCGCGAGAACTTGATCAACACCCTCTTACCGGCCCTCGACAATCTCGAACGCGCGCTCGACCACAGTCCCGAAGGCACGCCGTTACACGACGGTCTCCTGCAAGTCCAAAAACAATTCACCCGCGCCCTCGGCGAATTCGGCCTGACCGAACACATCGCCAAACCGGGCGACAAATTCGACACCAGCCTGCACGAAGCCATCAGCCAAATCGAATCGCCCGAGCACGCCGACGGCATCATTGTCGAACAACTCCAAAGCGCCTACAAACTTGGCGACCGGCTCCTCCGCCCGGCGCGCGTTGTCGTCAGCAAAGGCCCACCGGCGGTATGAGCACCAAACGCGATTATTACGAAATCCTCGGCGTCGAGCGCGGGGCCTCGGCTGATGAAATGAAGAAAGCCTACCGCAAGCTGGCCATCAAATATCATCCGGACAAAAACCCCGGCGATCATACCGCCGAAGAAAAATTCAAGGAACTCGGCGAAGCCTACGAAGCGCTTTCCGACGACCAGAAGCGCGCCGCCTACGACCGCTTCGGTCATGCCGCCTTCGCCCCCGGCGGCGGTGGCCGGCCCGGCGGCCAACAACCCGGCGGCGGTTTCCACGACCCGCGCGACATTTACGAAACCGTCTTCGGCGCGGGCGGCGGCGGCATCTTCGACAACATCTTCGAACAAGCCTTCGGCGGCGGTGGCGGTGGTGGTCGTGAACAACCCGGCCGCGGCAACGATCTCCGGTACGACCTCGAAGTCGAATTCGAGGAAGCTGCGAAAGGCATTGAAAAGGAAGTCGCGTTCAACGTCCTCGACACCTGCGAAGACTGTCACGGCCGCGGCGGCGCTGCCGGCAGCAAGACCGAGACGTGCGCGACCTGTCATGGTCGTGGCCAAGTCGCGCATTCGCGCGGCTTCTTTACCGTCGCGGCCACGTGCCCGCGCTGCAACGGGGCCGGTCAAAGCATCAGCAACCCTTGCAAAAAATGCGGCGGTGAAGGGCGGACTCAACAGCGCCGCAAAATCAAAATCAAAATCCCGGCCGGCATTGACGACGGCTCCCGTCTGCGCAGCTCCGGTCACGGCGAAGCCGGGATCCGCGGCGGTGCCCACGGTGATCTCTACGTCGTCGTGCGCGTCAAAGAACACGAAATCTTCGTCCGCCAAAACGACGACCTCCTGTGCGAAGTTCCGATCGGTTTCACGATCGCCGCACTCGGCGGCGAAATCGAAGTCCCAACGTTGCACGGCGCCGCGCGCTTGAAGATTCCGACCGGCACGCAATACGGCACCATGTTCCGGCTGCGTGGCCAAGGTCTGCCCAACGTCCACGGTCACGGTCACGGCGATTTGCTGGTGCGCGCCCTCGTTGAAGTCCCCAGCAAACTGGCCCGGCCGCTCCGCGAGAAATTGGAAGAGTTCGCGAAGCTCGCCAACGACGAAGCCTACCCGCTACGGCAATCGTTCATGAGTAAAGCCAAGCGCTTCTTCGGCGCCCGGTAAGTTATGCACCGTTTCTATCTGCCCAACTTTCAGCAACCGGTGTTGAGCGCCGAAGAGACGCATCACGCGACCCATGTGTTGCGCCTCAAACCCGGTGACATCGTCAACGCGTTCGACGGTCGCGGGCACGAAGCCCAATGTCGCGTCGCCGCCGCCGGTAAGCTCACCATCCTCCAACAATCCACGACGCCAGTACTCCCCTGCCGGATCACGCTCGCGCAGGCGGTGCCGAAAAAGAACATGGATTTGATCGTCGAGAAAGCGACCGAACTCGGCGTCGCGACGATCATTCCGCTGCTCAGTGAACGCACCATCGTGCAACTCGATGAGAATGCGCGCAAGCTCGACCGCTGGCGTGAGATCGCGCTCGAATCCTGCAAGCAGTGCGGCAACAACTGGCTGCCGGTGATCGAGTCGCCCCGCAAAGTCCCGGCCTTTCTCGCCGACACCGGTAAGTTCGACCTCAAACTGATCGCCTCACTCCAGCCGGGCTCGCAACCATTGAAGGCCATCCTCGGCACCAGCCGGCCACGCTCGGTATTGGTCATGATCGGACCGGAAGGCGACTTCACGCCGGCCGAGATTTCCGCCGCGAAGAATGCCGGGTGTTTACCGCTCTCCCTCGGCCCGCTGGTTTTGCGCGCCGAAACGGCCGCCATCTACACGCTCAGCATTCTCCACAACGAACTGCAATCGGCTTGAGTTGCCGGCGCGATTGCGCTATCAAGGTGGCGTTGTGAGCGTCCAGCCTACTCTCGATGTGGCTGCGAAGAACGAATGTCTGCACGTTCTCGTGATTGACGACAGCGACGTGGATCGCGAAATCACCCTTCATCATCTCGGCAAAGCGTGGCCGTTCGACCGCGAGATGGCGACCGATACCGCGTGCGACGGCCACGAAGCACTCGAACGGATCCGCACCAAACGATTTGCCCTCATCGTCCTCGATTGGAAACTGCCCGGCATGGGCGGCGGCGATGTGTTGCGCGTCATGCGGCAAATCGGTGTCCGCATCCCGGTCATTGTCATCTCCGGTTTGCAGCGCGATCAGATTCCCGAAAAACTCGAAGCACTCGGCGCAGCTTTCATCAACAAAGACGAAATGAATTCGGAGACCTTCCGGTCGGCCATTCAAACATCTCTCCACTTGTTGGGTCTTGTCCGGCCCAGCGTGCCCACGCCGGTTTGACGAGTTGCTCACACGTTATTCACAGCGAAACAATGGGCGTAAGTGCCTGATTTTACGCTTGCAATCGCTGGCGCGCCGGCTATTCTCCGCGTCCATAACAAGGAAAGGGGTGGGGAACCCTATTTATGTATCTGAAGAGCCTACAACTCATCGGTTTTAAGTCGTTTGCTGAGAAGACGACTTTGGAATTCTTACCGGGCGTCGCCGCGATCGTTGGACCAAACGGTTGCGGGAAGTCCAACATCTCCGACGCTATCCGCTGGGTGCTCGGCGAACAATCCGCCAAAGCGCTCCGCGGCTCCGAGATGGCCGACGTGATTTTCAGCGGCACCGACGGCCGCAAACCCATCGGCATGGCGGAAGTCAGTCTGACTTTTGCCGACGTCGATCCGAAATTACTTTCCCTGCCGGGCGTGAATCTCGATTTCACCGAGATCACTGTGACGCGCCGCGTCTATCGGGATGGCGCCGGTGAGTATCTGCTCAACAAGACCACCTGCCGTCTCCGCGACATCCAGCAGTTGTTCATGGATACCGGCATTGGCCGGTCGAGTTACTCGATGATGGCCCAGGGGCAGATCGACCAGATTCTCAGCGCCCACCCGGATGATCGGCGGACGATTTTTGAAGAAGCTGCCGGCATCAGCAAATTCAAGCACCAGAAAAAGGAAGCCCTCCGCAAACTCGAATACACCGAGCAAAATTTGATGCGGTTGACGGACATCATCAAGGAAGTCAAACGCCAGATCATCAGCCTCCAGCGCCAAGCCGGCAAAGCGCGCCGGTACAAAGAAATTTTCGACGAACTCAAAGCCCTCGACACCCGCCTCCAGCGCCACCGGTACGATCTCCTCCACACCGAGACCGCCGAGCTGGAAACGCAAATCGCCACCATCGCCGCGCAGAGCGAGCAGTTCGGCGCGGAGATTGCCAATTACGAAGCGCAAATCAGCGAGCTGCGGTTGGGGCTCAACGAAATCGAGCGCTCCATCAACGCCGCCGTCAGCCACGATCACGAACTCAAGTCGGATGCCGACCGCAATCAGCAACGCATCGGCTTCAACACCGAGCGCATCGCCGAGTCCGAGCAACGGATTCAGGCCGACCGGCTTGAAATCGCGGCCTCCGAGGAAAAGATTCACGTTCAGGAACAGTTGCTCGCAACGCTCAACGCCGAATTCGCGCAGATCGACACGCTGCTCGCCGCCGAGCAGGCCAAAGTCCAAGCCGGGCAAGACGCGCTCAAAGCGCACGATGTCGAATTAAGCCAGAAGCGCACCGGTCTCCAAGAAGCCAGCGTGGCGTTGCTCGCGTTGGAAAGCCAAAGCGCCCACAATCGCAACGAACTCGGCGCCCTCGATCACAAGAAGAAGCACGACCTGTTGCGGGCCGAAAAACTCTCGACCGAAAAGCTCAATTTCGAAGACCAGCGCCGTGCGCTTCAAGAACGGCTCGAAGCGTTTCAAGGGAGTCTGACCGATCTGAGCCGGTCGGTTGAAACCGCGCGTGAAACGCTCGCGACCCAGGAACAGGAGTTGACCGAAGTCGCCCAGCAATTGCGCGCCGCCGAGCAGGAACATCAGGCGTCCGCTTCCGCCGTCTCGCAACGCACCGCGCGCCTCGAAGTGCTCCGGCAAGTTTTCGCCGCGCCCGACGGTCGCGCCACGCTTGGCAACATTCTCGAAGTCGAACCGCAATACGGCCCGGCCATCGAAGCCGCACTCAATCACAATCTCCGCACGATTCTGGCCGATGATCTGACCGGCGCGCGCGAGTTGTTGGCCAGCGGCCTCAAGAACCCGGCGATTGCATTTCCCGATGTAGCGGCTGCCGTCCCGGCAGCGTCCGGAACGGACGCCACTACACCGGCAATTTCTGTAGTTCGTGTCCGCGACACCCGGTTTGAATCACTCGTCCATTCATTGCTCGCGAATGTCATTATCGCCGAGAATCTCGATGTGGCGTTGACATTGCGCACTCCCGGCCGCGCCGTCGCGACACTTGCTGGAGAATACATTGATGCCCACGGCATTCTCAGCGCGGTTTCCACCAGTCACATTGGCGAAATCTCCGCGCTCGCCGACCAAGTCGCGCAATTGCAGACGCAGACCGCCGCCGCCGCCGCCCGGCAAGCCGAACTCGAAACACAGCGCGTTCGCCTCGACGAACGCCTCCGCCGCGCCCGCGAAGAATGGCACGCCAACGATGTCACGCTCGCCAGCCGGGAAGGCGAATTCAACGCGTTGTCCACCGAGCGCCGCGATCTCGAAAGTAAAATTCACACCGTCGTTTTCGAACTGACGGCCATCGAAGAACAAGACACCGAAGAGAAACAGCGCCGGGCGGAGTTGCTTGCCGGTTTGGCAGACGCGCAGGGACGGGAAGCGCAGTTGCGCGAGCAGATTACCGGCTGGCAGCAGTCGGTCAATGAACTGTCCGGGCAACGCGACGGGTTGATCGCGCAACTGACCGAGTTGCGAATCGCGGCGGGCGGCATCCAACACAAACGCGAAGCCATCCAATCCCAACGCGAGCCAATTGCCGGCCGCACCCGCGATTTCCGGGAGCGCATCGTCGTTTGCACGAACGAAATCACGACCCACACCAATCGCATCGAGCAATGCCGGCAGGAAATGGCCGAGGCCGAACAAACCATCGTAGAACTGGCCGCAGCCCGGGAACAATCGCAGCAGCACTTGGCCGGCTTGCAGCATCAACGCAGCGAAGTCGCGACCGGGATTGCCGAAGCCGAGACGGAATTGCGCGCCGTGCGATCCAAGGCCGCCAACGTTCTGAATCAAAAGTCCGGCTTCGATGTCGCGCTGGCGCAAAAACGGATGGAGCTGCAGAACCTCAAAGACCGCGTCTGGCAGAAGTACCAGCTCAACGTCGAAGACATCCGCAGCGATTCGATTCTCATCACGGTCGCCGATGGCGGGCCGGTGGTCAGCCAGCAGGTGCCGTTGCCGACAGACTGGGATGCGATCGAGTTACAGGTCGCCGAGTTGCAGACGAAGCTCGACGCGATGGGCCCGGTCAACGTCGAATCCATTCAGGAGTACGACGAACTCGAAGAGCGGTACAAATTCCTCAGCCAGCAACACGAAGACCTCGTCAAGGCGAAGGAGCAGTTGCTCCAGGTCATCGCCAAGATCAACACGACGACCAAACAACTTTTCAGCGAGACCTTCGCCAAGATCCGCGACAACTTCCAAGTCATGTTCACGGAACTTTTCGGCGGCGGCAAAGCGAATTTGATTTTGAGCGACGAAAACGATCCGCTCGAAAGCGGGATCGAGATCGTCGCCAAACCGCCCGGCAAGCTGCTCCAAAGCATCACGCTCCTCAGCGGCGGCGAACGCACGTTGACCGCCACCGCGCTGCTCTTCGCGATCTACATGGTCAAGCCCGCGCCGTTCTGCGTCCTCGACGAATTGGACGCGCCGCTCGACGAGTCGAACATCAACCGGTTCATCCGCATTCTGACCCGGTTCATCCATCAGAGCCAATTTGTGGTCATCACCCACAACAAGCGCACCATCGGCATGGCCGACGCGCTCTACGGCATCACGATGGAAGAACACGGCGTTTCGAAAGTCGTCAGCGTCAAATTCAGCCCGCGCGAAGAACAGACCCGTAAGCAAGTTGAAGAGGCCAAAGAAATTCAGGAAGACCGGATTGATGGCGCCGCGGCCGTCCGCACAGATCTCCGACCCCACGAGGAAGAACTTCACAACGAGTTGTTGGTCCAAAAAGAATCCACCGTCGCCGCGATCCCGGATGCGCCGCCGGTCGTGGCCGAGAACGCTCCGACCCTTTCCTCGGCCGCCGCGCCGATTGCGGACGAAGTGACCGCGGCGGTCGCCGCCGTCCAAGCGGTCAATGCCGCCGTGCACGAATCAGTTACGACCGAAACGACTCCGCAGATTCCGGCCGCCTCCTGACCTCTAAAAGAAGCGGCTGGCCGCCACGGTAGCAAGGCATCGAAGCTGCTACTTTAGGGCGGGATGACCTATTTCTTAATTAGGAAAGACAACCCTCTTTTCGAGTTGCCGGTGAATGTGCCGGTCACTATCGGGCGGGCGGCCGTGAACCAGATTGTGCTCAACGACCATCTCGTGTCGCGGATCCATGCCAAGATTTCACCCACCCCCAGCGGCCCGCACCTGATCGACCGGGGCAGCGCCAACGGCGTTAAAGTCAACGGAGCACCGGTGTGGGAGGCGATCTTGCAGGCCGGCGATGAAGTCCAAATCGGCTCAACCGTGTTTCAAGTGGTTGCCGGCACACGCGCGGAAGCGCAACAGCGGGTCGCCAATCAGACCCCGGCCAATCTGCTGGGCGACCTTGCCGGCTTTCACATCATCAGCCTGTTGCAGACGCTGGTTGAACAGGGACAGACCGGCGCGTTGACTCTCACGCAGACGGGGCAGTTGCAGGGGAAAATCTATTTCTTCAATGGCACATTCGCGCATGCCGAAACCACCGGTGGCCTGCAGAATCAGGCGGCGATTTACGAACTCATGCGCCTGCGCCATGGGCAATTTGTTTTTCAGCCCGCGGTGCCGCCCCCAGCCACAGACATCGAGGTGAACCCGGCGGAATTGATTCTCGAAGGCTGCGAGCGGTTGACGCCGGCGTGAAATCCGGTTGACTCGCCAAGTCTGTCAGCTAGATTGCGCCTTCCATGCCGCTCAGCAAACAAAACCAAGACCTTATCCAGCAGCTCGTCACCGAACACAACGGCGGCGTAAATGCGGATCTGGCGGCCGACCTCATCGAGACCGCGCTCCGGTTGCTCGACGACAAGGCCGACCGGCGCGACATGAAAGTGATGACGGCGGCGCTCAAGGAATTGCGCTACTCGTCGCGCGTCTTTACGCCGTACCGGGAGAAGCGCAAGGTCACGATTTTTGGCTCCGCCCGCACGAAGTCAGACGCGCCCGAATATCTCCAAGCGGTGGCGTTCAGCAAAGCGATTGTTGACCGGGGGTTCATGGTGATTACCGGCGGCGGTGAAGGTATCATGGGCGCTGGCCAACGCGGCGCCGGTCGGGAGAATAGCTTTGGCTTGAACATCCGGTTGCCGTTCGAGCAGGAACCGAACGATGAGATTGCCGGCGATCCGAAGTTGATCAACTTCAAATATTTTTTCACGCGCAAGTTGTGTTTCATGAAAGAGAGCAGCGCCATCGCGCTTTTTCCCGGCGGCTTCGGCACGCACGACGAAGGCTTCGAGGCGCTCACGCTCATGCAGACCGGTAAGAGCCAACCGAAGCCGCTCGTGTTCATCGACCGGCCGCACGGCAATTACTGGAAGACGTGGTGGCGTTTTGTGGAAGACCAACTCCTCGATGCTGGCTTGATCAACAAGGACGATCTCGCACTGTTCAAAGTCACCGACAATATCGAGGAAGCCTGCGACGAGATTGTGAACTTCTACCGCAACTACCACTCCAGCCGGTACGTGAAGGACGGCCTCGTGTTGCGCGTCAAACACCCGGTCACCGAGCATCTACTTCAGACGCTCAACGACCGGTTTGCCAACATCTGCGTCAACGGCGGCAAATTCCGCGCGAACGGGCCGTTACCGGAAGAGGAAAATGAACCGGAATTGGCGACGCTGAACCGGGTGGTGTTTCCTTTTAACCGATCCAACTTCGGCCGGTTACGCGCTGTGATTGACGTCGTCAACCAGCACTAAGGCTGGCCTTGGAGCCGTCGTTTGCCGGGCGGAATGATCGTGGACTTGTCACTCCGCTGCGAGCCGCCGGTCAGCCAGCCATCGTAGATCCGGCGGAGTTGCGGCGGTGGGATGCGTAGAAAATAGAGAAACCTCACCCACCAGTTCACGAACGTCGTTTTGAGTACGCCGTTCGCAACCCAGCGCCGGCCACTGGTCACGAGGCCGGTCCGCAAAAAGGTGAGCCGGCCCGCGCGGCGCAACCGGCGGGCAAGCGCGACGTCTTCCAGAATCGGAATCTCCGGGTAGCCGCCGACTTCCTCGAAGACTTGCCGCCAACAAAAAATTGCCTGGTCGCCGTACGGCGTCCGGAAAAGCCGGGAGCGTTGACTCGAAATCTTGGCGATCAGGTGGAGCAGCCGCCCCGGCGAATCGATATTGAGATCGAACGCCCCACCGACCGCCCCATCGCCGGTAATGCGCCGCTGCAATTCGTCGAGCGCTCCCGGAAGTAGGAATGTATCGGCATGGAGAAATAAAAGAATGTCGCCCGTCGCATGCCGCGCGCCGGTATTCATCTGCGCGGCGCGTCCCGGTGTGGCGACGAAGACGTAGGAGGTGTACTTGCGCGCGATTGCAACCGTGTGATCCTTCGAGCCGCCATCGACCACGATCAATTCAACGTCCGACCGCTGGGCCAACTGCTGGAGTGTGACCGGCAGATTGGTCTCTTCGTTAAGGGTTGGAACGATGATGCTGATTAACATACGACACCTCGCAACCGCGCGGTATGAGTAGCAGACTTACCGGCTGAATTCCACCAACTATCTGCTACAATCGCCGGTATGTCACGTCGCACTAAAATTATCTGCACACTCGGACCGGCCACGGATTCTCCGGAGATGTTGGCCAAAATGATCGCCGCCGGTATGGACGTCGCCCGGCTCAACATGAGCCACGCCCCGCATGACTGGACCCGGCGCACCGTCGCACACATCCGCACCGCGGCGGCCCAGGCCGGGCGGTCGTGCGCCATCATGATGGACACCCAAGGACCGGCCATTCGAACGGGCGACTTGCCGCTGCCGTTGCACCTCAAACCCGGTGACGTGTTTGAGTTCACCGTCAAAGGCGCGCACAGCGAAGAAGAGAAGTCGGTCGACGTCAATTACCCGAACATGATCAACGACATTCATGTCGGCGACACGGTACTGGTGGACAACGGCGTGATCCGGCTGCGGGTCTTGGAGAAACTCCATCGCCGGATGCGGTGCGAGGTGTTGACCGACGGCGAACTCGGGAGCCGCCGCCACATCAACTTGCCGGGCGTGAAAGTCAGCATGCCGTCGATCACCGACAAAGACCGGGCCGACATCAAGCTTGGCATCGAGTTAAATGTCGATTTCTTCGCGCTCTCGTTCGTCCGTGAACGCAAGGACGTGGAGGAGCTCCAGGAAATCCTCCGGCAGGCCAATTCCACGGCGCGCATCATTTCCAAGATTGAAGATCAGCAAGCCGTCACCAACCTGTCCGACCTCATCGACGTCAGCGACGCCATCATGGTTGCTCGTGGCGATCTCGGCATCGAATGTCCCTACGAAGAGCTGCCGATCATCCAACGCCGCGCCGTCAAATCCTGCATCCGCTACGGCAAGCCGGTCATTGTCGCGACGCACATGCTCGAATCGATGATTGAAAACCCGATGCCAACGCGCGCCGAAGTCACCGACGTGGCCAACGCCGTCTTCGAGCAAGCCGACGCCATCATGCTGTCCGGCGAGACAACCATCGGCAAGTACCCGCTCGAATGCATCGAAGTCCTCAACCGGATTTCGCAGCGCATCGAACGCAGCGGCGGGGCCAGTTACGCCGACGCGGCCGATTTGCAGGATGATCGACAAAAGGTGGTGCGTTCCGCCGTCGTCATGGCCAATGAGTTGAACGCGAAAGGCCTTCTCGTTTTCACCCGGCACGGCTACATGGCGCGGTGCATGTCGTGGTTGCGACCGAAGTCGACGCCGATCTACGCGTTCACGACCAAGGAACACGTCCGCAATCAACTGTGTCTGAGTTGGGGCGTCCAGCCATTTATCATCGACTTCAGCGACGACCCTGAGACGACGATTTTGCGGGCGGAGAAAGTGTTGCGCGAGCGCGACTTGCTGACAAAAGGCGACCAGACCGTCGTCGTCACCGATGTGCTGGCCCGCGATAAATTGATCAATACCGTCCAGATGCGCACCGTCGACTAAATCGAGCCGGACCTGTGCACGCATCCTGCTTAAACAGGATTGCATGTCAAAATTCCTCGGTAACTGGTTGATTCAGCGGGCGCAGGCGGCCGTCGCGAAGGCCCCGGATGATGCGAAAGCTTGGTCGAAACTCTACGGTCACTACGTCGAAAAGCAGGATACGGCGGGGTTCCTCACTTTTTGTCACGATTTCATCCGCCGCGATCCGACCGGACAACAGTGCTGGAAGTTTCTCCGCATGGCCAGCGAGGGTCAAATCAGCGCCGGCGAGTCGCTCACTTTTGCCCAAGCCGTCGTCCGGCTGCACCCCGATTGCGAACGCGCGTGGTCGAATCTCGATCTGGAGACGGACAAGGCCAAGAACTCCACCGACTGGGTTGCGTTCTGCCGGGAAATCGCCAATCAACATCCAAACAACATGCACGCGTGGTCCCGCCTCATGCGCGAGCTAAAGCACGAAGCCAAACATGCCGACCTAGTTTCCGCCTGTATCCACGCCATCAAACTCAAGCCCGATGCGCAGACCTGGGTCAATCTCGCCGAAGCCTACGCCGCCCAGAGCAAACTCGACGAAGCCATCACCGCCTACCAAAAAGCGCTCGAACTCAGACCCGATTTCCTGGTCGCCCTCAACGGCCTCGGTTGCATCTATCACACCCAAGGTTTCCTCAACGAAGCGATCAGCTATTACCAGCGCGCCACCAAAATCCGCAATGACGACGCCACCCCCTGGGTCTGGCTCGCGTTGGCGCACATGCAACTGGGTGAACTCCAAAAAGCGCGCGACGCCATCGGGAAGGTCAAAGCTTCGCTGCCGCTCGTCGCCACGATGTTGTCCGAGGAACTCTCGACGCTACCGGAGCAATCGCAAGTAACTGACGCGGGTGTCCCCATAAACCGCGTCCCGTTCAAGATGCCAAAACTCAGCCAGCCGTAACTCCGTCCGCCGGCTCGTCTCCAACACCAACAATCCGTCCGGCGTCAGTCCACCGCTTTGCTTCACCGCCGCCAACAACGGCGCCGGTGGGACAGCGTAAGGTGGATCGGCAAAGATCAACGTGAATTGCCGGGGCAACTTACCCAACGCGCGGAAGACTTCCTCGCGCCAGACTTCGAAGACCGGCTGCTCCCCGCGCTGTTTCTCAAACCCGAGAATATTCTTCCCCAGACAATCCAGCGCGGCCCGGGCCTGCTCCACGAAAAGTACAGATCGGGCGCCGCGGCTCGCCGCCTCCAAACCCAGCGCGCCCGTGCCGGCATACAGATCGAGCACCGCCGCGTCCACCACGCGCGCCCCGAGACTGGAAAAAATCGCCTCCCGCACCCGGTCCGACGTCGGCCGCGTCGCGTCGCCGCGCGGCACCGCGAGCACCATCCCCTTGGCCATACCGGCGATGACGCGCATGGCTATTTCAAAAACTTCTTCAACAACTGATCCGCCACACCCTTGAGCAACCGCTTCTGCAAATCCGTCTTCGGCGCGTCGTACGGCCCCCACACTTTGAAATCGATCGCGTACGCCCCGTTCGTCACCGCCGTAAACTCCTGCCGGATCTCCTTCGGCGCGTGATCCAACACACCCGCCGCCAGCGTCAACGTGAACGTATGATCGAGCGCATAATCCGTCAGCGCCACCGTCCCCTTGCCGGTGATTTGCACCTGCGGCGACTTCAGTCTGATGACCGGCGTCTGCATCACGTTATTCGCAATGGTGTACTCCAGCTTAATCTCGTCAAACTTCAAATCCTGCAACGCCGGCACCTGCAACAAGGTCGCGACCAGATTCAGCAACGGAATGTTCACCAGTTGCCCGCCGACAACCTCCGCGTTACCGGCGCCGTTGATCGTCTCCAGCCCACCCGTGCCGGTCAACGCGGCTTTCATCTGCAGCTTCCCACCGGAAAACACCTGCTGTGCGACACCGGCTTCCTTGATCAACGTCACCACGTCGGCATTCTTCACGTGCAAATTCACCGTGTACTTCGCGTCCCCCGCCAACGACAACCCCGCGTCGCCGGTAATGTCGCCGCCCGCCAGCGTGCCGGTCAACGGCGCGAGTTTGACCGCGGCCGGCGTGAGTTCGACCGGCGTGGCAATGTTGCGCAGGATCAACGAATTCGCCGCGTTCACCAACTCGAGTCGTGCGTTCCCGGTGCCGGACATTTGCCCGCCCGCCAGATTGATCGCGCTCGCGAACGACGCACCTTTGACCCGGAGCAACTCCTTGCCGTCGTCTTTCACCATCACCACCGTGGCGTTCTTCATCTCAATATTCTGCAACGAAATATCTAGCCCACCGGCACTCGTGCTCGGCGCCGCCGCCGGTCCCGTCGACTTCACTTTCTCAGTCTTGCTGCCAATCTTGTCGTAATTCCATTCACCCTTCGCATTTTTCGCCAGCGTGATCACCGGCGAATCCAGCACCACCGTCGCCACCTTCACGCGCTTCTGCAACAACGGCCAAAGCCGGTATCGCAACGTAAATGCTTTCGCCGTTAGCAGATTGCCGGTAAACCCGCCCGGATTCCCGATCGCCACGCCCTGCAATTCGATCCCGCTGAAAATCGAAACCTTCAGGTCCGTGATTTCCACCGCTGTCCCAGTCGCCTGACTGGCCAAGCCGACCAATTTCTGGCGAAACTCCGGCCGCTCGAGAAACCGGGTCAGCATGAACAATCCCGCACCGGCAATCACCGCGAGCACCACGCAAATAATAAGGATTACTTTGAGAGCTTTCATGGCCTACACTTACCACACGACTAACCCGGTATGACGAGAATTTTCGTAATCTTCAATCCCGCCGCCCGTGGCGAGAAATCCCAGCGGCTCCGGCAATTCCTCGAAGCCAAGCAATCCGCCCGCGTCACCCTCGCCCCCACACAGCGTGTCGGCGAAGCGACTCAGTTAGCGGCGAATGCCGGCCCGGACGACACCATCGTCGCTGCC
Organism: Verrucomicrobiota bacterium; assembly: GCA_037127585.1. Lineage (GTDB taxonomy): Bacteria > Verrucomicrobiota > Verrucomicrobiia > Palsa-1439 > Palsa-1439 > CAINDI01. The sequence goes on from JBAXYB010000018.1 coordinate 29,204, forward strand.
GGCGGCGACGGCACCATCAACGAAGTCGTCAACGGTCTGAACGGTCGGCCGCTCGGCATTCTCGCACTCGGCACCGTCAACGTGTTCGCAAAAGAACTGCGAATCCCCACCAACATCGAGGCGGCGTGGCGCATCATCGAAGCCGGTCAGACGCGGACGATTGACCTCGGCTGCGCAACGGTCGCCGGCAAAGAACGGCTCTTCGTCCAACTGGCCGGTGTTGGCTTCGACGCCCGCGCCGTGCGCGCGGCCAGTTGGGAATTGAAGAAGAAGATTGGCCCGCTGGCCTACGTGTGGGCCGGGCTGAAGACGCTGGGCGAGACGCACGCGCCCGTGGAAGGCGGCGCGGCGATCTTCATCGGCAACGGCCGGTATTATGGCGGCAAGTTCCCCCTCTTCCCACGCGCCAAGCTCGACGACGGCTTGCTCGATGTCTGCATTTTGGAAAAGACCGGTATCCTGGCCTTGTGCCGGTATGGCCCGGCGATTTTGCTCGGGAAGCATACCGGGTTGCGCGGGGTGCGCTATTTTCAGACGACCGAATTGCATTGTCAGTCGGCCGAGGGAACGCCATGTCAGTTGGACGGGGAAGATGCCGGGGATATCCCCGTGACGTTTACAGTTAAACCACGCGCCTTGCGCGTCATCGTAGGAGAACAACATCATGCTCGCTGAATTCATGCTGTCACCGTCGTTCGTCATGGCCTGCCAACAGTACGACCGCACCGCCGACTTCCTCAACACCCCGCAGAGCGAACGCGTCCGCACGAAAATCCCGAAGCGCGCGTTCATCGTCAGCGTGCCGGTGCGGATGGACGATGGGCACGTCGAGGTTTTCGCGGGGTACCGGGTTCAGCATCATTTGTCGGTCGGCCCCACCAAAGGCGGCCTCCGGTATCATCCAGACGTGACACTCGGCGAAGTGGCCGCGCTCGCGATGTGGATGAGTTGGAAGTGTTCGTTGTGCGGGTTGCCGTATGGCGGCGCGAAGGGCGGCGTGACGTGCGACCCGCGTCAGATGAGTCTCGGCGAACTCGAACGGATGACGCGCCGCTATACGCAAGAGATGATCCCATTCATCGGGCCGCATATTGACGTGATGGCGCCGGACCTCGGCACCAACGAGCAGACCATGGCGTGGATGATGGACACCTACTCGATGCACGAAGGCAATCCCGTCCCGCAGATTGTTACCGGGAAGCCGGTCATTCTCGGCGGCTCGGCCGGTCGGCGCGAAGCGACGGGCCGGGGTGTGGCGTACCTCGTCAACCGGACGCTCGAAAATCTCAACCTGGCTTCCGAAGGTTCGCGCATCGTCGTACAAGGCTTCGGCAACGTCGGCTCCGTGGCGGCGCAACAGTTACACCGGTTCGGCGCGAAAGTCATCGCGGTCAGCGATTATACCGGCGGGATCTACAATCCGGCCGGCCTCGACGTGAACGTGTTGATCGACTACGTCGAGAAACACAAACACTTTGGCGAACTCCAGGGATTTGGCGAACGAATCACGAACGAGCAGTTACTGGAGCTGGAGTGCGATGTGCTCATCCCCGCCGCGCTCGAACGGCAGATCACCGGTAAAAACGTCGGCAAACTGCGCTGCCGGATTCTGGCCGAAGCCGCGAACGGCCCGACGACCATCGAAGCCGACGAAGTCTTGCGGCAGCGCGCGGATGTGTTTGTGATTCCCGACGTGCTCTGCAATGCCGGCGGCGTGATCGTCAGTTATTTTGAATGGGTGCAGGATTTGCAGAGCTTCTTCTGGACGGAAGCCGAAGTGAACGACAAGCTCTACCGGCATCTGGAGACGGCGTACCACCAAGTCACCCACTTCGCCAAGAAGAACAATCTCTACATGCGCGACGCCGCCCTCGCCCTCGGCATCAGCAAGATCGCCGAAGCCAAGAAATTGCGCGGGCTGTTCCCGTAGTTCGACGTCACTCGAAGTGGCTCATCTGCCGGAAACTCTTGTACCGCGCGGCGATATCTTTTGGCTTGATCGACTTCAGCCGGTTGAGACTGAAGCTTTCCACGTTGAAGCTGGCCAGCACGCTGCCGTAGATCACGGCTTGGCGCAAGGTGGCCGGATTGACTTTGCCGGCCTTGGCGAGGTAACCGGCAAACGCCCCGGCAAAACAATCGCCGGCGCCGGTCGGATCGTGAATATCTTCCAGCGGATACGCCGGCGCGCTAAAGAATAGATTCTTACCGAAGAGCAGGCAGCCGTGTTCGCCCTTCTTGATGCAGACAAATTTCGGGCCGCGTTTCAATAACGCCTGACCGGCTTTGATGAGGCTGGTTTCCTTCATCAGCTCGCGCGCTTCGCTTTCGTTGAGAATGAGGCAGTCGATCTTCTTGAGCAAATCGAGCAACGGTTCTTTCGCGATATTGATCCACAGGTCCATCGTGTCGGCGACGATGAACTTCGGTTTCTTCACCTGTGACAAGACGTGGAGTTGCAACTGCGGCGAGATGTTCGCGAGGAAAATAAACGGTGTGGTCCGATACTGTTCCGGTAACGTCGGCTGGAACGTCTCGAAGACATTGAGATCGACGGAGAGAGTCTTCCGGTTGTTCATGTCCCATTCGTACTCACCGGACCAACGGAAGGTTTTGCCTTTCGCGACTTGAAGGCCGTCGAGGTTGACGCCGTGTTTCCGGTAGAGGTTCAGGTACGGCTTCGGAAAATCGTCGCCGACGATGCCGACGAGATTGACCGGCGTGAAGAAGCTGGCCGCGATGGCCGCGTAGCTCGCCGACCCGCCGAGCTGGTCGGCGTGTTCTTCGAGCGGGGTTTTGACGGTGTCGAGCGCGATGGATCCGGTAATGAGTAAGCTCATGAGCGGAGTTTTCTAACCGCGAATCCGCGCGGATGCACGCGCTTATTTTCGCCCGACGAGGTAATAGAGAATCAGACCCAAGACCGGGAGAAAGAGAATCAGCAGAATCCACAGCACCTTCTTGCCAGTATCCATGCTGCGTTTGGCGCAGTCGATAATGGCGATGATGTCGAGAACGAGAATTACGAGTCCGAGTATTCCTTGCATGATCAGCCTCCGTGTTGGTTGGGAATCTAGCGTGCCCGCGTGTGGGAGACAAGGCCGGACGCAACAACGAACGTTTACCCTGAATTTCAAGCTGGCACTGCCGCATCGCTGGGGTATCTTTCCGCCATGAGCTTCGCGGAAGTGTTACAGGAGTTACCGGCGTTGACCGTCGCCGAGCGGCAGTGGCTGATTCGGCGCGCCCTAGAGTTAGACGAAGCCGGTCTATCGGCAGAAGACGAAACATTAGTGGCACAGCGGCTGGCCAAGCACCAACAGAATCCGAGTTCAGCCGTGCCGTTAGGCGAAATGAAAGAGCGGTTGCGCTCCCGTTTCGGCAAATGAACTGGCGGGTCGAGTTCCGGCCGGAAGTTGAGCAGGACGTGGCGGAAGCTGCCGGTTGGTATGAAGCACGGCAACCGGGACTCGGGAGGGAGTTTGTCGAGGCAATCATCGGCGTGTGGGATGCGCTGGCCGAAAATCCACTTCTCAATTGCCGTCGGCATCCAACCAAGAACATCCGGTGGCGTTATCCCGACCGTTTCCCGTATCGTGTCATCTATGAAGTAGCCGAAGCGGAGCAGACTGTGATTGTGCCGGCGGCGCTTCGCAGAAGCGCCGCTACACCAGCTTGTCTTTGAACTGTTGTGCCGCCTTGGCAACATCCGGTGCTTGCAGAATCCCGGACACGACGGCGATACGCGTTGCGCCGGCAGCTTTGACTTGGGCCACGTTCTGCAACGTGATACCGCCAATCGCAAAGAATGGCACGGCCAATTTGGCGGCAACTTGTTTGACCAGCTTGATGCCGACCGGGGCGACGTTTGGTTTTGTGCCGGTCGCAAACACGGGGCCAACGCCGATGTAGTTTGCGCCGTTGCGCTCGGCTTGTAATGCTTGTTCAAGTGAATGGGTGCTAATGCCGACGATCCGTACACTCGCGAGCCGATCCCGCGAAGTCGTCGCCCAGTCTTCTTGGCCCAAATGCACGCCGTCGGCTCCCGATTCCACGGCGGCGTCGAGATCATCATTGACGATGACCGGTACGCCCGCGCGGAAGGCGACACCAATGACGGCCAATGCGAGTTCGACGCGGTGGGCATGGAGCAGTTCTTTGGCGCGGACTTGAATGATGTCCACACCACCGGCAATTAACGCGCGAGTCAGTTCCGCGGGCGAACGGCCAGCCAAGTAACCCGTGTCGATAAACCCATACAGCCGGCAAGCAGCGATGGAATTATTCGCCATGGCGTCAAGCGGACCGGTCACGCCTTGGTGACTTTGACGGCTTTGAGGCGGCCAGTCTTGGGCAATTCGCCGACGATGGGTTTGGCGTAGTCGATGAAGGCCTTGGTGACGTCGTTGCCGGACTTGCTGATGAACTCGGGTGGCATGTGCCGGGTTTCCTTGGCGACGTTGCGCAATTCCGTGCGCTCGATCCAAGTCTGATACTTCTTGCCGGGCTTGCGCTTAATGGCGGTGCTGCCGTTGGCAAATTTGCCGCCTGTCGCGAACTTCACTGCCGCTGCGCCAGCCAGCCGGGCTTCCTTGGCGTCGACGGCGGAAACGACTCCGCAGAACGAGCGTTGGAGGTAGCCAAACGTGTCAGCCCGAACGCGGGAGATATCGGCCTTCTCCTTGATCTCCTTGGCGAGCACGTCGCCGAGGGCGCCGCTGCCGGAAAGTTGGACGTTGCCGTGGCTGTCGACTTCTTTCGTGAACTTGGCGGCGATGGCGATGCCTTGGTCGTCGGAGATGCCTTCACTGACGGCAATCACGCAGCGTTTGTATTTGGCGTAGACGCTTTTGACGTCGGCCACAAACTTGTCCATCGAGAACGGACGTTCTGGCAGGTAGATGAGGTGCGGGCCGTCGTCGGGATAAACGCGAGCGAGCGCGGCGGCAGCAGTGAGGAAGCCGGCATGGCGGCCCATGATGACGTTAATCTTCACGCCGGGGAGCGAACGGTTGTCGAGGTTGTCGCCCATGAACGCTTGCGCGACAAATTTCGCTGCGCTGCCAAAGCCTGGAGTGTGATCGTTTTCGCGAAGGTCGTTATCGATGGTCTTGCAGATGTGGAAACATTTCATCTCGTAGCCGGATTGCTGGGCGGCCTCGTTGATGATGTGCGTGGTCTCGGCGCTGTCGTTGCCACCGATGTAGAAAAAGTAGCGGATGTTGTATTTCTTAAGGACCTCATAAACCTTGGCGCAGTCCTCAGGAGTCGGCTTCTTGCGAACGGAGCCCAGCGCAGAGGACGGCGTGCCGGCGACGAGTTCGAGATTGGCGGTGGTTTCCTGGCCGAGGTCGCAGAGGTTTTCTTCCAGGATGCCCTTGAGGCCATGCAGCGAACCGTAGATCTTCTTGATTGCTTTGTGCCGCTTGGCTTCGAGGACCGCGCCGACGAGGCTTTGATTGATGACGACCGTGGGACCGCCGCTCTGGGCGATCAACATGTTACCGACTAGATTCGATTTAGTTGCCATAGAGATTTTTATTCCTTCTTACGGGGTGGCGCGAACCTGCCAAACGACACGGCAAATGGAAAGAATTATCTGTCGCCAACCGACTTTGCCGTTGACGGTTCCGATTCCGCTGGGCGAAACGGTTGCGACAGGCGGTGTTTATTCAGGCGGCCGGTCGCGATGTGCGTTTCTGCCGCTTGCGAACGGTTGCGCGCCATGACGTTGGCGATAACGGCTTCGACGCCAAACAACAGCAATGCCAACAACAGAAATGCCGGCCACAACGGCGCCAACTCGCGCTTCCGCTCCAGCCACAGCCGAAGATTGTCGAGGCCGGTAACGGTTTCGTTCGGCACGATCTTCGTCAACGCGTCGTCATCCATCGGCGACAACTTCGACTCGCGGGGGTCGACGTTCACGGCGAACTGTTGCACGACGGCACCGCTCGCGACTGTGACTGCGTAGAACCCGGCTTGCTCCGCGCGGTCAACGATGAACTCGCCGAGGCCGACCGGCTGAGTCGCAGCGTTGGGCAGTGTCACCGTCAACACCTCATCACGCGGCAGGTTCGGCGCGGGCGGCAACGGATCGCCGACAACGTAGTTCGCGAATTGCCGGTCGAGTTCTGCCGACCACCGCGCGATCTGTTTCACCAACGGCAGGAATGCCGGCGAAAGAGGCAGGTCGCCCCACGACCGGTCGGCGGACGCATTCACGATGAGCACTTTCCCCGGCCCGAGCTTACCGGCGATGATGAACGGTAGATTGTCGCCGAGCGTCAGCAAGACTTTCGCGTCTTTCGCGACGTCAACATTGAACATCCGTTGCTGCGGCACCGCGGGAAACGGCGTGCTCGCGTCCCAGGCATTCACAAACAACGGATGCCGCGGTTCCAGCGCCCGCACCGACAACCGTCCCGCCGGTAAATTGCGCTGCCCGGTCGGCTTGGCCGGTAAGAAGCCGATGCGCGCAAGATTGTCCACGCTGGTATTGTCGCCGAAGAAGAAGGCCACAGTGCCGCCGCTTTGGAGCAATCGTTCGAGCCGCACCAGCGCCCGGTCGCTCACGACGGTATCGGCGAGAATCACCGCCGAGTACCCTTCCAGCGGTAACTCGTCGAGTTCCGCGGTGGAAACGACTTTCGGCTGAATGTCGCCGCCGGCCGCCAGTGCTTTCTTCAAATAGAAGCCGGCATGCAACGATTCAGGACCGGCTTGCTGGCCTTCGACGACAAGGACCCGTGGCGCTTGGTAAATCGACAGCCAGAAGTATTGCCGGTCATCTTCCGGTAACCGGTCGCTCTGGATGCTGGCTGTCCCGCGCACTGCGTCCCCGGTCACTGTCGGCAACGCAAACTCAAACGAGACATCCGCTGTCGAACCGGGCGCGACGTCCACGGCGCGTTGTGCGACCGGTTGATCGCCGAGTTTGATTTCCAACAGATCGTGCAAGTCCACGGCTGAAAAGTTTTCGACGGTCGCCGAACCCCGCACCACCGAGCCCGCCGCGACCAATGGCGACTGGAACATGACGCGAGTCACAGCGGAGTTGACGGGCGTGAGCGCGTCCGGGCGGACGATGGTTAGTTGTGCGCCGGTCTGTCGCCACAGATCGTCAAAGACTGTCCGCGGATCGAATTGCCAACCGCCTTCTTGATTGTCGGTTAGCAAATAAATGCGGCGGGCGCGTTTTTCCGTGCGCGCCATTATCTTGCGAGCTTCCCGGAGCGCGACGGAGAAATCGGTGCGCGATTGCGTCGGCTGGATGCTCTGGATGATTTGCCGGGCCACAACGTGATCGACGGTCGGCTCGCCAATGAGCAACTGCGCGCGGTCGTTCGCAGTGATGACTGCCACATCGTCCACGGGCTGCAAGTCGTCGAGGATGGCGAGCGCTTGTTTCTTCGCGTCGTCGAGGTGCGTCTGGTTGCCGGCGCGATAGTTCATACTCAGCGAGTTGTCGATAACGAGCACGACGGTGCGCGGGACGTTGCCGCCCCACTCGCCGGCAACTTTCGGTGAAATCACCGGCCGGGCCGCAGCAAGCAGGATGAAAGCGAAGATCAGACACCGCAAAATCAACAGCAGCAAATTCTCGACATGCGACCGCCGCGCGGTTTTCGCCTGCACCAATTTCAGAAGCCGCAACGTGCTGAACGGAATTGGGACAACCCGCTTGCGTTGCAGCAAGTGAATGATGATCGGCACCGCGATGGCCGCGAGCCCGGTCAGCATCCATGGCGAGAGAAATTGCATCAGAGTGACATCCGCCGGCGTTCGGCGAGGTATTGGTGGACGAAATCCTCAAAGCCCTGATCCGTCGAGACAAGCCGGTAATCGACGTTGAGGACGGAACATTTCTCCCGGCACTCGTCGATTAACTTTTGCAGCTCCTGTTTGTACGCGAGCCGGGCGGAGCTCGGATCGATCTCCAATCTCTCGCCGGTCTCCATGTCGATAAACTCGGCCATGCGATCAATCGAGAGATCGAGTTCCACGGGGTCGAGAACTTGCAGCAGAATCACGTCGTGCATTTTCTTGCGGAAATGCGCCAGCGCGTTGAAGACCGCCGGCGGGTCGTCGAAGAGATCCGAGATCAACACAATCATCCCGCGCCGCGAAATCATCTCGGCCAACGCATGCAGCGCCAGGCCGGTATCCGTGAGATTCTTCGGCTCGTGCGCGGCAAGGTGTTCGAGAAAGACGCGGAGGTGGCGTTTCCCACTCCGCGCCGGGACGTGATGCCGGACTTCGTTGTCGTAGATCGTCACCCCGAGCGAATCGCGTTCCTTGCTGACGATGTAACCGAGCGCAGCAGCGACGTGGCAGGCGTAGTCGTATTTCGTTTTCTGCCCCGGTGAGCCGTAGCCCATCGAGCCGGAGCCGTCGATGATGACTTGCACACGGAGGCTGGTCTCTTCCTCGAACTGTTTGATGTAATACCGGTCAGTCCGCCCGAAGACTTTCCAGTCGAGGTTGCGCAGGTTATCGCCTTTGACGTACTGCCGGTAGTCGGTGAATTCGACACTCGCGCCCTTGAGCGGACTGGCGTGGGCGCCGACTTGCATGCTTTCGACAACGTACCGCGAGCGCAACATGAAGCCGTCCAGCTTGCGCATCATTTCCGGTGTGAGGTAATCGCTGATGCCGATGATTTTTGCCATGTCAGAATGCGACCGTAAAAAGTTGATCCTGTGCCGCCAGCAACGCCCACTTGTCGCCGATGAATAGCAGCGCGTAGCCATCGACCGTCCCACCGGGCTGGATCAAAGCGGAAGTTTTCTTCGCCTTGAACATCAACGAGCGCTCCCCACTAACGGTTTCCACGGTGATTTTCCACGGGACCGCTTGCGGCGGGCGCGATCGTATTGCCTCACGCAACCCGGCCAGCAGCGGACAGCGCGTTGGGCCGAGTTGGTAGCGCTGGTTGGTTTGCCGCGCAAAACCTTCCGGCGCGTGCAAAGTGTACACCCACGGTTGCCCCCAGGGATCGACGCGCAAATTCTCCGGCAAGTCTTTCAACACCGGCGCCAGCGTATCCGGAAACGCCACATGCTGCCGGTAGTAATTCTTCAACACCGCGTCGACTTCCACCATTTGCGCGCGGGCGAGCCAGACGCGGGCAACATCCGCCACGCCGTGCGCGACAAAGTCTTTCGTAGCCGGCTTCAGGAAACCTTCGAGCTCGCCACGCCACTTCTCCGGTGGCGTACCGGCGAGAATGTCGCAGAAGACGCCCTGGAATTGCACTGCCGGCCAGAGTTCCGGTTCGAGCGACTTGCCGGCGGCGAGATGCAGCTTGATCGCGGCGGCGTCGGCTTGCAGCGGCCAGAGTTCTTGCGGAAGACCGGCGTGGGCTGAGGCGGCGAGCAAAAGCAACAAGACGCATTCGTGGGAGCGGCGTCCTCGCCGCGACCGGATGGCCATCATCGCGGCGGGGACGCCGCTCCCACAACCACCGGCCTTCGTACTGGCGTAGCTAGTGCGCAAGTGCGTAGAACAAAACATTAACGCCCAAGGCGGTTGCATCCTTGGCCTCATACCCCAGCGCATACGGCGCAATCGCGCGTTCCCAGCCGGCGCTCAAGTCGTACGGACAGTAAATAACCTGCAACGTCCCATTCAATTCGATCCCGAAAAGTTCCGGAGCTAAATCTAGCTGATTGCCGCGCTGAACCGCCAACGCATTGCGTGCCTTGACCGTGCCGGCGGCTTGCGGTTCGCGAAAGAGTGAGTGGTTCTTCGGAATTGCTTGCAACGTCCGCCCCGGCAACACCGCCGCCAATTCCTGCCGGAACGCCTGATCAAACGAGCGCCGGCCTTCCGCGGCTTCGGCGAACAATACCCCGCCGTTCGCCAGGAACCGCCGCAGATTCACACGCTCAGCATCGCTCAACGTGAAGTCCGTCGTACCGGTCAGATACAGAAACGGCATTTCAAAAATTGCCGCGTCATCGAGCCGGACTTCGCGTAACTCGAAGGAGACCGGCGTGCCGGTCGTCGCGTGAAACTGGTTCAACAACATCGGGAACGCCGCCGACCGCGCCTGCCACGGCCCGCTGTGAATCACCTGGCCGACGCGAAACTTGCCGGCCGTTTTGCGGTCGCTGTTCACCAACTCCACGCTCTTGCCGACGCTCTTACCGGCGTCGCGCATCGCGGTCACGTAGGCGATGAGGTTGCCGCCAATCTTGCGGGCGTCGGCATCCTCATAACCCCAGCTCTCGTGCGGATTCGATTCCCAGCCCAGCGAGAAATCCCACCGCGAAATGAAGATCGCCGTCCGATTGTCGATGTCCACACCTTCGAGATAAGGCAACGGATCAGTCGCCACGCCGTCCCGAATCATGCGCGCTCGGTACGCGATTTTGTTGATTTCATAGAACGAATGAAACACCGGGTGATCCATCCGCAGCCGGTAGGTCGCCCGCTCCGGCAGGACGTCGTGCGCCGCCTGGATCGCGGCCTTGTAGGCATCGGGATGACCGACGAGCGAGTTGAAGATGATCGTGCCGCCATTGAGGATGTACTCGCGCAAAAGCCGCACCTCCGCGGGCGTCAAGGTGAACGGCTTGTAGCCAGACCGGTAGAGGATCGGGTTCTTGGTCGGGTCGGGGTTCGTCTCGCTGAACGTCTTGATATTCGAACTGAAGTGAACGTTCATCTCGCCGCTGATCCATTCGAGCAGTCCCTTGATGTCGTTCGGTGTGCGCGTCCAATCCTCCGCGTCGCCCGAGCGAATCTTCGTCAGCAAGACCGGGGGCACGGGTGGGTTCTTTTTCTCCTGCCGTTTCAACGGCACGACCGGATACGGCAGCGGCGCCATTCCTTCCGACGAACTAATCTGCGCCGGCGGCGGCTTGGGGCGTTCCAACGGCGGCGGGTCGGGCGGCTGCACCGCACCGGCTGTGAGAGTCACTGCGAATCCGAGAAACCAGCGGTATGAAGAGCGGCGCATAATCATGTCCTTGCTGCTAATTCAATTGTTCCGAGCATTGCCGGCGTTGTCAAGCTC
>JBAXYB010000019.1:0-34448 GCA_037127585.1 Verrucomicrobiota bacterium
GGGTGCTGCACTATTGGACCGCCACCCGTTGCACTTTTCAACCGCCGTTTACAGATGGTGACATTCGTGATCGGGCTGTTGTCGGTCAGGTCGGTCCGGTACATCAACCACGGCCGGTCGCCGCCGTTGGCGCAAAGTTCTTTACTACCTTCAGCGCGAAGATTGCCCGTGCCCAACCAGCTGGCAAGCAAGACCACCAGCCCCATGACCATTGTCCCGGTGCGCTGCAAATTAGTGCGGTACGTTTTCATAGTATTATCATCCATCTCATCTTCGCTGAGTATTTGTGTCCCAGAATCCGGCAGACACGACCGGAGTGAACTGGCCTATGGAAAGCCGCTGGCGTGCCAATAAACTCCACAACTTCTAGCGCGCGAAGCTCTAGGAAATCAAAAACGGCGCGCCGAACATTCCTGTTCAACCTCGTGCAAAAATGAACAGCCGTCTGTCAGTTCTGTACAACCTACCGCGCCCACTTGGTTGTCAGCGGCGTGGCACGCTTGAGTTCAATGATCGTGTCAAACCGGTGCGTCCCGTCTGCCGTCGGGACGACCATCACGATTGGCAATAAGTAAACTGTCGCCGCCCCAATCCCCGCCGCGGGCAGACTGGTTGTCGGCAATCCTGTCACCCGCACGGCGAAAGTCCGTTTCGCTGGAAGTAGACTCCCCGTCACTTGCCCGGCTCCGTTGCCAACAAAAAACACCCCAATTGGACCGGTCGGAAGTAGCGACAATCCGTCTCGTGCCTCGATCACACCCTTGCCGGCCACGGCGAACGTGCCATCCTGAAGTTGAATCGCGGTCGTCTTGTTCCAGTTGAAAGCCCCCGTCAGCAGCCGGTGCGATTTGAAGGAGAACTTGCCCTTGCTCGACTTGCCGGCGGCGGTGGTGAACGGCGTTTCCAGCCGAGCGTTCAACTCCGGGATCGCCAGATTCGCCCCGGCAATGCTCAATTCCACATTGAGCACCGTCATGCCGGCGCCGGTGGAATTGGTCAGACCGCTCGCGCTCCGCAGGTCCGCGCCGGTAATCCCGAAACTGTACGCGCCGGTCGCGCTGCTGAACCGGGCCACGATCTTCGTCGCCCCACTCACAACGGCGCCGATGCCGAGGTTGTTGAGGGTGACCGGGGCAGAGATCGGGAGGCCGTTCAAACTCAATTGCATCGTCGCACCGGATAGATCGACGTTGGCACCACGCGGGTTGATCTTGCCGGCAATTCGGAAGCTGTCGGCGTTGGGCGACGCCCAGTTCACCGCGAACGACGCGTTTTTGGCGTAAAGGTCATAATCATTTGCCCCACCTGCCGGCGTGACTTCGATGGTCACGGTTGCGATGGGCGATCCAAAGGTGCCGTCGCTGGCCCAATAGGTAAATGTCTCCGTCCCACTGAAATCGCCGTCCGGCGTGTACGTGAACGAGCCGTCCGCGTTCAAGTTGAGCGTTCCGTGCGCGGGTGCGATCACGAGATTCGCGGTGAGTGGATCGGCATCGGCGTCGGTGTCGTTGGCAAGGATGTTACCGGAGAGAATCTCATCCTGGGCTACGGTAAATGTGTCGTTGCTGGCGACGGGCGCGACGTTGATATCGCCAACGCCCAGCGTGACGACGGCCACGCTCGAACTTACGATACCGTCGTAGGCCCGGTACGAGAATGTGTCGTAGCCATTGAAGCCAACGACCGGGTTGTAGCTGAAACTGCCGTTGCCGCTTAACGTCAGCGAGCCATGGACCGGATTGCTCACGAGGACGGCAGTGAGCGGGTCGCCGTCGGGGTCGCTATCGTTGGATAAAACACCGGAAACAGTGACGTTGAGCGGGATGCCGGCGGGGGTGAGATAGGCATCGGCAACTGCAACCGGAACGCGATTACTGGCGTCCACAACGAGCGTGACAGTGGCCGGCGGCGAATCGGTTTGTCCGTCGTTGGCGCGATACGTAAAGCTATCGAGCCCGGTAAAGCCATTGACCGGCGTATAGAGGAACGAGCCGTCACCAGCGAATGTGAGTGTCCCATTGGCCGGCAAGCTGACAATGGAGGCTGTGAGCGGATCGTGTTCGCGGTCGGTATCGTTGACGAGGACGCCGGGCGCGGTGACGTTAAGCGGCGTATTGGTCGGGGTACTATACACATCGCCGTTGGCCACGGGTGGCCGGTTAACGCGCGTGACGGTCAAGGTGACGGTCGCGACGGCGGAATCGGCAACGCCATCATACGTTTGGTAGGTAAAGCCGTCGGTGCCATAGAAATCGGTATTCGGGGCGTAGGTGAAGGAGCCGTCGGCGTTGAATGTGAGTGTGCCGTTCGCCACATCGGTCACGAGCGACGCCGTGAACGGGTTACCGGCGACGTCGGTGTCATTCGACATCACGCCCGGCGCTGGGACGATGAGGGGAATGTTTTCGAGTGTGGCGAATTGGTCGTCGACGACGATCGGACCGTCGTCATTGAGGATGATCCCGATCCCCTGCGCTGGTGCGGCGGTGGCATTGATTGGGTTCGTGAGGTTGACGAAGAAGACTTTGTCCGGTTCGTTGACCGTGTTGGCGCTGGCGGATACGGTGATTGTTTTGAGTAACTCGCCAGGGAGGAATGTAAGCGCACCGTTGGTCGCGACGTAGTCCGAACCGGCCAGTGCCGAGCCATCGGCTGTGGCAAAATCAACGGTCACGGTATTGGTGGCGGGCGGTGTCAGGAAGACTTGAAACGTGATCGGGGTGGTGCCGACGTTGCCTTCGGCGATGGTCACATCGGTAATGGCGAGATTCGGCGAAATATTGCCGTCATTGTCGAGGATAGTGAGAACCGCCGATTTCGGATTGCGGAGAGAACCATTGCCCGTGAGGTTGCTGAGGGTAACTGTCAGCGTCTCGTTTGATTCGATGAGGGGATCGTTGGTGATGGGGACCAGAAAAGTCTTGAGGCGTTGCCCGGGGCGAAAGGTCAGCGTTCCGGTGGCTGCGGAGTAATCGCTGCCCGCAGTCGCGGTGCCGTTGCTGGTGGAATACGTGACTGAAACCGTCGCATGCGGGTTACCGGAGCGCAGGACGCTGATCGCGGCGTTGCTGCTGGATTCGGTAACGCTGTAGGTCGCTGAGCTAAAGCTGATGAAAGTGGCCGCAAATGCTCCGGTCGCGTTCAAAACAAGCAGCCCGGTTAAGAAGAGCCGCCACATCGATTGCTTGGTTGAATTGCGCATGGAAGCCCAATACAGCCAGCGCCATGCCGGATTAGAACGGATGCATCAACTCTGGGGAAATGGGAGCGACTGGGCCGGCATTCGTCGCGGCCGGGGATTGGGCGCGTTCCATAAGGCGCAGGAATTCCGATGCACCGGTGAAACCCACTTGACGGAGTTCGGCATGCTCGCGGCCGGTCGCGTCGAGGAAGATATACGTCGGCACCCCGCGAATCTGGAACTTTTGCGTCAGTTGCTCGACTTCCGGAGAGCCGGTCCGCGTTAGATCGGCCTTCAACATCACAAACTCCTTGGCCTTCTCAACGACGCCCGCGTCGCGCAGCGTGGTCTTGTCCATTTCATGACACGGGACGCACCAATCCGCATAGAAATCGAGCACCACAGGTTTGCCGGGGTTCGCAATCGCCGCCGCGGTGTACGGTTGCCAGGCGATCGGCGAGACGACCGGCGGTTTTGAACCAAACAGCGGTTGGAGAAACCAGATGGCCACGCCGAGGAACACAATCCCGAAAACCCGTTTCACCCAGACCATCCACGTCCCGGACTTCGGCAGCTTCGTCAACAATCCGGAAAACGCGCCGAGAATCACATACGGCAGCCCCAGCCCACTCGCCAACGTGAAAAACATCCACCACCCCAACCACGGATCGCCCCGTTGCGCGACGAAAAGCAAAACGCCGACGATGATCGGGCCAATACACGGTGCGGCGATGATCCCGACCGTAGCCCCCAGAAAAAAAACTCCAATCAAGCCGACTTTCGCCGACAGACCGGTCGCGCGCTGCATCAAAAACTGCGGCGGCTGAATCTCAAACAACCCAAACATGCTCAACGCCAGCGCGACCATCAGCGCCGCCACCCCAATCAGCACCCACGGACTTTGGAGCGCCGCGCCGAACAGTCCGCCCGTCAACGCCGCGACTAATCCGAGCGTCGAGTAAGTGAGCACGATCCCGGCAAAGTACGCGAACGCATGCCCGAGTTTCCGTTGCCCTGCCCCGCCAAAATAACTGACCGTGATCGCAATCAGCGGAAACACGCACGGCGTCAGATTCAAAGCCAGCCCGCCTAAAAAGATAAAAAACAAAGTCAGCCACAACCCGTGAGTCTTGAGTTGGTCATCAATCGAATTGGGAGGGCGAGGCTCCCGCCGAGCCGCCGCGTTTGGCTCGCCCGCCGCAAAAACCTCCGAATGAATCGCCCGACCGTCGCCCCCTGTTTCGACAGTCCAAGTCACCGGCACCGTCTTCGGCGCATAACAAACCTGATCGTCGCAAGCCTGATACCGGACTGTGCCGGCGATCGTGACCGGCCCGGCCCCGGTCAATTTCCCCTCGGCAATAATCGTGACCGTACCGGAGTAGAGCGCGACCGGCTCATCCGCCCAGGACACTTTCACCGTCTGACCGGCGGGATAACGGATCTTCCCAATCGTGACCGCTTCATTCGCCGTGAAACTCAGCGTGGTCGGAATGAACTCCGGCATGGAAGCCGGGTTGGCGTTGCAATGCCATGGCGCCGGCAACTCCAGCACGACGGCCAGACGGAAGGCTTGTCCCGGCGCGATCTTGTCATGCGAAAGGTACGATTTGACCTGAATATCCTGCGCGTGCGCGTTGACTACGAGCGCCAGCAGAATGAGGAACCGCTTCACCGCGGCCGGCCCTGATTAAGAATCGTCTTGAGATCAGCTTCCAGCACCGCCCGCTCGGTCACACCCGCGTACCGGCCGATGATGTTGCTGTGCGGCTCGACAATCAACGTCGTCGGCACCACTTCCAGCCCACCGGCGCTCTGTATGAAATCCATGTCCGCCATCGCGATGGGGAAACTCACGTGATTCGCCGTGATAAAAGTTTTCAACGCCAGCGGCTCCTCGGAGTCCAACGAAACCCCAATTACGACCACGCCATTCGTCCGGTAATCATTCTGCAACTCCTGCAACACCGGCAATTGCTTTCGGCACGGCTTGTCCCACGACGCAAAAAACCAGATCACCAGCGTCTTCCCGGTAAAATTGCTCGAAGTCAGGCTCTGCCCATTCACATCCTTGAGCGAAAACGCCGGCAACGGTTGGGCGACCCGCGTTTCCGCTGCGCCCACTCCCACCGCGAGGATCGCCATCAATATGAGAATTCGCATTACCAGCATCCTTAGCACCCTTGCCCACTGCTTGACAACGTCCAACCCGGCCTCTACCGTGACCGGCAATGAAATCGTGGGCGCTAACTTTGACCGTGCTGCTCGCCGTTTTGCTCAGCACCGCGCCGCCGGTTGCGGCGGATGATTGTTGTACCCCCGCGCCGTGTTGCCCGGCTGGCCAATGTCATTGTCACATGTCCGCTGCCGCGCCCGTTCAACCCGCCACCGAAACACCCGCCACGCTGCCGTCGTTGACGGACGCGATCGCACCGGCGACGACTTCTTTTCTGAATGTGATCTCACCAGTCGCAACAGTTCACCTCATCCTCGCCGCCGGCGCCGCCAAGATTCCCGGCGCGCCGCTCTACGCCCTCACCCACGCCTTTCTGATCTGAAAACACACCGCCACGCCGGCAGTGTCTCTTTTCAGGTCAGTCATGGAACTTCACGAACAATCTGATTCCGTCTTAGTCGCCCAATTGCAGGCCGACAATGACGCCGCGTTTGCCGAATTGGTGCGGCGCTACCAGCGGCCCGTCGTCAACTTCTGCTACCGGCTGCTCACCAACGCCACGGATGCCGACGACATCGCCCAGGAAACATTCGTCCGCCTCCACCAACAACGCGCCAAAATCGATCCCGACAAAAAACTCGCCACCTGGCTCTTCGCCGTCGCCCGCAACGCCTGTCTCGACCGGCTCCGCTACCGGCACCGCCACCCCACCGAACCACTCGACACCGCCCCCGAACCAGTCGCCCCGGCCATGGCTGACAAAGAAATCGGCGAACAGATTGCCGCCGCCGTCGCGCAATTGCCGGACGATCAACGCACTGCCCTCGTCCTCGCTGAATACCACGACCAAAGCTACGCCGAGATCGCCGCGGTGATGAAATGCTCCGAAAAATCCGTCGAGTCCCGTCTCTACCGGGCCAAACAAGCGCTACGCGTTTCACTCCGGCAATGGCTGGATTGATTTAGACATCCTGCTCACAGCGCGACAGCCACTCACCTCAATCAATTCGAAGAACTGCATGCCGGTCGATGTTTTTGCACGGTCACTGGAAGATGGCACCAGAGATGTTGAATCGTATTCTGCCACGCGTTCTCGTGAGTCGCCGCGCTAGTGGCCCTCACCCTCACGAGGCCAAAGGTCCTGCCTAATCCCGTCGGAAGCTGAAGCCCTCGCGGAGAAATCCGCGAGGGTTTTTGCTTTCTGCGAGCACGCATCCTCATCCTGCCACTGAACGATGCGCGAGCTGTTCGCGTTCGTAGTCAGCCACGGAGTCCGACGAAGTGGCGTCTCCCCAAGTCCGCCCATGGCTGCAACTGCAATGCTAGCGGTGCGAGCGTCCTACCGGAACTCTCGACAAGACGTTCGGGCGGTCGCTATGATTGCGTTACATCGATGCGGCCGATTGACGAACCGTGAAATACACGCTGACAACACACGCACGCGATGTTCTGGAGGCCCGTGAGATACCGGTCGCTTGGCTGGAGCGAATTCTGAATCAACCGCAGCAGGTTGAACCGGATCCCGACGACACGGACTTGCAGCATCACTTGGGACGAATCGCCGAGCATGGCAACCGCGTGTTGCGGGTGGTGGTGAATAAAACCGTTCGCCCCGCGCGCGTAGTCACAGTATATTTCGACCGCACGATGAGGAACAAGCTATGAAACTGCGTATTGACCATGATGCGGACGCCGTCTACCTGCGGTTGGCGGACGCCAAGATTATCGAGTCCGAACAGGTTGCCCCCGGCGTGATTGTGGATTTCGACAGCCAGAACCACGTGGTCGGACTGGAAGTCTTGAATGTCTCGCAGCGTGTCGCCAAGCGTTCCACTGCTCGAACCAAAGCCGGAGCCACCCCACTGGTCGTACGCGAGAAGCCCGGTAAGAAATACGGCAAGTAGTCCCGGACTTTGGCGATTCCGCCGGCCACCCCATTCGTCAGGGCATCGGCTTTCGTCGCGACAGTAAAATTCCGCGAGGGTTTTTGCTTTCCGCGCCGTACTACCTGGTGATGAACGAACCTGGTCTCAGCAAATTGCTTCGCCAATGGCGTGATATCGAGCCTCGCGGCGACTTCGAGGCCAATGTTCTGCGCCGCATCCGTCTGGCGGGGCGCGCGCCGGCACGGCCGTTCTGGCTCTGGCAACCGGCGTTCTCCGTCGCCGCCGCGGTGATCGTCGCGCTCGTCATTGGCGGTTGGACTGGTTTGCGCACCCGCCCGGAAGCTACCGGCTTTCTGGCCGGCGACACGTTGACAGGCCGGTACCTGGAGTTGACTCATCGATGAAACGTCTCCTTATTCTGGTTGCCGTCGCCGCCGTCCTCGCGACCGGGCTCTCGTTCACCGCCGCACGCTGGTGGACGAACCGGGCCCGCCCTGCACCCGACCTCGTGCGCGCGCTCGACCTGACGCCCGAGCAAGCCCGGCAACTCGCCGCCGCCGATAAAGAGTACCAAGCCAAAGTCGATGAAGGCTGCAAGAATCATTGCGCCGCCCGGTACGACCTCGGCACCGCTCTCGCCAAGTCCGACGCCAGCCAAGCCCCGGCCTGTGTCGAACGCATGTGCGCCGCCCAGACCGAAATGGAACGCGCCACCCTCGCCCACATTCTCCGGGTCCGCGAATTTCTCACTCCCGCCCAACGCGAGCGCTACGCCAAACTTCTCTACGACCAAGTCTGCACCGCCTGCCCCATGGGGATGCATCAACCATGAACACACGCTCCACGAATGGGAGGGCGAGGCTCCTGCCGAGCTATTCCGTGCTACGGCTCGCCGGGAGGCTCGCCCTCCCGGTCTTGTTTGCAGCCGCGAGTGTCCGGGCCGAACCGCGCGAAATCGCCTCCAGCTTCACCCTCGACCAGGCCGTGTCCACCGCCTTGCGCGACAATGCCCAGCTCCGCGCCATGCGCGCCAAATGGGAGGCCATGCAAGAACGACCAGCCCAAGAGCGCACCCTGCCCAATCCGATGTTGGCCGTCAAAAGCGGGAACTCGGCCGACAATTTCCGCTTCCCGAATACGCAAGAGACCCGCGTGGAAATCGAGCAGACGTTCCCCTGGTTCGGCAAGCTCGCCCTCCGCGGCAAAATGGCCACCAAGGAAGCTGAAGCGATGCAGCGCGAGTACGAAACGATGGCGCGCGAAATCGTGATGATGGTCAAAGAGACTTACTTCGATCTCGCCGGCATTCAACAATCCTGCGCCATCACCCGCGGCGACCAAGCCGTGCTCGAACAGATGCTCAAAGTGACCGAGAATCAGTACGCCACCGGCCAGCGTTCGCAACAGGATGCCGTCAAAGCGCAGTCCGAAATCACGATGCTCAAACAAAAATTGCTCGACTACGACCAGGAAGAAGCCGTGCTCAAAGCCAAGCTCGCGCAGTTGTTGAATACCGACATCGCCCCCACGCTCATTGTCACCGCTCCGCTCGAACAATTGGCGGCCGAGTTGCCGGCCCTGCTCGCCGCCGCCGGCACGGCCCGCCCGGAAATCAAGAAAGCCGAAGCCGACATCCAACGCAGCCGGTACGAACGCGATTTGATGCAGAAAGAATTCTACCCCGATTACCGGGTCGGCGTGGAGTACGGCTACATGCAAGGCGGCTTCAGCGATTTTTCCGGCTCGGACAACCTGGTGATGTTGACGATCAGTTTCGATCTGCCGATCTGGCAAAAGAAATACCGGGCCGGCGTCCGCGCTGCCGAAAAGATGATCGAAGCCAGCCAAGCCACGTTGGAGTCCACGCGCCGGCAAGTCACGTTTGATGTGCAGGACGCGACGTTCAAACTGCACACCGCGCAGAAGACCTTGGAGCTTTACCGGAAAGAATTGTTACCGCAGGCCGAACTGCGTTTCAAAACCAGTGAAGCGGCCTACCGGAACGGCAATGGCGAATTCCTGGATTTGCTGGAGAGCGAACGCTTCCGACTCAACGCCCGCGTCATGACCGCGATGGCTGAAGCCAATCTCGGCATGCAAGCCGCCCGGCTCGAACGCGCCGTCGGGATGGAGTTGCCGAAAACGGAGGAGAAGAAATGAAACTACTCGGATTTGTTTTGATTGCCAGCCTGGCTTTGGTGTTCGGCTGTAGCCGGAACGACAGCACGCCCGGCGTTCCGAAGTACCATTGTCCGATGCACCCGACCGTCGTTTCCGACAAGCCGGGTGACTGTCCGATCTGCGGGATGAAACTCGTGCCGATTGAGAAACAGCAGTCCGATCCGAAACCGGCTGCATCGACAAAGAAAACCATGTACCGCTCGACGATGAACGCCAACGAAATCAGCGACAAACCCGGCAAGGATTCGATGGGCATGGAGATGGTTGCGTTTGAAGTGAATGAAGGCGGCGACATGTCCACTGTTCCCGGTCTCGCGACAGTTTCAATCACGCCCGACGCGCAGAAACGGATGGGCATGACGTTCGGCCAGGTCGCGAAGCGCCCGCTCGCCCGGGAGATTCGCACCTCGGCGCGGATCGTGCCGGACGAATCGCGGCTCTACCGGGTCACGGTGAAGTTCGAAGGCTGGGTGGATAAACTGTTCGTCGCGGTGACCGGGCAAGCGGTGAAGAAAGGCGATCCGTTGTTGACCGTGTACAGCCCGGAGTTGGTTTCCGCGCAGGAAGAATTTCTCTTGGCCACCGGCAATGATTCACTCCAGAAAGCGTCCCGGCAACGGCTCGAACGCTGGGATGTTACCGGCGAACAGATCGACCAACTGCTCAAAGCCGGCAAGGCTGAGAAGACGCTCACGATCTTCGCGCCGGCCGACGGCGTGGTACTGGAACGCATGGTGTTGCCGGGCCAGAAGCTCATGCCGAATGAGGCGTTGATGGTCATTGCTGATCTCAGCCGAGTCTGGGCGGACGCAGACCTCTATCAATCGGATTTGGCGTTTGTGAAAGAAGGCATGCCGGTGGAATTGACGATCAGCGACAACACGTTCACCGGCAAAGTCACGTTCGTCTCGCCGACGCTCGACCCGGCCACGCGCACGATGAAAGCGCGGTTGGAAATTCCGAATCCGACGGGCCAGTTGAAACCGGAGATGTATGGCACAGCGAAGTTGTCGTACGAACTCGGCGAACGGCTCGCCGTCCCCGAGACCGCGGTCATGCGCACCGGCCAGCAGACCTATGCCTTCAAAGCCGGTGAGAACAACCAGCTCACCCCTGTCCGCCTGACGGTCGGCGCGCGCAGCGATGGGTGGATTGAAGTGATTGACGGTCTCACCGAAGGCGACAAGGTCGTCACGTCCGCGAACTTTCTCGTCGACAGCGAATCGAGCATGAAGGCCGCGCTCGCCGCCATGAGTGGTGGACATCAGCACTAACATGACACCTTCCACCGACCATAAAAACGCGGTCACGTCGAAGATCATCGCGTGGTCCGCGCAAAACAAGTGGCTCGTCATCAGCCTGACGGCCGCCGCTGTCGCCTACGCCATCTATACGTGGAACAACATCCGGCTCGATGCGATACCGGATTTGTCGGACACGCAGGTCATCGTCTACACCAAATGGGATCGCAGCCCGGACATTGTCGAGGATCAAGTCACCTACCCGATCACGACCGCGTTGCTCGGCGCGCCGAAAGTGAAAGCGATTCGCGGCTTCAGCGATTTCGGATTCAGCTACGTCTATGTGATTTTTCAGGACGGGACGGACATCTACTGGGCACGTTCGCGCGTGCTGGAGTATTTGCAGAAAATCTCCGGCAATCTGCCCGCGGGCGTAACGCCTGAACTCGGCCCGGATGCGACCGGTGTCGGCTGGGTTTTCCAGTACGCGCTCGTCGACAAATCCGGCAAGCACGACCTCGCCGCGATGCGTAGTTATCAGGATTGGAATCTCCGGTATTCCCTCCAAAGCGTGCCGGGCGTCGCGGAAGTGGCCGGCTACGGTGGCTTCCAGAAACAATATCAAGTCACCGTCGACCCGGTAAAACTCCAGAGCTACGGACTGTCCGTCATGGAAGTGATGGAGACGATTCGCAAGAACAACAACGAGGTCGGCGGCCGGCTCATTGAATGGAGCGGCCGGGAGTTCATGGTGCGCGCGCGCGGCTACATCCAGAACACCGAAGCGCTCGGCCAAGTCGTCGTAAAATCCAGCGGCGGCACGCCGGTGTTACTCCGCGACGTGGCGAGCATCGGACTTGGCCCGCAGATGCGCCGCGGGATTGGTGATTTGGACGGCACCGGCGATGTCGTAGGCGGCGTGGTGATCATGCGTCACGGCGAGAACGCGCTCAACGTCATCAAACACGTAAAGGAAAAGCTCGACGAACTGAAGCCGTCGATGCCGGAAGGCGTCGAGTTGAAGGTGACGTACGACCGGTCCGAGTTGATCGAGAAATCCATCGACAATCTCAAGCACGAGTTGAAGATCGAAATGATCATCGTCAGCATCGTGATTCTGTTTTTCCTCTGGCACATCCCGTCGGCCATCGTGCCGATCATCACAATTCCGATCTCGGTCGTGCTCTGTTTCATTCCGATGTATTTCATGGGCGTCACGTCGAACATCATGAGCTTGGCCGGTATCGCCATCTCCATCGGCGTGTTGGTGGACGGCGCGATTGTCGAAGTCGAGAATGCCTACAAGAAACTCGAACGCTGGCAGGAAGAAGGCCGGCACGGCGATTTCCACGCGATCCGACTCGAAGCCTTGATGGAAGTCGGACCGAGCGTGTTCTTCTCGTTGCTCGTGATCGCGGTGGCGTTCTTGCCGGTATTTACACTCATCGATCAGGAAGGTCGGTTGTTTCGGCCGCTCGCGTACACGAAAACACTCGCCATCGCCATCGCCGCGTTACTCGCGATCACGCTCGACCCGGCAGTACGGATGCTATTTGCGCGGATGGATGCGTTCACGTTTCGACCGAAATGGCTCGCGAAGATTTTTAGCGCCATCGCCGTCGGCCGGTATTACCCCGAGGAAAAACACCCGGTGAGCCGCGTGTTGTTCTGGCTCTACGAACGCCCCTGCCGGCTCGTGCTGCGCTGGCCGAAAACCACGATTGCACTGGCGGTGTTGGTCGTGGCCACAACCGTACCGGTGTACCTGAAGCTCGGCCATGAGTTCATGCCGCCGCTCAACGAAGGCGGTCTCCTCTACATGCCGACCACCTTCCCCGGCATGGCCGTCACCGAAGCCCAGCGGCTCATGGAGACGCAAGACCGCATCCTTAAAGAATTCCCCGAAGTCATCAGCGTCCACGGCAAAGCCGGCCGTGTGGATTCTTCCACCGACCCGGCTCCGTTCTCGATGATGGAAACTGTCGTCCAACTCAAGCCGATGAACGAGTGGCGTGGAAAAGACCGGTTCTTCTCGAAGTGGCCGAAGCCGTTCCGCAAAGTGCTCGGCCAAGTCTGGCCCGAACATATCTCGTGGGACGACCTCGTCAACGAGATGGACAGCAAGTTGCAAATCCCCGGCAGCGTCAACGCGTGGACGATGCCGATCAAGAACCGCATCGACATGCTCAGCACCGGCATCCGCACGCCGGTTGGCATTAAAGTCTTCGGCGCGAACCTCGACGAGATTCAGCGCATCGGTGAACACATCGAGGCGATTGTCCGCGACGTCCCCGGCACGCGCAGCATTTTCGCCGAGCGCGCCGCTGGCGGTTACTTCGTGGACTTCGAGCCGAAACGCGAAGCGCTCGCTCGGTACGGCCTCACCGTCGACGACTTGCACACCGTTATCATGACCGCCATCGGCGGCGAAACGATTGCCACCACCATCGAAGGCCGGGAACGCTACACGATCAACCTCCGGTATCCCCGCGACCTGCGCGACAACCTCGACGACCTCGGCCGTGTGCTCGTGACCGCAAAGATGGGTGGTACCGGCATGAATGCCGGCACCAGCGTCGTCCAAGTTCCAATCCGCGAACTCGCCGACATCAAACTCGTCAACGGCCCGGCCATGATCCGCGACGAAAACGGAATGCTGGCCGGCTACGTGTTCGTGGACATCACCGGCCGCGACGTTGGAGGTTACGTCGCCGACGCCAAGAAAGCCGTCGCGGAAAAGTTGAAGCTACCGACCGGCTACTCCATCGTCTGGAGCGGCCAATACGAGAACATGCTGCGTGTCCGCGAACGGATGAAGATCGTGTTGCCCGTCACGGTCCTCTTGATCTTCCTGCTGCTGTACGCGAACACCAAGTCCACATTCAAGGCAATGATCGTGATGCTCGCCGTGCCGTTCTCGCTGGTTGGCGCGGTGTGGCTGCTGTGGCTACTCGGTTACAACATCTCCATCGCGGTCTGGGTCGGCATGATCGCCTTGATGGGGCTGGATGCGGAGACCGGGGTGTTCATGTTGTTATTTCTCGACCTCAGCTACGACGAGGCGAAGCAGAAAGGCAAATTGCAGAGCCTTGCCGATTTGCATGAAGCCATCATCCACGGCGCGGTCAAACGGATCCGGCCGAAGATGATGACGGTAATGGCCGCGGCGATGGGCTTGATGCCGATCATGTGGAGCACCGGCGCCGGCGCCGACATGATGAAACGCGTCGCCGCGCCCATGGTCGGTGGACTATTCACCAGTTTCGCGATGGAACTTTTGGTATACCCTGCGATATACTTGCTTTGGAAATGGCACTACGAAGTCAAACCAACGATTGCGGCGAACTGACCGGCTGTAGCCGCGCTTCTGTGAAGCGCGGGGCGTGGTTCGCCTTGGGAGAGTCGGCGCTTCGCAGAAGCGCCGCTACAATGATCTGCATTTTGATGTTGGCCGGTTGCAGCCCCAAACCGGCCGTGTGCGCCGCGTGTCAACGCGCCGAGTGCGCCGGCATGGGATTCAATGTCACCCTCGCCACCGGCAAGACCGTCGAGACGTGCTGCCCGCGTTGCGGCGCACAGGTGATCCGGGAACAGTCGCAACCGCCACGCGCGGTGACCGCCACCGATTACGCCACCGGCAAGTCGGTCGCGGTCGCGGCAGCGGTCTTTGTCGTCGGCAGCGATGTATCGCATTGTGCCGCGCCGGAAGTTCGGCGCGATGCGCAGGGCTGCTGTATGTTCAAGGCATACGACCGGTGTCAGCCCAGCACGATCGCGTTTGGCGACCGGGCGGAAGCGGAGACTTTTTTGAAGCAACACGGTGGCAAACTGGCGGTGTGGAGCGATATCGTCGCGCGCTGAGAAATCTCAAATGTAGTAGTCGTAGTCGAAGAAACGGTTAACCCAACAGAAGGAGAGTCGCATGAAAGTCTGGAAATTAGTGAGTCTAGCCGCGGTAGTCGCGGCCGTAGCGATGTTCGGCGTGGCCCAAGCAGATGAACATAAACACGGTGACGAAAGTGGCCTGGTAACGGTCAAGGGCGAGGTGCTCGACATGGGCTGTTACCTCGATCACGGTGCGAAAGGCGAGAAGCATGCCGCTTGCGCCAAGACGTGCATCGAGTCCGGCCTGCCGGTCGGCATCAAAGGTGAGGACGGCAAAACCTACCTGCTCATCGGCGATCACAAGCCGTTGAACAAGGAACTCGCCGAATACGCCGGCAAGACCATTACGGTCAAAGGAAAAGCCGTCGAACGCGACGGCATCCATATGATTGCCAACGTCGTAATCGTGAAGTAAGACTGCTGGGGTCGGGGCGGGGTCATTCCCGCCCCGCCACCCTATGAACGACTTCCTTCAAGCCCTCAAGCAGCCCGAGTACATCCACGTCCTCCTCAATCCGCTCCCGGTCTACGGGACAGCAATGGGTGTGCTGGCGCTGATTGTCGCGTTGATCTTTCGCAGTCGCGGCGGCCAAGGCATCGCGCTGGTTATCATTGCGGTGGGCTGCTTGTCCGTCTGGCCGGTATCAGAATACGGCGAAAAAGCCGCCGACCGCGTCCAGTCCCTCTCCAACAGCGACGGCCAGAAATGGCTCCAAGAACATAACCACCGCGTCGATGCAGTCAGTTGGATCTTCTACGTCAACGCGGCTATCTCCGTTGCCGGCCTCATTGCCCTTTGGAAATTTCCCAAGCTCAGTGCGTGGCTGATGCTGTTGGCGTTACTGGCCGGCCTCGCGAGTCTCGCGGCGGGTGGTTGGATCAGCCAAGCTGGCGGTAAGATTCGCCATACTGAATTCCGTACCGGCCCACCGCCGGAGCCGGCCCCGGAGCACTAACTATTCTTTTGTCCGTAGTACGCGCTTGGCCCGTGCTTGCGGAGAAAATGTTTGTCGAGCAACGCTGGCGGCATCGCCTTACCGGGCGGGCGCAACGCGACCGTCGCCGTCGCCATCTTCGCGCAGAACTCCAACGCCACGGCGTTATGCACCGCATCGTCGAGCGTCTGACCCCACACAAACGGCGCATGATTCGCCACCAACACCGCCGGCATTTGCAACGGATTAAGTTTCTTAAACCGCTCCACGATTACATGCCCGGTATTCGTCTCGTAGTCGGCCCGGATTTCCTTTGTCGTCAGCAACCGAGTGACCGGCACCGGCCCATAAAAATAATCTGCATGCGTCGTCCCCAACGCCGGTATCTCGCGCCGGGCCTGCGCCCAAACTGTCGCCGCGAAACTGTGCGTGTGCACCACACCGCCAATCCCCTTGAACGCCCGGTACAACACCCAATGCGTTGGCGTATCCGAGCTCGGCCGGAGTTTGCCCTCGACGACTTTGCCGGTTTCGAGCGACACCACGACCATGTGTTCCGGCTTCAGCACATCGTACGACACGCCCGAGGGTTTGATGACAAGATTGCCGGACGCGCGGTCGACGCCGCTGACGTTGCCAAAAGTTTGAATGACCAAACCTTCGCGGACGAGTTGCAGGTTCGCTTCGCAGACTTGTTTTTTTAGTTCGTTAAGCACGGACGGATTTATAAACCACGAAATGCTCGAAATGACATGAAAAACAGCTACAGAACGAAGCGCTCATGTTCCACTTTCGGGTAGTGGTTCAACTCCGCGCCGTTTGCCGGATCTCAATTAATCGCTTCATGACATTGATCATATTCCCATTCCACGAACTCACCCCAAAACCATCATGCAGTTGATGATAGAGTGCGTACAACTCCCGATACACCGCATGCGCTTTCGCGTCGGGCTTGAACACCTTCGCTTTCACCCCGGTCATCGCCTTCTGCGCCGCCGCAAAATCTTTGTACGCCCCCGCCACCACCGCCCCGGCAATCGCCGAGCCCAACGCGCAGGTCTGCGCCGACCGGCTCACCTTCATTGGCCGCCCCGTCACGTCCGCATAAATCTGCATCACCAACGGATTCTTCTCCGCAATCCCGCCGCAATTCACGACCTGCTCAACCTTCACCCCGTACTCCTCGAGCCGGTTGATGATCGTCAACGCCCCAAACGCCGTCGCCTCAATCAACGCCCGGTAAATCTCCCCCGGCGTCGTGTACAACGTCTGCCCGACCAGCAACCCGGTCAGTCGCTGATCCACGAGAATCGTCCGATTCCCATTATTCCAATCGAGCGCCACCAAGCCGCTCTCACCGGGTTTCAACTTCGCGGCGGCCTTCGTCAGCTCCTCATGACTGCCGGCCTTGATGTAATTCACGAACCAATTAAAAATATCGCCCACCGCCGACTGCCCGGCTTCGAGTCCGTAATACCCCGGCAAGATGCTGACGTTCACGATCCCGCACAGCCCCGGGATGTCTGCCGGTTTCTCCGCCGCCACCATCATGTCGCACGTGCTCGTCCCGATGATCTTGGCCAGTGTTCCCGGCGCGATCCCCACGCCGACGCCGCCCAAATGCGCATCAAACGCCCCGACCGCCACTGGTATACCCGCCGGCAACCCCGTGCGCTTTGCCCATTCTTCGGTAAGTCCGCCGACTGACTCTGCAATCGTGTGCGCCTTATCCGGCAACCGCAATCCACTCAATCCAAGTTTACCCAAAAACCCCGCGTCCGGATAACCGCCCCACTCCTCGTTATACATCGCCTTATGCCCGGCCGCGCACACCCCCGCCTTGAAGTTGCCGGTCAACTGCGCCGGGATCCAATCGCAACACTCCACCCAACGGTGCGCCGCGTTGTAAACCTCCGGTGCCGTCCGTTTGCAATGCAGCACCTTGCTGAAAAACCATTCGCTCGAATACGTCCCGCCACATTTCGCGAGATACTGCGGCCGAATCTCCTTCGCCAATGCCGTGATCTCCGCCGCCTCCGCAATCCCGGTATGATCCTTCCACAACCACGCCATCGCGTTCAGGTTCTTCGCGAACTTCTTCGTCAGCGCGAGCGCCTGCCCATTCGCATCCACCGGCAACGGCGTGCTGCCGGTCGAATCCACGCCGATGCCGATAACTTGCGCCGACTTGATCTTCGCCTGCTTCAACGCCTTCTTGATCGTGATCTCCGCGCCGGTCAGATAATCCGCCGGATGCTGCCGCGCCAAATTCGGATCGCGCGATAAAATGACGCCCTGCGTCCCGTGCGCATACTGCCAAACCGCCGAGCCGACTTCGCGGCCATTACTAACGTCCACGATTAAGGCGCGGACGCTGTTCGTGCCGTAATCCAAACCGATGCTAAACTGTTTTTTCATTGCCATTCTCCAGGATAATTTTAACGACATTGTTCTGATACGCCGCGTTCAACGCGAACGCCGCCCCCGCCTGTGCCAGCGGAAACCGGTGACTGACCAAACTCTTCACGTCCACCTGCCCCGACTCTACCAACTCAATGGCGCGCGAATAGGTGTGTTTCATGCGCCGACTGAAAAGAATCGTCAAGCCTTTGCGCCGTGCCAACGAATGCCGGAAGGCGCACCGGTCTTCGCTCGGAATCCCCACCAACACCACGCGCCCGCCCGGCCGAGTGATTTCCATCGCGTGCTCGATGGCCTCCGCGCCCCACGCCGCCTCGATGCAAACATCCACTTCCTGCGGCAAAACTTCCGCTCCCAACCGGCGCGCATACTCCAGCCGCCACGCCAGCGGATCGTGCATGTAGATTTCCGCCCCCGCCAGCTTCGCCGTCTGCGCCAACAACAACCCAATCGGCCCGGCCCCCAGAATCGCCACGCGATCACCGGCCTGAATCTTCGCCAGTGCCGTCGCGTGCATCGCCACCCCGAGCGGTTCGAGCAAAGCCGCGCTCGCAAAATCCAGCGAATCCGGAATCGGAAAACACGTCCGGGCCGGCACGCGGATATACTCCGCCAAACTCCCAGCATCCGGATACAACCCGCAAAAATGCATGCGCCGGCAAAGATTGGGATGACCGCGCCGGCACAGATCACACTGTTGACACGGTTGCGCGGGATCAATGGCGACGCGCTGGCCGGTGTCCATCCGCACCCCGGCAAACTCGTGCCCCAGAATCAACGGCGCTTCGAGCACGGTGTCGCCAATGCGCCCATCGAGATACGTGTGCAGATCGCTGCCGCAAATTCCGGTCGCGCGAACCCGCACAAGAACCTCCCCCTGACTCGGCACGGGAACCTCCTCGAGGCGGATGTCACGTGGACCGTGCAACCGGGCAGCGCGCATCGTCGCAGTTGAAGTGGCCTCCATGAAATCAGCGACTGAGCGCTGTCTGGACATCATCCACGTGACCCGTTGCTTTATCGATAATGACCCAGCCGGTAAATGGATTCCCCCGTTGATTGGCCTGCGGCGCGCCGCCCCAAACGGCTTGCCACTTCGTCGCGTCCTTCGCCCACGTCGTGACCGCAATATTGTCCTGAAAAGTAAAGTCATCCCCCAGCGCGTGCAGCAGCGCCACTTGCGCGATCTGCACCGCGCGCGCCCGACTGATACCGCCGGAATTGTTGCCACCGGAGGAACTGGCGCACCCCACCCACACCGCCGACCAGACGACCGCCACTAGGAATATTCCGATTTTTTTCATGCCCACAATTGAGCACAACCGGCCGGCAAAAGGCAAACCGATTTACTCGCCCGGTAATCCACACTAGAAATTCACCAGACTTATTGTATGATGCCGCCCAAGGAGATCACTGAAGAATGAAATCGAACAGCACCTGCCGGCGGCTTATGATATTCACCGCTTTAGTTTTGACCTTGGGAACCGGTTACTACGTCGGCATTGCCCGCGCCGCTGATGATAAATTCAACCTGGCCCAAGACTCCATTAGCAAGGCGGCCGCCCTCGTGACCGCCGCCGACGTTCCCAATCCCAAATGCGAAAAAGCCCGACTCAAAGCCCTCCGTTACCTCGAAAAAGCCCAGGAACAAATCGGTAAAACCCAACTCTGCATCGACGGCCCGCTCTAACCAACCAACACCCACCGAGACAATCATGAAAAATCAAACCATCGGCAGCATTCTGCTGTCAGTTATACCCGCCGCGACACTCCTCCTCATCCCCCCGGCCAGTCACGCGGCCGGTGGTGATCTACTGTGGACCAATCAACTCGATACCGCTGCCGGCCGCGACCAAGCGCTGGCCGTCACCGGCAAAGGCCGCGGCGTCTTTGTCGCCGGCCGCACGCGCAACGCCGCAGGGAACGATGACTGGCAAGTCAACAGTTATGATGCCGTGAACGGTGCCGTCCTCTGGACCAACCGTCTCGACCTCGCCGCCGGCCGCGACGAAGCCCTGTCCATCGCCCTTGCCGGCAAAGTCGTCGCTGCCGCCGGTCGCGTCCGCAACGGCAACAACGACGACTGGTTTGTTCGCGCCTACGATACGGCGACAGGGACCGTGCTGTGGTCTGACCAGTACAATCTCACCAACGGCAACGACCGCGCCAACGCCATCGCCGCCGCCGGCAAAACCTTCGTCGCCGCCGGCCGCGTCCGCAACATTGCTGGCGATGATGACTGGTTTGTTCGCGCCTATGACACCGCGACCGGCACCGTCCTGTGGTCCGATCAATATGACTCTGCCGCCGACAACGATGAAGCCGTGGTCGTGACCATTCTCGGCACCAAAGCGATTGCCGTCGGCCATGTCACCAACGGCGCTGGCGACTTCGATTGGCTCGTCCGCGCCTATGACCTCTCCACCGGCAACATCCTCTGGACCCGGCAACTCGACAAAGTCGCCGGCGACGATGCCGCCCTGGCGATCACCGGCAGCGGTCGCGCCATCTACGTCAGCGGCTACGTCGGCAACGCAGCCGGCAACGAAGACTGGGAAGTGCGCGCCTACGACGCGGGCACCGGCAACCTCCTCTGGGAAGACCAGTTCGATTTTGCCAACGATGATGATCGCGCCGTTGGCTTGGCGATTCGCGGTAAAACGCTCGTCGCCGTCGGTCGGGTCCGTAACGTCGCCGGCGATTCCGATTTTGCCGTCCGCACCTACGACGCCAGTAACGGCAGTCTGCTCTGGCAAGATCGCATCAACCCAGCCGGCTTCGACGACAGCGCCACGGGCGTGACCATCTCCGGCAGCACCATCGTAGCATTCGGTCGTCTTACCAACGCCAACGGCGACACCGACTGGGCAGTGCGCGCCTACAGCGCCAAGACCGGTGGTGTACTCTGGAATGATCAATACGACCAAGCCGCCGGCGACGATCAAGCGGCGGCCGCCATCGCTCTCGGCAAGCGCATTGTCGTTGTCGGTGACGCGCAGAACCTGGCCGGTGACTCAGATTGGCTGCTGCGGACTTATGCCGTGAAATAGCGCCACTTCGGTCAGAGTCGCCCAAAACCGGGCGCTAGGTGGTAATAGATTTCGTTGTCGCGAAGCTGTTGCTTGAACGACCGGATCTCCGTCTTGGCATCGATGATCGCCAATTCGATCCCGGCGATCTCGGCGAAATCTTCCAAGTGCTCCGTCGTGGCCGCGTAGCTGAACCCGGTATGATGCGCCCCGCCGGCATGAATCCACGCCGCGCACGCCGTCTTGAAGTCGGGCCGGCAACTCCACACCGCCCGCGCCACCGGCAACTTAGGCAGCGCATGCGGCGGCGCCACGACATCCACTTCGCCCACGAGCAAGCGGAACCGGTTGCCCAGGTCCATCATCGCGGCGTTGATCGCGGCCCCGTGGCGCGCATTGAAAACGAGGCGCACCGGATCCTCCTTGCCACCGATCCCAAGCGGATGAATTTCGAGCGCCGGCTTACCGGCGGAAATCGACGGACAAATCTCCAGCATGTGCGCCCCCAGCACGAGATGGCCCGCCGGGTCGAGGTGGTAGGTGTAATCTTCCATGAACGACGCCACGCCACCGGCCATGACTTTCATCGCGCGCACTAGCGCGGCGGTCTTCCAATCGCCTTCACCCGCAAAACCGTATCCATCGGCCATCAGCCGTTGCACCGCCAAACCGGGCAGTTGTTTCAAGCCGTGCAACACCTCAAATGAATCCGTGAATCCTTTGAATCCACCGGCTTTCAAAAAGGCGCGCAAACCAAGTTCGATCCGCGCCCCATCCCGGAGCGCTTCGTGGCGCGCGCCGGTCTTGCGGAGTTCCGGCGCGACCGCGTACGTCGCTTCGTATTCGTCGCAGAGTTTAGTGACAGCTTTATCCGTCGTCGCGTTGACGCACTCGACGAGATCGCCGACGCCATACGTCGGGATCGAGTAACCAAATTTCGCCTCGGCGGAAACCTTGTCGCCATCGGTGACCGCCACCTGCCGCATGTTGTCGCCGAACCGGCAGAACTTCCCGCCTTGCCAATCGTGCCAGGCCTGCGCCGCGCCCATCCAGACCGCGATGCGCTGCTGCACTTCCGCGTCTGACCAATGGCCGACGACAACCTTGCGATTCAACCGCAGCCGCGTGTGCAAGAAACCGGCTTCGCGGTCGCCGTGGGCGGCTTGATTGAGATTCATGAAATCCATGTCGATCTCGCTCCACGGCAAGTCGCGATTGAATTGCGTATGCAGATGCAAGAACGGCTTGCGTAACGTCGTCAACCCGGCAATCCACATCTTCGACGGCGAGAACGTATGCATCCACAGAATCAGCCCGGCGCACTTCGGCGAATTATTTGCATCGAGACAGAGTTGCCGGATGGCTTCGGGCGATGTGAGCACCGGTTGAAACACGACTTTTACCGGCAAGCGTTGCGCGGCGTTCAACTCCGCGACGATCTTCCGCGAGTTCGCCGCGACTTGTTTCAAGACCGCTTCCCCGTAGAGGGTTTGACTACCAGTGACGTACCAGATTTCGACAGGCGCGAGGTTATTCATAGTGACGGGGATAGTGTGAAAGCCCGCCAACCGGCGCAAGCCAAATACCGGAGCCACATCGAACGCGATTCGGCTACGCGACCGATTCGCCGGCAATCAAGTCTTTGAGCGACTCGCGCCGCCGCACGACTTTCGCCTGCCGACCATCCACCAGAACTTCGGCTGGACGCGGCCGGGCATTGTAGTTCGACGCCATCGCCATGCCGTAAGCGCCGGCACTCTTCAATACCAATAACTCACCCGCGTCCACTTTCGGAATGCTCCGCCCTTCCGCGAAGAAATCGCCGGACTCGCACACCGGCCCGACGATGTCGACTTTGATCTTGCCGGCTTTCGTGGCTTTAACCGGGACGATCTCGTGGTAGCTGCCGTACAAGGCCGGCCGGATGAGATCGTTCATGGCCGCGTCGGTGATGACGAAGGTCTTGACCGGTGTCTTCTTCACGTAGATGACGCGCGTGACGAGGACGCCGCCGTTGCCAACAATGAACCGCCCGGGTTCGAGCAACACCCGCAGCCCCACATTCTTTAGCAACGGCAGCACGGCCGCAGCAAACTGTTGCGGCGTGGGCGGCGTTTGATCCTTGTAGCAAATCCCGATTCCCCCACCGATATCAACGGATTGGAGCGTCGCGGGGGCGAGCCGGCGAACTTCCTCGACCAGCTTCAATAATTTCCGCGCCGCGAGAACGTAGGGCTGGGTCTTCACGATTTGCGAACCGATGTGCATCTGGACGCCGCGAATCTCGACTCCCGGCAAGCGGCTGGCTTCCTTGTAAACGCGTAACGCCCGGTCGATGGAGATCCCAAACTTGCTCGCTTCTTTGCCGGTCGAAATGTAGTGGTGCGTTTCCGGATCGACGCCCGGATTCACGCGCAACGCGATCGGCGCCCGCCGCCGCAACCGGCGCGCGACCTGATCGAGAGCTTGCAACTCGGCCTCGCTCTCGACATTGAAAATATAGATCCCAAGTTTGAGCGCGTACTCGATTTCCGCAACGGTCTTGCCGACGCCAGAGAAGACACACTGACCGGGCGCGCCACCGGCTTTCACGACCCGGTAGAGTTCGCCCGCGCTAACGATGTCGAAGCCGGCGCCGGCTTGGGCCAGCGCGCCGATGATGGCCAGATTGCTGTTGGCTTTGACGGCATAACAGACCAAGTGATCGATCTGGCGAAACGCCCGGTCGAGCGCGGCGTATTGACCCACGATATGGTTGCGACTGTAGACGTAAAGTGGCGTGCCGAATTTCTCGGCCAACTGCCGCAGCGGAACGTCTTCACAAAACAGTTCACCCTTTTGATAATGGAATGCATTCATAGAAAGTCTGCGGACTCTAGCAAATCACAGCCATTTCGCAATCCGATCCGCGATGGCGGCGCCACACACGTCCTTCAACACGGCGCTCGTGTGAGCTTTGGCTGACGGCCGGTCGTACGCGACGGCGTATTTTTCGACCTGCCAATTCGTGTCATCGAAAATTAAATACTCCGGCAAGCGCAGTGGCGATTTGGGAAAACCAACGGAACCGGTACCAAACAATCCCGCCTGCTCGTCATTCAAGATGACTGGGTGCGGGTCGATTCCCGACCCGACGTGGGGATCGCACGGGACGAGCAGAATGTTGTGACCGTCAAATAAGTCCGCGCGTTGTAAGTGGGTATGCCCGTAGAATGCGATCCGCCCGCCTTTCCCGACCAGCGTGTACAATTCATGGACTGCGTTGTGCGGCGTCCGGTGGTACAGGCCCGAACTCGGCTCCGCGACGGAATCGTGCGTCAGAAAAATCTGCTCATTCACCTCGGTGATCAACGCCGCCTCGGCGATAAACCGTTTGGCCCACGGTTCGTCCTCCAACAACCGCCGCGTCCACCGCAACGTCGCCGTCGCCTCATCATTGTACAACGCGAGGTTGGCTTCGCCCCGCACCGCCAACTCGTGATTGCCGGCCACCCACGCCAGCAGCCCGCGTTGCTTCAACGCAAAGAGCCGGTCAATGCACTCGATCGGATTCGGCCCATAGCCCACGATATCGCCGACGAAGAAATAGCCGTCGATGCCCCGCGTCTGCGCATCATTCAACACGGCATCGAGCGCCGCGAGATTCCCATGCACATCCCCAAAAACGAGGTACCGCATCAGCGTCCCCCGCCGGTGTAGCGGCGCTTCTGTGAAGCGCCGTTCGGATTGCGCCGGACTCCGCGCTTCACAGAAGCGCGGCTACAACGCGCGGCCAACAAGGCCGCGCCCACGACCACCACCGACTGCCCGAGCTGCGGCGGCACGATCCGGTAGTTGTTCGCGAATACCGGGAACACCAGCCGCTTCACAGTCTGCCGCAGCGGCCGGAAGAACTTCTCTCCAGCGGTGGAAACGCCACCGCCGACGATCACAATGTCCGGATTCACGATCGCAATCATGTTCGCAATCGCCACCCCGAGATACCGGGCCGCTTGGGGAACAGTGCTGACGCCCCGTTCAATCGCCAACCCCGACGCCACCGCCTCCAGCCGGTGTTTGCCGATGACCGTATGCCCAATCTCCGCTCCGCCATACCGGCCATTGTGAAGTTTGCCGTCGATGACCAAACCCCCGCCGATACCGGTACCGACAGTCACGTAAAACACGCAGCGCAACCCTTTCCCAGCGCCAACGGTCGCCTCGGCCAAGGCCGCGCAATTCTGGTCATTGTCCACAAACACCGGCAACCCGAATTGCCGGCGAAACCAATTTCGCACGGGAAATCCATCCCACCCGGCAATCTGATGCGAGGTGACCGCGCGCTGGCGTTGCAGGTCATACGGACCGCCATACCCCACCCCGATAGCCGTGACCGGATATTTCTTCAGGAGCGGCGGGATCACTTCGGAAAATTGCTGGAGGATACCAGCGGCGCCTTTCTTACGCTCCACGGTCCGGCGTTCCAACGCGCGCAGCCTGCCCGGCCGGTCACAGACGCCGACCTGAAATTTCGTGCCGCCGATTTCGCAGCCGAGAAACATTACTTCAGCAGTTTCTTCCACCGCGCAATTTGGGCGGCAACGTTTTTTGGTGCGGGCGCGCCGGTGGCCGTGCGGGCGGCCAACGCACGCCGCACATCAAACACGCGCGCGGCAGCCGGGCCGAACTTCTTACCGGCGAGCACCGGGAGCGGCGTACCGGTCTTTTCGACTTCAGCGACGAGAGCACCGACGATGTGATGGGCTTCCCGGAACGGCGTGCCGGTCTTGACGAGGTAATCCACCAAGTCGGTCGCCAGCAACATTGGATCACTCGCGGCGGTTTCGCACCGGCTCTGGTTGATTTGGGTGTTGCGGAGCATGTCGGCGCAGATCAGCAAGGTCGTCATCAACGTTTGCGCGGACATGAACAGCGGGAGTTTGTCCTCTTGCATGTCGCGGTTGTACGTCAACGGCAAACCTTTCATCATCGTGAGGACGGTGATGAGATTGCCGTAAAGCCGGCCGGTCTTGCCGCGGGTCAGTTCGGCGATGTCGGGATTTTTCTTCTGCGGCATGAGCGAGGAGCCGGTCGTGTACGCGTCACCAATCGTGACGAATCCGAACTCGGCGCTCGACCACAGAATCAAATCTTCCGCGAGCCGCGAGAGGTGCATGCCGCAAATCGCCGCCGCCGCGAGGTATTCGATCACAAAGTCCCTGTCGCTCACGGCGTCCATCGAATTTTGCGTCACGCCGCTGAACCCGAGTTCCTTGGCGACGAATTCGCGATCGAGTTTGAGCGTGCTGCCGGCAATCGCCCCAGAACCGAGCGGACAAAAGTTGGCGCGCCGGACACAATCGCCGAACCGATGGTAGTCGCGGGTGAGCATTTCCACGTACGCGAGCAGATGATGCGCGAACGAGACCGGCTGGGCGCGTTGGAGGTGCGTGTAGCCGGGCATGACGACCTCCTGGTTCCGGTCGGCCAACACGACGAGCGCACGTTGGAGTTCGGTAATGCTAAGTTGGGTGCGAGCGACGGTATCGCGCAGCCACAGCCGGAGATCGGTGGCGACTTGATCGTTGCGGCTCCGGGCGGTGTGCAATTTTTTGCCAACGTTGCCGATCTTTTTGATCAACGCGGTCTCGATGTTCATGTGCACGTCTTCGGCGGCGGGATCCCATTGGAACTCGCCGGACTCGATCTCGCGTTCGATGGCGCGGAGGCCGGTCGCGATCTTGGCGGATTCCGCTTTCGTCAGGAGCCCCACTTTCGCGAGGCCCTTCGCATGGGCGATGGAGCCGGCAATGTCGTGGCTCGCCAGCATCCAGTCGAAGCTGATGCTCTCGGTAAAGGCTTGAACATCTTTGGTGGGCGTGGCGCTGAACCGTCCGCCCCAAGTGCGTTGCGACGCTTTCTTCATGGCCGTGATTGTGAGGAAACGCCTCGGGGAATCAAGCTATTTGCCGGTTAACCCAGCCGCCGCACACCAACACGCTCTACCAGCGGTTCGAGGCTGGCGCGATTTTGGTTAATTGATCAGCGGCCAATGTTCATCATCTGCTGCATCGATTGCATCATCATTTCTTGGACGGAATTGTACCGGGTGAAGTTGGCCGGCAACTCGAACTGGGCCGCGTCGGGCTTCGCGAGTTTGACATCTTTGAAACTTGTGATCACGGTGCCGTCGTCGGTTGCCATTTCGGTCTTGATGGGAAACTCATTCAAGTCGGCGGCATTCCAGACTAGGAGTGTAGTCTGTTTACCGTCCGCATCGGTGATGACCACCTGGGCTTTCGTACACGGATGACCGTCGACGGTTTCTTTGCCGAGTTCGGTTCGCTCCATCTTGGGAACTGTGCCTTCCGTCTTGGTCGCGACTGTTTTGGGCGCTTCGCAGTAGCCTTTCAAGCCGGGGTAAATGATGTAGGTCGTCTTCTTGTCGGGCCTCGTCAATGTGACCATCTTGCCTAAGCCCATGTCGGCCATCGCTGACATTTGGTCGGCGTGTTTGGCTCCGCCTTTCGTCTTGGCCATATCGATCTCGATGCGGAGTTTGCCGTCGAGAAACGCGTATTGCATTTCGCCGGCTTGCGTCTCTTTGCCTTTGCGGTTTTTCACCGACATGGTGGAAGTGGCCGTGAAGGCGGTGTTCTTGCCGAACAATTGGGCCAGCCTTTCGCTCGGATCAGTCTTGTCGCCGCCACCCCAGAAAGCGTGGGCGGTGAGTGGGATTAACAGGGCGGGAATCAAGCGCAGGATTTTCATGGAGCAAATCTAGCAAACGGACCGGTCTGCTCCAATTAAAACTTCACGCCGGCAGTCGCGCTCTGCTAAACCTGCCGCGATGAAACGCGCTCTCATGTTCGATCTCGACGGCACGTTGGCCGACTCGCTCGCCGATCTCGCCACCGCCACCAACACCGCGCTCGAGGCACTCGGTTGTCCGATCCATCCGCGCGAAAAATACCGACAGATCGTGGGCGACGGCGCGCGGGTCTTATGCGAACGCGCATTACCGGCCGACCGGCACGACTTACTCGACGAGACGTTGCGGCGGATGCGGGCGC
This sequence comes from Verrucomicrobiota bacterium, assembly GCA_037127585.1. Lineage (GTDB taxonomy): Bacteria > Verrucomicrobiota > Verrucomicrobiia > Palsa-1439 > Palsa-1439 > CAINDI01. The sequence continues at coordinate 27,988 of JBAXYB010000019.1, forward strand.
ATTACGACGCGCATTGTTTCGATGAGACCCGGCTGTATGCAGGGATACCAGAATTGGTGAGCGAGTTGCACCGGCGCGGTTACCGGCTGGCGGTTTTCTCCAACAAGCCGGACATCTTCACGAAACGGATGATCGCGCATTACTTCCAGCCAAATCCTTTCGCCGCCGTGCGCGGACAGCAAACCAATGTGCCGCTGAAACCCGATCCGACCGGCGCGCTGGAAATCGCACGGGAACTCAACATCCCGGCCAACGAATGGCTCTACTTGGGAGATACGAACACCGACATGCTTACGGCGAAAGCCGCCGGCATGACTGCGGTCGGGGTGTTGTGGGGTTTCCGCGACCGGGAAGAACTGGTCGGGAGCGGCGCCGAGGAAATCGTCGCCGCTCCCGCCGAGGTTCTGAAACTACTGTAGGAGCGACATTCTTGTCGCGACCGGTCGGGGCATGAAAGCCCCTCCTACATTAATACCGGCTCTCGCGACGACCACCACGGCCGCCGCCACCACCACCACCGCCGCCGAAGTCACGACGGCCACCGCCGCCACCACCACCAAAGTCGCCGCGCGGCCGCTCTTCGCGGGGCCGGGCTTCATTGACGGTCAACGCACGACCACCGAGGTCTTTGCCATTGAACATCTCGATGGCTTTGTTGGCTTCGTCTTGCGAGCCCATCTCGACAAACGCGAAACCGCGTGACTTATTGGTAAACTTATCGACCATCAACTCGCATTTCACGACGTTGCCGGCGGTCTTGAACAGATCCAGCAACTCGCCTTCCGTCGAGTTGAATGACAAGTTTCCGACGAATATCCGTGTACCCATGGATTATCTCCTAACGCTGCGGTGGGAAGTAACTGTGGAGGTGCCCGCGTCGTGCGGACAGAGGATTGGGCCAAGCAACGTGGCCAGACGTGCAATCAACTCACTTAACTCTCTGCGGCTCTCTTCCATCAGCAAGCGCCGGTAATGTAGAAAAACCGTCGGAAATGGCAATACTATTCTTGAAGCCGCGCCACCGTTGTGCCACAACACCGGCATGAAATTCACCCCGCTTTTCATCCTCCTCACCACCCTCGCTGCTAATGCTGACACCATCAAAATCGTCTCCAGCCTCCCGCGCACCGGCAGCGCCAACGCCCAGACCAGCACCATGGTCAACGGCATCCGCATGGCCATCGACGAACTCGGCGGCAAAATCGCCGGCTTTGACCTCGTCTACGAAGACTGGGACGACGCCTCCCCCGAACGCGGCGCCTGGGATCCCACCATCGAAGCCGGTAACGCCCACAAAGCCGTCAAAGACCCCAACATCATGGCCTACATCGGCACCTACAACTCCGGCGCCGCCAAGATCGCCATGCCCATTCTCAACCAAGCCAACCTCATCATGGTCAGTCCCGCCAACACCTACCCCGGCCTCACCAAACCCGGCCTCGGCGAAGCCAATGAACCTGCCGTCTACCGTCCGACCGACAAAGTGAACTACTTCCGCGTCGTCCCCGCCGACGACATCCAAGGCGACGTCGCCGCCACGTTCGCCAAAGAAATCGGCATCAAAAAAGTCTTCATCCTCCACGACCGCGAACTCTACGGCAAAGGTGTCGCCGACGTTTTCAAACGCGTCGCCACCAAACTCGGCATCCAAGTTGCCGGCTACGAAGGCATCGACATCAAAGCCGCCAACTTCCGCTCCCTCGTCACCAAAATCAAAAGCACCGGCGCCGACCTCGTCTACTTCGGCGGCACCACCCAGAGCGGCGCGGGCCAACTCGCCAAAGATTTAGTCTCCAGCGGCGTCAAAGCCAAACTCATGATGCCCGACGGCTGCCGCGAGAACGCCCTCATCGAATCCGCCGGCAAAGAGAACCTCGAAGGCCGCGCCTACGTCACCTTCGGCGGCTTGCCCCCGAGCCAATTGAAAGGCAAAGGCCAGGAGTTCTACGAAGCCTACAAGAAAAAGTACAACGCCGAACCCGAAGCCTACGCCGTCTACGGCTACGAAGCCGGCAAAGTCGCCCTCGAAGGCATCAAGCGCGCCGGCAAGAAAGACCGCGAAGCCATCCGCGCCGCCGTTGCCGGCATCAAAGATTACGAAGGCGCCCTCGGCAAATGGAGCTTCGACGCCAACGGCGATACGAGTCTCAAAGTGATGATGGTCGAAGAAATTAAGAATGGTCAATTCTCGCCGGTGAAGATCGTGGGGCAGTAGCTCATTACCGATTGAGGTGACTTTGATGCACACCATCAGCAAGCAACATTGTCTCAAACGACTGAACGTCCTAATAAGGCAGGCGAAAGGATTTGAAGACGGGTTCATGGTACATGGGAAGAATACCGCCGACTGCGAATATTGGTTTTCCCAAGTTGTGACTTTGATCCAAAGCATCACTTCAATTGATCAATATTTCTATGAAGAAGCATTATTGATCAGCCGGGGGAGCAAGCGAGTCGGTGGAATTTCCTGCAATAATGTGCGGATGATGCGCGGTTTCCTCCGGCAGCTTCGCGATGCAATAAGGAAAGACCACCTCGTAAAGCTCGAGGATCAGATTAGTGCAGCTGACTTTGCGGACTTTTTAGCTCACGCAAAATTCTACGCAGATAACGGCAAGAAGATGGAATCCTCAGTAATTGCCTCAGCAATTTTCGAAGACGCAATCAAAAGGATTGCACGGAAAAACAAGATTGAAGATGTTTCCGTTCTGGATTCCACACTTAACGCTCTTAAATCGAATGGTGTCTTTTCAGCGGTTGAGACGAAGAAGTACAAGTTTTACGCAGGAATTCGCAACTCGGCTTTGCATGCATCTTGGGAAGAGTTTGAATTGAATGATGCCAAGGAATTGGTTGCAGGCACCCAAAAGTTAATTGAGGAATTCCTGTCGGATTGAACGCAAGTCTCCCCACTGCTGGAGCAGCCGGTGTGTCTTCTTGGGCTTGGCCGTATTCGCTGGATGCGTTGATCGCTGCGCAGCAGTATCACCGGTTGTTGCTCGAAGACGAACGCGTGCGCGTGCTCGATACGCGGATTCAACCCGGTGAGATTGTGCCCGTTCACACGCATCGCTGGTCGAGCGTCGTCTACATCCTGAGTTGGGGCGAGTTCGTCCGCCGGGATGGTGATGGCAAGTTGTTAGTCGATACTCGCGTCACGCCGTCCGAACTCAAACCGGGCCAAGCCGTCCCCTGCCCGCCCTTGCCGCCGCATTCCTTCGAGAATGTCGGCACGACCGAGATTCACGTCATCACCGTCGAGGTGAAAACGGCGTAGCCGCAAAAGAACGCAGAGAACACAAAGCGGATCTCTTCTTTGTGATCTTTGCGTTCTTTCGTGGCCATTCTTCCCTTCTTTGAGGGTGTACTACATCAGCGCGCGGACGAATCGCTATCCACCGAGAACATGGTGAAAGATGCGGAGCAACTCCATATACGCGTTTCCCCACGCGCCGCGACGGAAGAATTGAACCGGCAGATTCGGATCCCCAATGAATGGGCGCAGCACCCAACCCATTTCGATTCCGACGAACACGTACAGCCCCATCCACACCCGGTACATCAGCCGGTGCCGCGGATTGCCGGCAATGAGCGTGCGATAGAGCCGCCGCATGACGATGTGACCGGTGATGCTCGCGACCGCGAAGGCCACGCCATTCCAAAGCACCATGAGCTGGTAATAGTCCGTCGAGACGTTGAATAGAAACGTGATCGGCGTGACCGCACTCAACACCAGCGCGGCGATGGCTTGAAAACTCAGGAGCGCATTGAGCACGCGCCGGAAGTCACCGGCCAATCCCGCCAGCACGTTCAACACAAAGAATGACGGCAGGCAGAGCAGAAACGTGACGCTAAACAACCACGGGACTTTGATCGCCGAGACCAACGCTTGTTTCCAGCCGTCACCGGCCAATCCGCCGTAGCTCCCCATGACGGCCCCGTACACCGCCCCAAAAACCGCGATGACCAGAAGCTGCGATCGAACCGGCGGCGCTGCGTGCTCGTCGTCGCCGCGGAGCAGCCGGTCAGCCGTGCTGAAAAGATCGGCCATGGGTCACGACAGCAACTTCCAGATCGTCTGCCACACGTCGGTAAAGAAGTTGGCGTGCCGGGCTCGAAACCACGCAAACTCCGAATGCGAATCGAGCACAAACGGCCGCAGCACCCACGCCATCTGACAGCCGACGAGAGCGTAGATCACAATCCAGAGCCGAAACACCTTGTTGATCTGCCGGGTGGATTCGTCGGCTGGGATGGGTCGCATCCCGGCCACTGGAATCGGCGGTGGGACGCCCGGGTTTTGAACTACTGGTGTCAGTTCTTGTGATTTAACGAGTGACTTCCACCCTTTGATCAACGCTCCCACCCCAAGAAACCCGGCCGCCGCGAAGAATGCCACGTTCAACAGCTTCATAAACGGATAGCTTTCGGTGCTCAGCGCGAAGAAGCCGGTAATCGGCCCGAACGATGCCAGCACCGTCACCGTGATCGTCGTCACCGCCAGCAAGAGTCGTAGCGTTGACCAAAACGACAGCCGCGAGCCCAGCAACGTGCTGAACACGTAAAGCGACGGATAGCAGATAAACAAAGTTAAGACGTACAACGCCGGCACCTTGAACGCACACGCTGCCATCTGCCGGTATTCGGGTATGTCGCGCGAGAACACGGCGTACAACCCCATAAAGAGCCCGTAGATCGCCGACAACAGTAGCACCATCACAAGCAACTGCGGCGCGCGGACTTTCCCCAGCGTTTCCTCGCTGCTGAACGTCTCCCGCCCCCGCAACAATCCATCCACCTGCCGCCATAGTTCTTTCATCATTGTCATTCTCCTGTTTAGCTGTGCAAGTCAAAGCAGCCACACCCTCTGACAAAGTCACCGCGCAAACCGTTCAGAACTGCTGCAAGAACCGCACGTCGTTCTCGGTGAACAACCGGATGTCGGTGATGCCGTATTGAATCATCGCGAGGCGCTCGATGCCGAAGCCGAAGGCCCAGCCGGTGTATTCGTCGTCGGGATAACCCACCGCTTTGAAGACGTTCGGGTCCACCATGCCGCAGCCGGCAATCTCGATCCATTCCTTGCCACGGGCGCGGAAGGTCGGCGTCGAGAGGTCGATCTCGAAACTCGGTTCGGTGTACGGGAAGAAGTGCGGACGAAAACGCACTTTCGTCTCGGGGTCAAGAAGTTGTTTGAAGAAGAATTCGACGGTGCCTTTGAGGTCGGCCACGGTGACGTTCTTGTCCACATACAAGCCCTCGATCTGGTGGAACGTCGGACTGTGCGTGGCGTCGGGGTTGTCCCGGCGAAAGACGCGACCGGGGGCGATGATGCGGATGGGCGGCTTCTGCCGGAGCATCGTGCGGATTTGAACCGGTGAAGTGTGGGTGCGCAACAGATGCCGGCCATGCTTCTCGTCCGCCGGCATGTCCACGTAAAGCGTGTCTTGAATGTCGCGGGCCGGGTGGCTGGCCGGGGTGTTGAGCGCGTCGAAGCAATGCCATTCGTCTTCGATCTCGGGGCCGTCTTCGACGGCGAATCCCATCCGGCGAAAAATGTCCACGGTGCGTTCGAAGATTTGGGTGAGCGGATGTTGATGGCCGATCTGGTGTTGCCGGCCTGGTAAAGTCGTATCAATGGCCGGACCGGATGATTCGGCTTTGGCTTCGAGTTCCTCGCGCTTACCGGCGATGGCGGCGGCGAGGGCCGTCTTGACTTCATTCGCGAGTTTGCCGATGACGGGCTTCTGGTCTTTCGGCAGTTTGCCGAGTTGGCTGAGCAGGCTGGTCAGCGCGCCCTGTTGGCCGACGTATTTACCCTTGAGTTGGTCGAGCGTCGGCAAGTCTGCGGCACCGGTAATCGCGGTTTCGGCTTCGGCGCGCAGGGCGTGGAATTGTTGTTCGAGGTCGGTCATGCGGCAGAATTATAGCAGAAATGGTTTCGCGACTGCTAGCACCTGTTCAACCGTCACCTTCTTCATGCATTCCATCGGAACGGCATTTGTGCAGTAGTCCTTGAAACACGGCGAGCAGGGAATGCCGGCGCGGAGGACGGTGTGTTGCCGGCCATAGGGACCGGTCAGCGCGGGATCAGTCGGGCCAAAGATCGCAATGACCGGCGTGCCGACGGCGGCGGCGAGGTGCATGGGGCCGCTGTCGTTGGTGATGACGACAGCGCATTGGCGGTAAAGCTCGGCGAGTTCGAGGAGATCAGTTTTACCGGCAAGGTTCCGGCGACCTTGCGCGATACCGTCAAGCCGGTCGGACTCGGCGGCGCTCCCGGTGAGGACGACGCGATCCCGGGGTAGTTGCCGGATGAGTTCAGCGAATTTTTCGTCGCCCCAGAGTTTGGTCGCCCAGCGAGTGGAGGCGTTGATGGCGATCAGAGGACGCGACGGAGCGCGTCCCTCCAAGCCAAGGGGAAACTCGATGGGGCCGGCATCGCAGCCAAGGTGTTTCGC
>JBAXYB010000020.1:0-33994 GCA_037127585.1 Verrucomicrobiota bacterium
GGTGGATGAGATTCGACTTAATGACGGCGACAGGATCGAAGTGATTGTGCCGGTTGCTGGAGGTTAGCGGCTGTCGAATTCATCGCCAATAACTTCTGTAACCTGATACCAAAGTGCGTCGGTAATTCCCTTTTTAACAAGTTCTTCTCGTTTTATTAATCTAACTACAGGTCGCCGGTAATTCCAGTGTTCATCGGATGTTGATTCGATCAAAGCCTTGTTGATTCTAAGGCTAATCAATTCCAAGATGCCGAGTTCATTTGAATGACGAGCGCCCCAAGTGACTTCGTCTTCACAACTTTTGAAGTTCTTTCGATTAACGGGAGTTTTTACGTCAATTTCCTCAATCCATAAAACATACGGACAATCCAAAGATTCTAAAGTCCTTGTTTCAAGACTAATGCGGCTGTAGTTCCAATCTTTGTCTGAATACAATCGCAACGCTGAGTTGATCGCGGTTGGGTCAGGCGGTTTTTGGCTTTGAGTTGGTGTCATAAGTTTGTCAAAAAATAATTGTTGCAAAAGTCCGGAAGTGGGCTAGCCTGTGTGCAGTTAAGGATTCAGGAGCTTGCACGTTCTTCAGAGGGGTTCCCCACCCCCACCTCCTTGGCGTGCAACTCCTGAATCTTTTTTTTGCTCATTCACTTTCCACCAGCTCAAAATCTTTGCCGGTTAACGACGGCGAGAACACAACAATCGCCACGGCCGGCGTCTGGCCGGCGTTCTCAAACCGGTGGGGTGTCGCCCGAGGTACGAACACAACATCCCCGGCCGCAACGCTGAACAAATTTGTACCGATAGTCATTCGACCTGCGCCCCGGTAAATCCAAACTGTAAGATCATGGGTGCGGTGGATGTGCAGCGGCTCGGCCAATCGCACTTGAACTAGGTGATGACTAACCGAGTCGGCGACTCCGAGGTTGAGGAGGCTGATGTTCTGGCCGGCAGCCAGCGGATGTTCGCGCAGGGTTTGTTCGATCGTTGCGGACGTGATCTTGCCGTCAGCAAACCAATAATGCCGGGGTTGAGTCTGGGCGCAACCGACGAATAGGAGACTGAGTAAAAGCAGGCTTGCGTTTGACATTTCGTTCACCTACAAGAGCACCAAGGCAGCAGATTCTCAATTCCAAAGTGTTATGGAGGCGCGTATGGGACAGATTTTTGCAGATATTACGAAAACTATTGGCCGGACACCGCTCGTTCGACTGAATCGCATCACAGCCGGTTTAGAGGCCGAAATCGTTGTCAAATGTGAGTTTTTCAACCCATTGAGTTCAGTCAAAGACCGCATCGGCGTGGCCATGATCGAGGCCGGAGAGCGGGACGGTAAGATCACCAAAGATACGCTGATCATTGAGCCAACGTCGGGTAATACCGGCATTGCGCTGGCGTTTGTCTGTGCGGCGAAGGGTTACCGGCTGGTTTTGACGATGCCGGAGACGATGAGCTTGGAACGCCGGACTCTCTTGCGGATGTTGGGAGCGGAACTCGTTCTCACTCCCGGTACGGAAGGCATGCCGGGGGCGATCCGCCGGGCGGAGCAAATGGCCAAGGAAACCCCGAATTCTTTCATGCCCCAACAGTTTAATAATCCCGCGAACCCGGCCATCCACCGCAAGACTACCGCCGAAGAGATTTGGCAGGATACCGATGGACGGGTGGACGCGTTGGTGGCTGGGGTCGGTACGGGCGGGACAATTACCGGGGTGAGCGAAGTCATCAAGAGCCGCAAGCCCAGCTTTAAGGCGATTGCAGTTGAGCCGGTTGATTCACCGGTGATTAGTGGCGGCAAACCGGGGCCGCACAAGATTCAAGGCATCGGCGCCGGCTTTATCCCAAACAATCTCAACACGAAAATCATCGACGAAATCATTCAGGTCACCAACGATGACTCGTTCGTCATGGCCCGGCGGCTGGCCCGTGAAGAGGGAATTCTGTGCGGCATCTCGTCGGGGGCGAATGTCTGGGCGGCGATTCAGTATGCGAAGCGGCCCGAGAATAAGGGGAAACTCATCGTCACGGTTGCGTGTTCGACCGGCGAACGCTATCTGAGCACGCCGTTGGCCGCGGAAGCTCGTGGAGATGCCGGCCCGAAATGAGTAAGACCGCGTTGCTGTTTGCCGGCCAAGGGGCGCAGACCGTTGGCATGGGCCGGGATCTCTGCGAGAAATACGACGTCTGCCGGCAACTCTTCGCCCGCGCTAACGAAGTGCTTGGGCGCGATCTGCAAAAGATTTGTTTCGATGGGCCGGAAGACGTCCTCACCAAGACCGACAACGCGCAGCCGGGAATCTTTGTCACTAGTCTGGCGTGTTTGGCGGCGTTGGGGACGGTGAAGTTTGAGGCGACGGCGGGATTGTCGTTGGGTGAGTTCACAGCTTTGACGGCTGCCGATGCGGTAAGTTTTGAGGATGGATTGCGCATGGTGCAGGCGCGCGGGAAGTTTATGCAGGAAGCCTGCGAGACGACGAATGGCGGGATGGCTTCCATTATTAGTATGGATGAAGCGGCGTTGGTCGAGGTTTGCCGGGAGGCGGACGTGGATATTGCCAATCTCAATTCCCCCGGGCAGACGGTTATTTCTGGTGACAAAGAGAAGATTGCGAAAGCTGTCGAGCTGGCGAAAGCGCGCGGAGCGAAGCGGGCGATTCCGTTGCTGGTGGCCGGCGCGTATCATTCCCGGCTGATGATGACGGGTCAGCAGAAAGTCGCGATTGAGTTGGCGAAGCTGCCGTTGCGCGAGCCGCGCGTGCCGGTCGTGGCCAACGTCAGCGCGCGTCCGGGCGGTTCGGTCGCCGAAATCAAAGACCTCTTAACCCGGCAAGTCACGAGTTCCGTGCGTTGGAGCGAGTCGATGCAATGGCTCGTGGCGCAGGGGTTCACGCGGTTTATTGAACTCGGACCTGGCAGTGTTTTAAGCGGGCTGATGAAGCGCATTGATAAAAGCGTCGAGATTTTTAATGTTTGTGATTGTGCCACGCTGGATGCGGCGGTCGAAAGGTTGACATGCAAAAACTCTTAGAGAACAAAGTGGCGGTCGTCACGGGAGCGGGGCGGGGAATCGGCAAGGCGATTGCCTTGCGACTGGCCGGGGCCGGGGCGAGCGTGGCGTGTTGCGGGCGGACGTTGGCGCATGTGGAGGCCACCGTCAAAGAGATCGCCGGCAAGGCGGTCGCGTATGCCGTGGACGTGGTGGACAGCCAACAGGTCAGCGCGACTTGCGAACAGATTTTGAAGGATTTCGGGCGCGTGGATATATTGGTGAACAATGCCGGCGTGACGCGCGATGGATTGTTAATGCGGATGAGCGAGGCGGATTGGGATACCGTGATGGATACGAATCTCAAGGGCGCATTTCACTTCACGAAGGCGTTTACGCGGTCGTTCCTGAAGCAACGGAGTGGCCGGATTATCAACATCTCGTCGATTTCGGGCTTGACGGGTAATGCCGGCCAATCTAACTATGCCGCGTCGAAAGCAGGTCTGATCGGTTTTACGAAGTCGATGGCGCGGGAACTGGCATCGCGCGGGATCACAGCGAACGCGGTGGCCCCCGGGTTTATTGAGACCGATATGACGGCGGTGTTGGATGCGGCGACGCAGGCCGCTGTGAAAGAGAAGATCGCGCTCGGGCGGTTTGGCCGGCCCGATGACATTGCCAATGCGGTGTTGTACCTCGCCAGTGACATGGGTGACTATGTAACCGGGCAGGTCATCTCAGTCGATGGCGGCATGGCAATGTGAACCGGTAAAACGAAGAATAATTTAAGGAGAATGCAACATGGCAGAGAAATCAGTCCAAGATCGCGTAAAGGAAATCATCGTCGAACAACTCGGCGTCAACCCGGATCAAGTCACGCCGGAAGCCAAGTTCATCGAGGATTTGGGCGCGGACTCACTCGACACCGTCGAGTTGGTCATGGCGTTTGAAGAAGAGTTCGGCGCGGAAATCCCCGATGAAGATGCAGAAAAACTGCAGACCGTCGGCGACGTCAACAAGTACATCGAGGAGCGCGGCGACAAGTAACCGGTCCCGAGCAGGGGCTGGCTGCGCGCCAATTTTGGGGCATAAAGTGAGTTGTATCCGCCCGCTTTATGCCCCACTTTCTTGAACCATGAGCGAACGACGCGTCGTCATTACCGGTATTGGAGTCGTCACCCCGCTGGGTTGCGACCTCAATGCCTTTTGGAAAAGTCTCCTTGCCGGCCAGAGCGGCATCGGGCCGGTAACGCGTTTTGATACGACGGGGTTCGATTCCAAGATCGGCGGCGAAGTCAAAGGCTTCAAAGCCGACCAGTTCATGCCCCTGAAAGAGACGCGACGCACCGACCGCTTCGTTCATTACGCCGTCGGCGCAGCCCGGTTGGCGGTCACCGATTCGCGGCTCGAACTCGACAAACTGGACCTCAATCGCATCGGCTGTATCGTCGGCTCCGGCATTGGCGGCATGGAGACCATCGAGAATCAGGCGCGCGCACTTTTCGAGAAGGGGCCGAACCGTGTTTCCCCGTTCATGATCCCGATGCTCATTGTCAATATGGCCAGCGGCTATATTTCGATGCTCCTCGGCGTCAAAGGCCCGAACCTCGCCGTCGTTTCCGCCTGCGCGACCGCCACCCACGCCATCGGCGAAGCCGCCCGGGCGATTGTCCACAACGACGCTGACGTAATGATTGCCGGTGGCAGCGAAGCCGCCATTACCCAAATGGGCTATGCCGGCTTCTGCGCGATGCGCGCCATGAGCACTCGCAACGATGACCCCACCCGGGCCAGCCGCCCGTTTGATGCGGGCCGGGATGGTTTCATCATGGCCGAAGGCGCCGGCGTCGTCATTCTCGAATCCCTCGAACACGCCCGCAAACGCCACGCGACCATTTACGCCGAAGTGGCCGGCTACGGTATTACCGGCGACGCCTATCATATGAGCGCGCCGGCACCCGAAGGCGAAGGCGCCGCCCGGTCAATGGCCATGGCGCTCCGGCATGCCCGGCTCAATGTCGACCAGATTGATTACGTCAACGCCCACGGCACCTCGACTCCCGTTGGCGACAAATGCGAAACGCAAGCCCTCAAGACCGTTTTTGGCGCGCACGCGAAAAAGCTGGCCATCAGTTCCACCAAATCCATGACCGGCCACCTGCTCGGCGCGGCCGGTGCCGTGGAAACCGCTGTCTGCGCCCTGGCGATTCGCGACAACATCGTTCCGCCCACCATCAACTACGAAACGCCCGACCCCGACTGCGATCTCGATTACGTGCCCAACATCGCGCGCGAAATGCCGGTCAACGCCTGCGTCAACAACAGCCTCGGATTCGGTGGCCACAACGCCACCCTCATCATCAAACGCCACGAATAGGGCGGAGAAATAACAGTTGCGCCCAGTCCGTGGCTTTTGTACTGTGCCGATCCCTTAAGGAACACCATGAAAGCTAAGATTCATCCCGAATACGTTGACGCCGTGATTCACTGCGCGTGCGGCACTCTCTTCAAAACTCGCTCCACTCGCAAGGACATGCGCATCGGCATCTGCTCGAAGTGCCATCCCTTCTTCACCGGCACCGCCAAATACGTGGATGCCGCCGGCCGCGTCGAACGCTTCCAAAAGCGTTACGCCAAAAAAGCGAAGTAGATTTCGTTCCAGGACCAAAGCACAGGCCAACCGCCTGTGCTTTTTCCTTTTCCCATGAACGCCATCCCCAACATCGATAAATTCCGCAACCGCGCGGCGGACCTCGAAGCCGAGCTATCGAACCCGTCTGTCTACGCCGACCAACGTCGCGCCGGCGATCTGGCCCGGGAACTCCTGCGTCTCAAAAAATTGCTGACCGACCACGACCGGTGGCACGTCGTCCAAAAACAAATTGCCGAAAACGAGCAGTTAGCCAACGGCCAAGACGCCGACATGGCCGAACTTGCCAAAGCCGAACTCGAATCGCTCCGGCACGAGCTGGTCAAGCTCACGCAAGAAGTCCAATTTGGGATCCTCCCGCCCGACCCCCACGATTCCCGTAACACCATCGTCGAACTCCGTGCCGGCACCGGCGGCGAAGAAGCCGCGTTGTTCGCCGCCGACTTATTCCGGATGTACTCCCGGTATGCCGACACCATCGGCTGGAAAGTCGAAGTCATGGACACCAGCCCCAGCGAACGCGGCGGCTTCAAAGAAATCGTTTTCTCCCTGCTCGGCCAGGACGTTTACAAAAAGATGCGCTACGAATCCGGCGTCCATCGCGTCCAACGCGTCCCGGCCACCGAAGCCCAAGGCCGCATCCACACCAGCACCGCCACCGTCGCCGTCATGCCGGAAGCCGAAGAAGTCGATGTCCAAATCAAGACCGAAGACCTCGATATCACTGTCTGCCGCGCGAGCGGCCCCGGTGGCCAGGGTGTCAACACCACGGACAGCGCCGTCCAGATCATACACAAACCCAGCGGCCTCATCGTCCGTTGCGCCGACGAACGTTCGCAGATCAAAAACAAAGCCAAAGCCCTCCGCGTCCTCCGGTCGCGCCTGCTTGCGCACAAGCAGGAACAGGAAGAGACCCGGCTCAGCGAAGCCCGGCGCAGTCAGATCGGCACCGGCGACCGGTCCGAAAAAATTCGCACCTACAACTACCCGCAAAACCGCGTCACCGACCACCGCATCAATCTCACCATCCAAAACCTCCCCGCCATCCTCGAAGGCGACCTCAACGAGTTGCTCGATACCTTGATGGCCGAGAACCTCAAGACCCGCCTCGCCGAATCCACCTCCTGATTTGCTAAACGGCTTGAATATCCGAGCCAAAAGCCGATGATTCCGCCGCATGGGCCGCAATCTTCTACTCACCGGCATTCTACTCCTCTTCGCGTCGACCGTTCAGGCTGAAACCAACGATCTCCAAGCCGTCCGCATCTATCGCGACGGCTTGCGCGCGGTTTTGAGCTACGTGGAATCGCGGCCCGACCTCTTTCCGGCCGAGAAGCAGAAAGAACTCCGCATCCTGCGCCGCGAAGACAAGGAAGTCGTCTGGAACACCTGGAAAATCTTCCTCGATTATCTGCTGGCGCTCGACTCCCTCAGCCAGACGCACCGCAATTTCTACAGGGAGCGCGGCGCAGCCCGCGAAGAATCCTTCCTGATCGCCGACGCGGCCTTTCTCGCCCGCTACCGGTCCGCGCTGGAGTTCATCCACCGCGTTGAAAACGATCGCGCGCTCGATACGCTACTGAATGAACCCGTCCCCGAAATCGGCCTACCGGCGAAGACCTACTCGAAGTTGAAGTTTCGCTACCTGCACCTTGGTCGCGCCAGCGAATTCGCCGCCATTAATGCGCTGCTCCAATCCTTCCCAGCCGATCGTTCTGCCGATGCGCACGCCGACGCGAAGAAAATTTTGAGCTTGGGTCAGGGTCGCGCCGAAATCCTCACCGCCAAGAACGCCCTCCAAATCCTTCGCCAAACCGGCGCCAACGCCTATTTCCCCGTCCAGGCCGGCGTGTCCGAATGGATGGGCGACACCAAAGTCCACCGGCAAAACCGCTCCCTCATCTCCGCCAAACAAATTGCCGCCTTGGCGCCGCGACTCGAACCGGGCGACATTCTTCTCGAACGCCGGGAATGGTATCTTTCCAACATCGGGCTGCCGGGCTTCTGGCCGCATGCCGCGCTTTACATCGGCACCCCCGAAGAACGCCGCGACCTCCAGATCGAAGACGAACTTCAGTCGAAATATCCCGACGCCTACCGGCGCAGCCTGCAACTCGAACACGGGCATCCGTACCGGCTTCTCGAAGCCATCAGTGAAGGCGTTTCGTTCACCACCCTCGAACACTCTGCCGACTGCGACGCGCTTGCCGTGCTGCGTCCGCGTCTGCCGAATTCTGAGAAAGCCAAGGCCATCGTCCGCGCCTTCCACTACGCCGGGCGCCCGTATGATTTCAATTTCGACTTCGCGACCGACGCCACGCTGGTCTGCACCGAGTTGGTCTACAAGTCCTACGAGCCGGCCACGGGCTTTACCGGCTTGACGTTCCCGCTCGTCGACATGCTCGGGCGCAAAGTCACCCCGGCCAACGAAATGGTCCGGCAATTCGCGGACCAATTCGGCACGCCACAGCAGCAAACCGATCTGGTCATCTTCCTCGATGGGCGGGAACGCCAGCAGCGCGCCGTCGAAGTCGGTCCGCAAGAATTTCGCGACAGTTGGAGACGCCCCAAATGGCACATCCTGTCCCAAGAGTGATGGCACTCCTAACCGTTGTGGCGGCTGTCGGCTCAGCCTTCGCGGCCGCCTTGAAACCCGATGAACGCGTTATCTTCTTCCCAACCATTGGCGCACGGGCCGGTCAGCAATGGGAATTAGCGATCCACGGCTGGGTTTTCGAGCCTGAGTCGCGCGCCGTCGTGTTACCGGCGTTTCGGCGCGCGCTGGGGTTTGATGGCGATACGCTGACCGCCGCCGAAAAACAGATTTTCGCGGAACGCGCCCGGTGGTTTCTGGTCGATAACGAGCGCGGCCGGCAAATTCGCATCCAGATTAACGGCACCGAACATCCACTCGCCAAGTCCAACCCCGATGGCCATTTCACCGACCGCATCCGCGTCCCGGCTGGCCCCGTGGACTTTCCCGCCGGCGCTCTGCACCTCTGGGAAGACACCGGCGTCACCGTCATCTCCGACATCGACGACACGATCAAGGTGAGTGAAGTCCGCGACCGGCGAGCGATGCTGGCCAATACCTTCACGCGTCCCTTACGCGCCGTGCCCGGTATGGTGGCGTTGTACCGGTCGCTCGCCGAAAAGGGCGCGCAATTTCACTACGTCAGCGCCAGCCCCTGGCAGTTGTACCCCGCGCTGGCCGATTTCATCCACACCGCCGGTTTCCCCGCCGGCAGTTTTCAGATGAAATCCTTTCGCTGGAAGGACAAGCGGTTCTTCGATCTGTTCGATTCACCGGAGAAGTACAAGCCCGGCGTCATCGCGCCGCTGCTGGCGCGTTTCCCCCGCCGGCAATTCATCCTGATCGGCGACTCCGGCGAAAAAGACCCGGAAATTTTCGGCGCGTTGGCCCGGCAACAACCGCACCAGATCACCCGCATCCTGATTCGGAACGTGACCCAGGAGTCAGCGGACGCTCCCCGCTATCAGCAAGCGTTTCGGGATTTGCCGGCGAAACAGTGGACGGTCTTTCAGGAGCCGCCGGTAGCTCCGGACTGATTTTCTCCGTGCTCTCTGTGCCTCTGTGGTTTAATCTCCCCTCGGCATGGACTTCAACTGGTCGGAGTGGGTCAATCTCCTAACGCGCTGGCTGCATCTCATTTTCGGCATCTCCTGGGTCGGCCAGACCTACTTGTTCATCCGCATGGATCACAGCATGGCCATGCCGCCCGATGGTAAAGTTCAGGAAAACTCCGCCGGCCAAATGTGGATGGTCCACGGCGGCGGCTTCTTCGTCGTGGAAAAACTGACCGGCCTGAAAAAGCTTCCCTTCAAACTCCACTGGTTCAAATGGGAATCCTTCCTCACCTGGCTCACCGGCATCATCCTCCTAGTCGTCGTCTATTACATGGGCGGCCTGATGGAATCCGCGCCGCACAACATCACCGCCAACATGTCCATCGCCATTGGCATCGCCGCCATCATCCTCTCCTGGCCAATCTACGAAGCGGTCTGGCGTTCACCGCTCGGCAAAAGCGAATTCATCGGCGCAACCGTCTGCTTCATCCTCCTCCTCGCTGCCGCCTACGGACTCAAACAAGTCATGCCGGCCCGCGCTGCGTTCTTCCACATCGGCGTCATCCTCGGCACGATTATGGTCACCAACGTCTGGATGCTCATCATCCCCGCCCAAAAACAAATCATCCGCTCGATCGAAAGCGGCCAACCGGCTGACATGCAACGCGCCGCCCGGGCCCGGCAAAGCTCCAAACAAAACTCCTACAACTCCTGGCCGCTCCTCCTCATCATGGTCAGCAACCATTTCCCCATCGCCACCTACGCCACCAAATACAGCGTCTGGCTGCTCGGCCTCTTCATCCTCCTCGGCTGGCTCGGTGCAAAAATCATGCGCGATGGAATTCGGCACTAGTGAAACTCCACGAAATCAATGCACTCTCCCGTGCCGACTTCATCCGCGTCGTCGGCCCGGTCTTTGAGCATTCGCCGTGGATTGCCGAAACCACCTGGGCGCACCGGCCCTTTCACGATTTGCACCGCGAACTGTGCGACACCGTCCGGCGCGCTTCGCAAGACCAACAACTCGCCCTCATCCGCGCCCACCCCGATCTTGTGACCCGCCTGAAACTCACCGCCGAATCCCAGCGCGAACAAGCCAGCGCCGGTCTCACCGCGCTCACTCCAACAGAAATCGCCGACTTCGAAATCTCCAATCAGCAATACCGGGACAAGTTTGGTTTCCCCTTCGTCATCTGTGCTCGCCTCAACAACAAAGACACCATCCTTGCCGGTTTCGGCACCCGACTCCATAATACCCGCGACGTAGAAATCAAAACGGCACTCGAAGAAATCTATAAGATCGCGAAACTCCGCTTGGAGGATTTATGCCCGGCAAACTAAGCACCCACATCCTCGACACCATGCACGGTCGTCCCGCCGCCAACGTGCAAATCGACCTCTACACCTCCGGTAAGCTTCTCAAGACCGTCCGGACCAACGCCGACGGCCGGGCCGAGTTATTAACTGCCGCGCCGGTGGGCGAGTACGAACTCGTCTTCCACATCGGCGACTACTTCAACGAAAATAAATTCCTCGATAAAGTCCCACTCCGTTTCCATATCAGTGACCCAGCGCAGAATTATCACGTCCCGCTCCTCTGCACCCCGTGGGCGTATTCGACATACCGGGGTAGTTGATGAAGGAAATGTCTGGTAGGAGCGGCGTCCCCGCCGCGACCGGTAGCCTGAAATCGCGGCGAGACGCCGCTCCTACCGGTCTAGCACGCGAAATCCTCCACCGCGCCGCCATCCTCGCCAAGATCACCGACGTTCCCGGCACGATCACGCGCACCTACCGCTCACCGGCAATGAAGCGCGCCAACGCCCAAGTCGCCATCTGGATGCGCGCTGCCGGTCTGACTGTCCGGGAAGACCCAGCCGGCAATCTAATCGGCCGCCGCGCCTCCAAGAATCCCAACGCCAAAACTTTCATCCTCGGCTCGCACCTCGACACCGTCCGTGATGCCGGCAAATACGACGGCATCCTCGGTGTCCTCACCGCCATCGCCGTCGTAAAAGAGTTGCCGGCGCTACCGTTCCATATCGAAGTCTATGCGTTTGCCGACGAGGAGGGACTCCGGTATTCCACCGGCTACCTCGGCAGCGGCGCAGTCTCCGGCTTACTGACTGCCCGCGATTTGAAACGCAAGGATGCCGCCGGCATTCCGCTCGGCCAACTCATTCGCAATCTCAACGCTTGCCGGTGCAACCCGCGTGACGTGCTCGGCTACGCTGAAGTCCATATCGAACAAGGCCCAGTCCTCGACAAGCGGCGGCTGGCTGTCGGCGTCGTGAAAGCGATTGCCGGTCAGACCCGTGCTGTCGTCACGTTTACCGGCCAAGCCGGTCATGCCGGTACGATCCCGATGAAGATGCGCCGAGATGCGTTGTGCGCTGCGGCCGGGTTTATCTTTGTCTCGGAGACGATCGCGCGTAAAGAACCGGGTCTGGTTGCAACTGTCGGGACTGTTACCGTCCTGCCGGGGGCCGCGAACGTCATTCCAGGGGAGGTTGTTTGCAGTCTGGATGTGCGCCACGCGGATGACAGGATTCGCCGCAGAGCCGTCGCTGAGATGCTGGGGGTCGCTCAAATCTTTGGGAAGCAGCGGCGGGTGCTGGTGCGTTGGGAAAAAACAGCGGATGTTTCCGCAGTCACCTGTGATGCTGGATTGACGCGGGCGTTGAAAAAATCCACGCGCAAATATCAGCGGGTCGTACCCGAAGTCGTGAGTGGTGCGGGGCACGACGCTGTGGCGCTGGCGGCGATCACACCGGTAGCGATGTTATTTGTGCGCTGCCGGGATGGGGTGAGTCACAACCCGGCGGAGTCGGTACGTGTGCAAGATGTGGCAGTGGCGATTGCGACTTTGAAGGATTTCTTACTCCAAATACTCGTACGCCGGTAACGTCAGGAACTGGTCGAAGTCTTTGTTCTTCGTCATCCGCGTGAACAACTCGGCGGCGCGTTGATAGTGACCGGAGGCAAATCGCTTCTCGCCGACCTCGGCTTTGATCTTCGCTAACTCCTCCGGCAACATCTGATCGTACAGCGCCGCCGTGACGGTGCGACCATCGTCGAGCTTCGCAGTGAACTTGATCCATTGCCAAATCTGGCTGCGCGAAATCTCGGCAGTGGCGACATCTTCCATGACGTTGTAGAGCGCGACCGCGCCGCTGCCACCGAGCCAGGCTTCGAGGTATTGAATGCCGATGTTGATGTTGTGACGCAGGCCGCGTTCGGTGATCTTGCCGGCAGGGACAGCGAGGAGGTCTTTGGCGGTCACGTTCACGTCGTCGAGTCGCCGGTGAATCTGGTTCGGTGTCGGCATGTGTTTGTCGAACACATCCATCGCGGTCTTCACCAAACCGGGGTGGGCGACCCACGTGCCGTCGTTGCCGTCGGTGACTTCGCGTTCCTTGTCGACGCGTACCTTTTCAAGCGCGGCTTCGTTGGCGGCCGGGTTGTCGCGAATCGGAATCTGCGCGGCCATGCCGCCGATGGCGTGCGCGCCGCGTTTGTGGGCGCACTTGATGACGTTGAGCGCGTACGCGCGCATGAACGGCGTCGTCATCGTCATCGCGCTGCGGTCGGGGAAGAGGAACGCCGGCTGGTTGCGGAACTTTTTGATGAAGCTGAACATGTAGTCCCACCGGCCCGCGTTGATGCCGGCGGAATGTTCGCGCAACTCCCACAGAATCTCTTCGCACTCAAACGACGTGAGAATAATTTCGATGAGCACCGTTGCGCGTATCGTGCCGCGCGGGATACCGAGTTCGGCTTGGGCGAAGAGGAAGACGTCGTTCCACAACCGCGCTTCGAGGTAACTCTCCATCTTCGGCAAATAGAAATAAGGTCCGCTGCCATTGGCGATGAGCGTCTTGGCGTTGTGGAAAAAGTACAAGCCCCAGTCGAACAAACTTCCCGACATCGGCTTGCCGTCCACGAGCACGTGTTTTTCTGGATAATGCCAGCCGCGCGGACGCATCATTAGTGTCGCCGTTTTCGTATTGAGCTTGTACGCCTTGCCCTCCTGAGTGACGAAATCGATCTTGCGATTGATCGCGTCGCGCAAGTTCACTTGGCCGTCGAGCAAATTGCTCCACGACGGCGAACACGCGTCCTCGAAATCCGCCTTGAACACCTTCGCGCCGGAGTTCAACGCGTTAATGATCATGTGTCGTGTGACAGGGCCGGTAATCTCCACGCGCCGGTCGATCAAATCCTTCGGCGGCGGCGCGATTTTCCAATCGCTCTCACGGATCTCCTTCGTCTCCTGTAAAAAATCGGGAAACTTACCGGCGTCGAGTTCCGTCTGGCGTTCGATGCGGCGAGCCAACAACTTTTCGCGCGTCGGCCCAAACTGGCGTTGCAGTTTCGCGAGGAACGCCACGGCCTCCGGCGTTAGAATCTCGGCGTACTGCGGAGTGATTTTCTGAGCTGTGATCTGAACGCAATCGGGAAGCGACAATTTACCGGTCATAAAATTCTCCGTGGTTGCTGCGACGCAGGGAGCTTCCTCATTTGGGGCAAAAGAGTCAATAATTCCGTGGGCGATTGATCGCCGATCTTGACTCCGGCTTGTTATCATCTAAATTCAGACCGAATCTAGTTGTCAACGAAAGGAACGACCTTCATGAAACTCAGCGAATCCGTGATGTCCATCAGCGAAGTCAAAGCCAACGCCGCCCAGCTGATTGAGAAGATGCAGGACACGCACCAGCCAGTGGTGATCACGCAAAACGGTCGCGCCACCGCCATCGTGCAGGATATGCAATCTTACGAGCAGACGCAGGAGAGCCTCGCGCTGCTCAAGATTCTCGCCCTCAGCCAGGCGGATATTACGCACGGACGGGTCAAGCCGGTGCGGCAGGCGTTCGCCGAAGTGCGTGAGCAAATTGCCGCTCGCCGTCGCGCATGACCTATCAGGTACAACTGACGCAAGAGGCGCGGCAAGATCTCTTGGACCTGCACGACTACGTCGCCGCCCATGACAGCCCGGCGAAGGCGGACGCGTTGCTCGTGCGTCTGGAGGATGTCTGCGCGAACCTGGCGCGACTGCCCAATCGCGGACACTGTCCGCCGGAGTTGAAACGCATCGGCGTTGAGTTATACCGCGAGATTCACTTCAAGCCGTACCGTGTGTTTTTTACGATTGATCGCAACGAAGTTGTCGTTCGCGCCATCCTCGACGGGCGTCGCGATATGCAGTCGTTGCTAGAACATCGGTTGATTCGCTAGCTGTGAGCTACGACCTCGTCATTCGCGGTGGACAAACCGGCGACATCGCTGTCGGTGACGGCACAATCCAAGCCATCGGCGTAATCCGCGAAGCCGGTCGCGAAGAAATCAACGCGACTGACCTCCATGTTTTTCCCGGCTACATCGACGCGCACGTTCACTTCAACGATCCCGGTCGAGCCGATTGGGAAGGATTCGAGACCGGCTCGCGCGCCTTGACTGCCGGCGGCGGGACGTTGTTCTTCGACATGCCGCTCAACGCGCATCCGCCGACCGTCAACGTCGCCGCCTTCGATAAAAAGCTCGCTGCCGCGACCGGTAAGTCGCTCGTCGATTTCGCATTCTGGGGCGGACTCGTCCCCGGTAATCTCGACGACCTCGAACCTCTCGCCGAACGCGGTGTCATCGGCTTCAAAGCGTTTATGAGTCCGAGCGGCATCGACGATTTTTCCCACGTCGATCACCGAACGCTCCGGGAAGGCATGAAGCGCATCGCGCCGTTGAAACGCATCGTCGCGCTCCACGCCGAATGGCCGGCCAAACTGCGGACGCCGGCTATCGGTCGGATGACCATTCGCGACTATCTCGATTCCCGGCCCATCGAAGCCGAGCAGGAAGCCATCCGCATCGCCATCGAACTTGCCGGCGAGACGGGTTGCCGGCTGCATATCGTGCACGTGAGCGCGGGTTCGAGCGTCGAATTCGTCACGCAAGCCCGGCATCAAGGGGTGGATGTCACGTGCGAAACTTGTCCGCATTATCTGCTGCTGACCGACCGCGACTTGGAACGTCTCGGCGCGGTCGCGAAATGCGCGCCGCCGTTGCGGCCCGGCAGCGAACAGGAGATTCTGTGGGAACGCGTGAAAGATGGCTCGGTGTTGTTTCTCGCCTCCGATCACTCGCCGTCGCCATGGAGCATGAAGACGAACACCGATTTCTTCAGGGTTTGGGGCGGCATTTCTTCTGTGCAACACGCCTGGCCACTGTTGCTGTCGAAATTCGAGCCGGCCGCGTATGCGAAACTTACCGCCGGCAATGTGGCCGACCGGTTTTCGCTCCCCGGCAAGGGCAAGATTGAGGTCGGCGCGGACGCGGATTTCGCACTCGTGCGCCTCGATGAAACGGACGTGGTCGAAGCCGGGCAGTTGTTCTACCGGCATCAGCACAGTCCGTACGTTGGCCGTAAGATTCGCGGCAAGGTTGTGCGGACGATTGCGCGCGGCCGGTCGGTGTTCGCCGACGGCAAAATTGTCTCGCCACCATTGGGGCGTTTGGTCAAACCTATGAGGAACGCATGAACACACCGCTTGGACTCAGCCGCAACGTCATCAAACCAAACTACGCACTCATCACGCTCGACGGTTTCGTGCCGAGCAACATGCCGGGTTGGACGAACGTCGTGTTCAACGTGCTGATCTCCGGTGCGCTCGGCGCGAAGTTCAATCAACATCTCGTCACGTTCGCGAAAGATGGTCGCGGCACCGGTAACACTGGCGCGAAACAACTTTTCGCTTACGTCGTCAGCGGCGCGATCACGTTGAACAAGGAGAAGCTCGAGGCCGGTGGCTACGCGTGGTTGCCGCCCGGCAGTGCCTACACTTTCGCCGGCATTGACGCACGGGTGTTGCTGTTCGAGAAGGTTTACGAACCGCTGGCCGGTACGCCGACGCCCGCCGCGATGTTTGGTTACGAAAACAAGATTGCCGGACAACCGTTCCTTGGCGATCCCGATGCGCGGTTGCAGACGCTGTTGCCAGACGCGCTCGGCTTCGACATGGCGCTGAATGTCTTCACGTACAGTCCCGGCGCGACGTTGCCATTCGTCGAGACGCACGTGATGGAACACGGCATGATGATTTTGTCCGGCCAGGGCGTCTACCGGCTCGATAACGATTGGCATCCCGTGATCGAAGGCGACATGATTTGGATCGGCCCGTACTGCCCGCAATGGTTTGTCTGTTCTGGTAAGAAGCCCGCACGCTACATCTACTACAAAGACGTGAATCGATAGGAACACCGCCGTCCCGGCGGTAGTCGGTTCGGCAAAAAGCCGCCGGGACGGCGGCGTTCCATGAATACGGACGATACATTCTATCGCCGGCGCCTCCCACATTGGGAAAAACCGGATGCGATTTACTTCATTACCTTCCGTGGTGCCGGTTCGCTTCCAAAGAATCTCAGTGCTGACGCCGAGGTCGAACTTAAATCCACCGCTCAACGTCTAAAAGATCAAGGCCGGCCGCCGAGCGAGTATGAGTTGGAGCGTACCTTGTATTGCGAGAAACTTTTGGATGACGACCGGACGAATCCCCTGCTGGCGCGACCAGAACTGGCTGCGTTGGTTCGCGATGTTCTACTCTTTCACAATGGGAAAATGTACGACCTGCTTGCATGGTGCATCATGCCAAACCACGTGCATCTGTTGTTGAAGCCGTTGTCTTGGAACGCCGCCGCCCCGGCGGTCGGAGTTCCGGCAGCAACTGCCGGGGACGACGGCGTTCCTTCTTTGGCCGAAATCATGCACAGCATCAAAAGCTACAGCGCGAAGGAAGCAAAGAAGCGCGGACTGGTTGCCGGTAATCTATGGCAACGTGAGTATTTTGATCGTTGGGTGAGAAACGACATGGAACTCAACCGTTACATCGAGTACATCCGTCAGAATCCTGTAGTGGCGGGATTGGTAAGATCGCCCGAAGACTATCCGTGGCTCGGAACGCCACCGTCCCGGTGGTAATTTCCGAATCTCCGACCGCCGGGACGGCGGCGTTACTACTTTTCGCCTCTCGACCCGCGTGATACAGTGCTCGGCGATGTCGCAGACCTTCGATTTCACACTGAATGGCGAACGCATCACAGTTGCCGGTATCTCATCCAACACCTCGCTGCTTGAATATCTCCGTGCGACCGGCCGTACCGGTTCGAAAGAAGGCTGCAACGAAGGCGACTGCGGCGCATGCACGGTGTTGCTGGACGGTCGTGCGGTAAACAGTTGCATCATGCTCTTGCCGATGGTGGCCGGCCGGGAAGTCATCAGCGTCGAAGGCCTGCATGATCATCCCGTACAAAGTGCGATGGTCGAACATTACGGTTCGCAGTGTGGTTACTGCACGCCCGGTTTCATCTGTTCGATGGCCGAGGGACACGACCGGCTTAAGCCCGACCAGCACACCGCGATCGCCGACCAACTCTGCGGCAACCTCTGTCGCTGCACAGGCTATCGCCCGATTCGCGACGCGATGGTCGAGGCGCTGCGGAACACCGCCGTCCCGGCGGTCGAAGTCCGGAGAGAACAACGCCGGGACGGCGGCGTTCCGTCGTATCTCGGCTTCCATCGGCCAACTTCACTCACGGAACTGTTCACGCTCATGCAGCGTCTCCCAGAGGCGAAGCTCGTGGCCGGTGCGACCGAGATCGGTGTCGACATCAACAAAAAGTCGAAACAGTTTCCACTACTCATCTCGACGGAAGCTATCTCTGAACTGAAGCAGATTTCCAAAACCAATTCTGAATGGCGCATTGGCGGCGCGGCGACATTGACCGAGATTGAAGAGGCGTTGGCGGGCGAGTACCCGGTCATTGATAAAATGCTCTGGGTCTTCGCCTCCCGCCAAATCCGCAACCGCGCCACACTGGCCGGTAACCTCGTAACGGCTTCGCCCATTGGCGACACGCCGCCGGTCTTGCTCGCGCTCGACGCGAAAGTCGAACTCGCAAGCGTGGCCGGCAAGCGCATCGTCCTGTTGGATGAATTCTTCGTGGCGTACCGGAAAACAGCGATGAAACCGGGCGAGGTGCTGACGGCGATTCTGTTGCCGCGAAATCTCTCGGGCAAAACTAATTTCTACAAAGTCTCCAAACGCCGGGAACTCGATATCAGCACTGTTGCCGCGGCGTTTCGCATCGAAACGGAGTATGGCAAGATTAAGACGGCCCGGCTCGCCTATGGCGGTGTCGCGCCAATGCCGGTACGAGCGCGGAAGACGGAAGCGGCGTTGCTCAATGGATCGGTGGCCGATGCGCTCGCGGTTTTGCGGGAAGAATTTCAACCGATCAGCGACGCGCGAGGCAGTGCGGAATACCGGCGCGGGTTGATTGTGAGTTTGTTCGAGAAGTTTCTGGCTGGTGAAGAGAGTCTTTCTCAGGACAAGCCGCTGGACTTTGTCTGTAGCCGAAGCGTGAGCTTCTGTGCCGGCAAGACCGAAGCTCACGCTTCGGCTACAGGAAAGGATCTGAAGCACGACAGCGCGATCGGACACGTTACCGGCGGCGCGCTATACGTGGACGACGAGGCGGCGCGCCGACCGATGCTCGAAGTCTGGCCGGTGTTTTCGCCGCATGCTCACGCTAAAATTCTGCGACGTGACGCGAGCGCGGCGCTCAAAGTGCCGGGCGTCGTCACCGTGCTGATGGCCGAAGACGTGCCGGGGTTGAACGACGTGGGCGTGGCGAAGCGCGACGAGATTTTATTCGCCGACAAGGAAGTGATGTATCATGGACATCTCGTCGCGGCGGTCGTCGGCGAATCGCGCGAGGCTTGCCGGCGGGGGGCGGAGAAATTTGTGGTCCAGTACGAACCATTGCCGGCCACGCGGTCGATCGCGGATGCGATCCGGCAAGAGCAGTTTCACACGGATGAATACCGGATGGCGCGGGGTGATTGTTCCGTTGCGAGCGCGAAACAGATCGAAGGCGAGTTTGCGTTTGGCGGGCAGGAGCATTTCTATCTCGAAACGCACGCGGCTTGGGCGGAGTGCGGGGATGCGGGGGACATTTTCATTTCATCGTCGACGCAGCATCCTTCGGAGATTCAGGCCGTCATTTCGCATGTGATGCATTTGCCGCGGAATAAGATCGTCGTCGAAGCGCCGCGGATGGGTGGTGGGTTTGGAGGTAAGGAGACGCAGGGGAATACGTTCGCGGCGATTGCGGCGCTCGGCGCGTGGAAGACTAAGAAGCCGGTGCGGGTGCGGTTGGACCGCGACGTGGACATGATGATGACCGGGAAACGGCATCCGTTTCTGGCCAATTTCAAAGTCGGCTTTGATGATGCCGGTAAGATTCAGTCGGCGAAGGTGGATTTGTTTTCGGATGGCGGGTGGTCGCTGGATTTGTCGATGCCGGTGTTGTGCCGGGCGTTGTTCCATCTTGATAACGCGTATTACTTGCCGAACGTCGCGTTTGCCGGGCGGGTGTGCAAAACCAACATGACTTCGCACACGGCTTTCCGTGGGTTCGGCGGGCCGCAGGGGATGTTGGTGATCGAAGAGATTATGGATCGCGTGGCCCGGCAGCTTGGGTTGCCGCCGGAAGTGGTGCGCGAACGGAATCTGTATCACGGCACCGGTGAGACGAACACGACGCATTATGGCGAAGAGATCGGCGATAATCGCATTCAGACGATTTGGCAGTCCTTGAAGCAATCGGCGGAATTGGAGAAACGGCGGCGTGAGATCGCGGAGTACAATCGACGAGACTCGCGCATCAAACGCGGGATTGCGATTACCCCAGTAAAATTTGGGATTTCGTTTACGAAGTCGGAATACAACCAGGCGGGGGCGCTCGTGTTGATTTATCAGGACGGCACGGTGCAGGTGAATCACGGCGGGACGGAGATGGGCCAGGGCTTGTACACGAAGATGCTCGGCGTAGCGTGCCGGGAACTCGGCGTACCAGCGGAGCGAGTGCGGGTGATGAAGACACGGACCGATAAAGTGCCGAATACTTCGGCGACGGCGGCGTCGAGCGGGGCGGACTTGAACGGCGCGGCAGTGCGGAATGCGTGTGAGACGTTGCGGACGCGGCTCGCACCGGTGGCAGCGAAGTTGTTGAAGGTGGACGAAGGTAAAGTGGAGTTTCGCTGCGGTAAGGCGTGGGCGGGTGGGCAGTCGGTGGCGTTTGAGGAAGTCACGATGGCGGCGTATCAGGCGCGCGTGCAGATGTCGGCGACGGGTTATTACGCGACACCGAATCTGCATTTTGATTTTAAGACCGGGAAGGGAAATCCGTTCCACTATTTCGCATGCGGTGCGGCGGTGACGGAGGTGGAGGTGGACGGTTACTCCGGTATGAGTCGGGTGATGCGCGTGGATATTTTGCACGACGTTGGCGATTCGTTGAATCCCGGGATTGATCGGGGGCAGATCGAAGGCGGATTTGCACAGGGCATGGGTTGGCTGACGCGCGAGGAACTTTTGTGGGATGACAAAGGCCGGTTGGCCACGCACTCGGCGAGCACGTACCAGATACCGGCGTTCAGCGATGCGCCGGCGGATTTTCGAGTGACGCTTTTGCCGGAGGCGACGCAGCATAACACGATTCATGGAAGCAAGGCGGTGGGTGAACCGCCGTTCATGCTGGCGATTTCGGTACGCGAAGCGATTCGCGATGCGGTCGCGGCGTTTGGGAAAGGTGGTG
This sequence comes from Verrucomicrobiota bacterium, assembly GCA_037127585.1. Taxonomy (GTDB): domain Bacteria; phylum Verrucomicrobiota; class Verrucomicrobiia; order Palsa-1439; family Palsa-1439; genus CAINDI01. Next base: position 20,871 of record JBAXYB010000020.1, read on the forward strand.
AAGTGCGGTTGGCGTCACCGGCAACTTGCGAGGCGGTGTTCGTGGCAATTCAACAACAGAATCGTTAATGGTCATTACGACAGACAATCTTGAAGTGAGCTTGCGGCTGCTGGCGGAAAATGACGCGGAGGCTTTGTGCCGGTTGGTTGATCAGAACCGCGCCCATCTGCGGCAGTGGCTGCCGTGGCTTGATGGTTCGACATCCGTCGAGCACACGCGCGAGTTCATCAAGGGAACGATCAAGCGGCATGAGGAGTCGGCGGGTTTCGTGTGTGCGATCTGTTTTCAGAGTTCGATTGTCGGGGTCGTCGGCCATAACTCAATCGACAAAGCGAATCGGATTTCCTATCCAGGTTACTGGCTTTCCCAATCGCACACCGGTCGCGGTATCATGACGACGGCAGTGCGGGCGTTGATTGAGCATGCTTTTGCTGAACTCGATTTGAATCGGATCGATATCCGCGTCGCAGTAGGCAATCAAAAGAGTCAGGGCGTTGCAGACCGGCTGGGTTTTGCGCGGGAAGGGGTGATTCGGCAGGCGGAGTGGTTGTACGACCGGTTTGTGGATCACACCGTGAACGGTTTACTGCGGTCGTCGTTCAAGTAGTTGCGCGGTGGCGGAAAGCGATGGAGCGTTCACGCTGCGACGGACAGCAATAAGTTCGGCGACGATGCTAACGGCAATTTCTTCGACGCTTGTTGAACCGATTGGCACGCCCATCGGCGAGTGGACGCGGCGGAAATCTTCGGCGGTCGCGACGCCTTCGGCGAGAAAGCCTTCCATGACGGTGCGGAGTTTGCGTTTGCTGCCGATCATGCCGATGTAGGCGGCAGACGAGTGGATGACTTCGCGCAATACGAGCGCGTCGTGCCGGTGGCCGCGGGTGACGAGCGCGATGTAGGTGTCGGCGTCGACCGGTAGGCGGCGAATCGCGGTGGACGGATCGTCGACGATGATTTCGTGGGCGTCGGGGAAGCGTTGCCGTTTGGCGTAGTCGGGCCGGTCGTCGAGGACGGTGACGGTGAAGCCAGACCACGCGGCCAATTTCGCGACGGCCTCGCCGAGGTGACCGGCACCGCAGATGATGAGCGTTGGGTTGGGCAACATTGGCTCGTGAAAAAGGTCACCCAATGTATGCGGCTGCGAGTACGTCCATGATTCTGTGGGAGCGGCGTCCCCGCCGAGATCTTCTTGGGCCGGTCGCGGCGGGGACGCCGCTCCCACGACTGAACGAGAGCCATCGCGCAAGTCGGTGATGAGGACGGCACGTTGGCGCGGCGGGACTGCCGGGATGGGCGGAGGGTTTGGTTGGATGAAGATGCGGACTGAGCCGCCACAGATCAGGCCGTCGTCCCAACCGAAATCGTCGTCGAGGACGGCGCGGAAGGTTTGGAGTTCGCCGGTATCGAGGGCCCGCAACGCTTTCGTGCGCGCCTCGGCTTCGAGGCAGCCGCCGCCGAGCGTGCCGACGACGCGGCCGTCGGGGAAGAAGAGGGCTTTCGCGCCGGCTTTTTGTGGGGTCGAGCCTTTCGATTCGATGAGGACGGCGAGGGCAACACGTTCGCCGCGCGCGAGGGCTTCATTGAGTTGCCGGTAGACTGTGTCCACAACTCGATTTTAGGGGAGGCGCAGATGTGTTACAAGGGCGGCATGTGGCGGTTGATATTTTTGGTGCTGTGCACAGCGGCGGGGGCGATGACTCGCGATGAGATTATTTCTTTGCAGGTGACGTTGGATGATGCCGGGTTTTCGCCGGGGTTGATCGACGGGAGTTTTGGGGGACTCACGCATCAAGCGTTGGCGGCTTGGCAGTCGGCGCATGGACTGAAACCGACGGGTGAGTTTGACATGGCTACGACGGCAGTGTTCCCGGCGGGCGGTCCGGTTTTCACGAATTGCGCGGTGACGGCGGAGGAGGTGGCGCAGTTGACGACGATCACGGAAGATTGGCTGGAGCGGTCGAAGCTCAAGGCGATGTGGTTTACGTCGGTGGCGGAGATGGTCGCGGAACGGGCGCATGCGTCGGAAGGTTTGATTCGCGCGCTGAATCCCGGCATCACGAACGCGCCGGATTATTCGGTGCGCATGCCGTGTCATCAGGCCGGGAAGCTGCCGAAGGCGGCGCGATTGCGGGTGAATTTGTCGGCGAAGACGATCAGTGCGTTGGATGGGGAGGGGAAAGTGATCGCGTTGTTTCCGTGTTCGATTGCGGCGGATCAGGAGAAGCGGCCGGTGGGGCAGCTGACCGTGGCGACGGTGGCATTGAATCCGGATTACACGTATGACCCGGTGAATTTTCCGGAGTTGGATGAGAAGCAGAAGGGATACGGCAAGCTGATGATTCCACCGGGGCCGAATAATCCGGTCGGCATGGCGTGGATTGGATTGAGTAAGACCGGGTATGGCATTCACGGGACGCCGCACCCGGAGCAGATTGGGAAGACGTTTTCGCATGGGTGTTTCCGGATGGCGAACTGGAATGCCTACCGGCTGGCGCAGATGGTGAGTATCGGGACGCCGGTCGAAGTGGTGGAGTAGTCGGCGGGCCGGGGATGGTTCGCAACCGAGGTGCGTGCAAGCCGCAACCCGCAGCGTGGGATGATATATCGCTTCGCGATATATCAAGACTGACGTACTGAACAGGCGCGTGCCATTCTCCGAAATCCGCGGTTCCTAATTCGCCGGTCTCGAATCCCATCCCCAAGCTCCCGTCCGCTTGTTGTCGTTATTTGCGCCGGTTTACCATTGTTTACCGGAAACAAATGGTATCAGTTTTGGTATCGGTACGGTGTTTTTGACGAAGTGCTAAAAAAACCCACGCAACTCGTTCAAGTTGCGATGGATAAATTGGAGGCGGGTGTCGGAATCGAACCGACTCATAGAGCTTTTGCAGAGCTCCGCCTTCCCACTTGGCAAACCCGCCCGCGACTAACGCGCGCGGAAATTACCACGCTGCCCACGCCAGCGCAAGGATTCGGATTTGATTAGGATTTGAAAAGCGCCATGCTTAATTCGCTCAAGCTTCAGACTCCCATCTTCCAAATCCGCCCGCCGCCTCCCGATGGTATAAGCCACCCCAGGCAACTCACCAGCGAGAATTAAATTACCGGCAGCACCCCCGCGCTGGCCGAAGTGTTTCTCCATATGCGCCGGGCTTGACTGACCGGAGGCTTTCCCACAGAATCGCCCCCATGGAATCGACCCCAAAACTTCTCGCAGGAAAAAAAGGCATCGTCTTTGGCGTGGCCAACAAACGTTCGATTGCTTGGGCCATCGCCCAGGCGTTACACGAGGCGGGAGCGCAACTGGCTTTCACTTATCAAGGGGAGCGGTTGAAGGAGAATGTCGAGGAGTTGGTCGGGACTTTTGGCGCGGGGACGCCGCTTTATCCGTGCGACGTGTCTCGCGATGAGGATATCGCCCGCGTGTTCGCGGGGGTGGCGAAGGATTTCGGGACGCTGGACGTTTTGCTGCATTCGGTGGCGTTTGCTCCAAAGGATGCTTTGGAAGGGGAGTTCGTCAATACATCGCGGGAGGCTTTTCGTGTGGCGCATGATGTGAGCGCATATTCGCTGGTCGCGTTGGCGCGGGGAGCGATGCCGTTGATGACCAATGGCGGTTCGATTATCGCCATGAGCTATTATGGCGCAGTCAAAGTCGTGCCTCATTATAATGTCATGGGCGTGGCCAAAGCCGCCCTCGAAGCCTCAGTCCGGTATCTCGCTTATGATCTCGGCCCGAAAAAGATTCGCTGCAATGCGATCAGTGCCGGCCCAGTCAACACGCTGGCCGCGCGCGGCATTGCCGGGTTCACCTCCATGCTGAAGCACTATGAGGAGCATGCCCCGCTCAAACGCAATATCGACGGACGCGAACTCGGTGCGGCCGGCCTTTTCCTCGCCAGTGACATGTCCACCGCGACGACTGGACAGGTTCTCTACGTCGATTCCGGCTACGAAATCATGGGGATGTAGTCCCGGGCATGTTCAATTGTGTCCAACCGCGTGCGACACTCTTGACACCTCCTGCCGTGCGGTCTATTAAGTCTGATCAATCTGACTGACTGTGAGCCAATGAGTTGGCTCGGTGGCCTACCGGCTGCTTAACATGTAGTGAACACGTCATCAGCCGGACCGCACATGCCAAGAGCTAAGATTTTAGTGATCGACTCGGATGCGACTTGGACACTCACATTGTCTGAGTTGCTAATCCCAGAGAACTTCGAAGTTTTCTCCGCGAATTCCGCCCAAGACGCGCTGCTATTGCTGGAAGTTTACGCGATCGATCTCTTGATTGCGGACGTCAACTTGCCGGGGATCGACGGGACCACATTGCTCGAACAACTCCGCCAGATGTTCCCGAACTCCGGCATCTTGATTCATACCGCCAAGCCGTCCATTGCTCAGGCGGTTCATGCGACCCGGTTGGGGGTGCTGGATTACATCGAGAAGTGTCCGGAAGCGGTGGCCCTGTCCACCCTCCGCGAGAAAGTGCGCCGCGCCATCCAACAGCATGGCACGCAAGTGAGTTCCGCCCTTCCGACCGACCCCCGGAGCCGGGGCGTCTTGGCGTCCCCGGTGCAAGGTTTCTACGGCATCATCAGTCAAACCAGCCGGATGCGGGACATCTTTGAATTGATCCAAACCATTGCCGACAGCACCGCCAGCGTCCTCATCCACGGTGAAACCGGCACCGGCAAGGAACTCATCGCCCGCGCGATCCACGAGGCCAGCGACCGGCATGGCAAACCGTTTATCACCCTGGATTGCTCCGCGTTGGCGCGCGAACTCCTCGAAAGCGAACTCTTCGGCCACGAAAAAGGCTCGTTCACCGGCGCCAACGACCGGCACATCGGCCGCTTCGAACGCGCCAACGGCGGCACCTTCTTCCTCGACGAAGTGGCCAACATCGATCTCAACGTCCAAGCCAAACTTCTGCGCGTGATCCAATCCCGGACGTTCGAGCGCGTCGGCGGCACGAAACCGATCTCAGTGGACGTGCGCATCGTTTCCGCCACGAACCGGCCGCTCGAAGAACTCATCGGGGCCGGCAACTTCCGCGAAGATCTGTTTCACCGGCTCAACGTTGTCCAGATTGACCTGCCGCCGTTACGCCAGCGCAGTGAAGACATCCCGCTGTTGGCGATGGAATTTCTCCGCCGCTTCGCCCGGCAACACTCCAAAGACATGCGTGGTTTCACCGATCCGGCCATCGCCACCTTGACCGGCTACCACTGGCCCGGCAACGTTCGCGAACTGGAAAACGTCGTCCTCCAAGCGGTCGTCTTGGCGAAATCGGCTTTGATCGACCACAGCGATTTACCCAAGCGCATTCTCGCGGCGCCACCGCAAGACGCCGCCGCCATCACGCTCGCGGACCAGCTCGGCGAACCGGAAAAACTGATCGTCCTCAACGCCATCCGGCAACACGGCGGCAACATCAAACGCGCCGCCGCGATGCTCGACATCAGCCGCACCACGCTCTACGCCAAACTCAAGAAGTACAACATCGACCCCGATGCCGGCCGTTAAGGGCGCGTGTACACAATGGCGACTTCATCGCTGTAAGCCGGCCTCCACCCGGACAGGACGAGCAGCGAATTCAACGGATGTTTGACCGGCAGAATCGTCCACCCCACCTGATACTTCTGCAGTACCGCTTCCCAGCCCGGCTTCGTCTCATCGACCGTGTTGAATTCCCCAACGAGTTCCTTCCCAAAAAAATCATTCCGCCCATCGATGAACACCTTCCGCTCCGGTAACGCCCACAGCAAATAGCCGCCCCAGCCGTAATCATTAAACATCTCGCCGCGCACCGCGCTGGGATTCGCGCGGATGAATTCAACCGCCGCCGCCGGCACGCGGTTCGGTAGAATCGCCGAGTCCCAGCCGGGCCGCGCGACGATCAACAGCACACCGGCAACGGCCAACGCGACCGTCGCAGCGCCGCCCGTCGACCGTTGCATCTCCTCGGCGCGCGCGCACAATCGCAGCCACAGCGGGTACCGCAGGAATGCTTGAAGATGCCGGGCCAGAATCGGTGCCGCCACCAAACCTAAGATCGGAATGTTGCGCGTCGAATGCAGCGCAAAATAGCCCCAGACCCCGAGCAGTAGAATCTCCGTCGCCGGTAACACCGGTCGTACGACCAACAGCAACAGCGCCACCGCGAACAATTCGAGCAATAGTCCGTGGGCGCTACCCGAATGAAAATTCGGCGACCGGAATTCGTTCACCATGCCGGATAGCTCCGGCGTGCGCAGAAACCCGACGATCTGCGCGTGCAAATGCCAGCCGTTAGGATTGACGAGTGAAGCCGCGAGGCACGCCGCACTCACCCCGGCCAACACGAGCGCCCGGTCGCGGTGGCGTTCGAAAATCGCGCCCAGAAAGAAAATCCCGAGCAGAATGAACCCGGTAAAGAACGCACCATGCAAGTTCGTCCACAAGAGCATCAACACCGGTAACGTCGCAAATAACCGGCGTGCCGAACACCGGCCCAGCCGGTAATCATGCAGCAACCAGCCAAACACAACGACGAGTATGTGGGTGACGAGATGCGGCCGGGCGAGCCAATGGTTGGTGACGCCGAACGCCGTCAACAACACGACTGCTGTTGCCAGCAATACGTCGGTCCCGGCCGCGAGGAGTTGCCGGTGCACGAGCCAGAGCGTGGTCGCGATCAGCGCGGCCGCCAACAACACGACGCCGTTCCAGCCGAACGCGAGCGACGCGCCGGCATAGATGACTTCGCTCAGCCACTCTTTCGAAATCAACGGCGCGCCAAACTTCGTGTGCGAGAATTGTTCGCGATCAATCACGGTCCGGTTTTCAATCATCCACTCGCCGATGCGCCGATGCAGGGCCGGGTCCCCGTCAGCGCTGATCATCACCAGCCGCCAGTTCGACAAACTCAGCATCAGGAAAAACACCAACCAGATCATCACTCCGAGGTTGGGTAAAAAGGCCCGGCGCAAATTCATTCGAGTTTGCTCCAGACCCGCGCCACGGAGTCGGAATAAGCCGAGCGCCATTCGTTGGTCAGCAGATCGAGCGCGAGATTGAGCCGGTGATCTGCCGGCATCATGACCCACTGGACGTTGCGATTGGTGAGCGGCTCCGCCCAGCCGGCGCGTAGATCGGTGACTTGGCTGAATTCCCGGATGCCGGGTTCGCCGAAGAAATCCGTCCGGCCATCCACGAACGTCTTATGCTCCGGCAAATACCACAGCGCGTAGCCGCCCCATTTATATTGATTGAACATGTTGCCGGTGAATTGCGCCGGGTGGGCTTGGATAAACTCCACGGCCTTGATCGGCCAATCCTTGGGCGATAATTCCACCGACTTGGGAATGACCGCGACAATCACGACCGCGGCCCCGAGCACGAGCGGCCCGGCCCGACTGGTCTGCCCCATGGCGTTGACGCGATTGGAGATGTCGCGCCACCGGCCCCGCGCACAATCCGACCACGCCGCCGCGAGGATAGGCGCCGTCACCAGCGCCAGCAACGGAATATTCCGGGCGGCCGTCAACGCGAAGTAAAACCAGGTTAGCAAGATCAAGCCGGCGGTCAGGGTCAATTGCGGTCGTGCGAGTGCGAGCGTGAAGAAAAACGCCGCGATCCAAAACACAAACGTCAACGCACCGAGCGAATGAAAATTGGTTGACGCATATTCCGCCAGCCAACTGGTCAGATAGCTCGACCGGAGAAACTCCAGATTATGCCAATGCAGCTGGTATCCGTTCGGATTCGCCAGCGAGGCCAGCCCGCACACCAATCCGGTCACCGTCAACACCCGCAGTTTCGCGCCATCGCGTTCGAGCGCCGCCCCGAGCCAATACGTTCCCAGCAAAACAAAGCCGACGAGAAATCCGCCGTGGAGATTGACCCAGAACAGCATCAACCCGGTCAGAATCACCAGGAGCCGGCCGCCTTGGCGAGTTCTGTTAAAGCGCAGCAACTCCACGTTCCACAACAACACGAATAAAAAGCTGAATACATGCGGACGGGCGAGCCAATGGATGTTGGCCGCGAACGCCGCCAACAAAGTCACCGCCGTCGCCGCCAGCAGATCGTTACCGGCGCGCAGGAGTTGCCGGTGCAGGAGTGCGAACGTGGTCGCGATGACGAAGGCGGCGAGGCAGGCTTGGCCAAACAATCCGCCCGCCCGACCGGCCAGCGCGAATAGAATTTCGGCCAGCCATTCCTTCGTGATGACCGGCTCGCCGGTATGCGTGTGCGAGAAAGTATCGGTGGCGACGATTTGCCGGTGTTCGAGCATCCATTCGCCGACGCGCCAGTGCATCAACGTGTCGCCATCCGCCGAGACCATGACGGTGCGCCACGCCGGGCTGATCAAGACCACGAAGATGAGCAGCCACAGCCAATGAGTCAGCGACGGGAGCAGAGAATGGGTTGTGGCGGTGCTCGACTTCATTGGGGCGGAACATTAGAAAGGCCGGTGTGAGTGTGCAACCTAGAACTACGATGCCGGTGAGTCGGTGGGTGGAGTTCGGCACTCTTTTAATCGCACTGCTGGCCGTGATTCGGATCGGGTGCGAGTTGCCGGCGCGGGCGGGGGCGAACGACTTTGCGCATTATTACATTGCCGGTCGGCTGCAGTGGGCGGGGGCGAATCCGTACGGCCAGTCACTCGCGCCCTTGTATGCCCAGTTTGGCTTTGAACTGGATAGCAGCGCCATGCCGGTGGTGACGCCGAATCCGCCGGCCTTCGTGTGGTTGTTCGCGCCCATCGCGGCGTTGCCGGTGCGGGTGGCGTTTGGGGTGTGGTTACTGGTTCAGGTGGGAAGTTTAGGCGGCATTCTCTGGATGACGCAGCGGCTGCTGGCGGATCGGCTGCCGCCGTGGGGTTGGCGCTGTGTGTGGGCCGGTACGCTTGCGGCGGTGCCGGTCTTTTGGCATTTCTATTTTTCGCAAGCGCAACTGCTGTTGGCGGCGCTGGTGCTGGGCGCGTTTGTAATGCAGCGGGCCGGGCGCGATACGGCGGCCGGCCTGCTGGTGGTGACGGCAGGGTTATTGAAAATATTTCCGCTGGCGTTATTGCCGTGGTTTATCTGGCGCGGTGCGGGCACGTGGCGCCGCCGGTTGACCCGGTTAGGGTGGGTAGTTGGGTTCGGGTTGGTGATTGTTTGGGCAACGAATTTGGAGCGGTGGGAAGATTTCTTTCACCGGCAAGGCTCAGTCGTTTCAGGCAACATGATCGATCGAGTTTTTAATGTGACGGTGCCGTCGTTAGTGACGAATGTGGGTTTGACCGCGGGTCCGGAGTCGATGGCGCGGGTGTGGCCGGCGGTGGGGTTGGGGGCTGGGTTGCTGGTGCTCGCCGGAGCGTACGCGGCGTGTTGGCGGGCCGATGGCGCGCGGGAGTTGGAGTTTTCGCTGTTGTGCGCGGCGATGTTGGCGGGGAGTCCGACGGCGTGGGGGCACTATTTGGTTTTTCTGATCTTTCCGGTAGTCGTGCTGGCAACGCGAGTGCGGCCGAGGCGCTGGGTGGGGTTCGCGGTGGTGGTGGCGTTGTTGAATAATTTTGGACGGTGGAATTTCATGTTGCAGGAGTCGGCATTGCGGGGGCACATCTGGGTGAAACTGCTATTAAACTACGTGCCGCTGTTTGGCATCTTGGGACTGGCAGTGTTTCTTATCAGCGAACTGTACGCCGGCAGAAGGCGATTAGATGAATGAACGGGTGGCGACAATGGTCGGGATGTTGAAGTTGTTCCCATTCGTGTTGCTGGCATGGTTCCGGCGGGCTACGGGTGGCAACGTGCGGATCTGGTACCGGCAGGAACGATCATGAGTGGTCCGTGGGAACGGATAGCGGTGGGCGTGGTGGTGGAGGTATTGTTAGTCGCGGTGGTGGCCCAGCAGGCGTGGACCTGGCGGCAGATTCGCCGCGACGGGGAAGTGACGCCGGCAGAGAGCGAGTCGTTGCTCGCGTTGCGGCACGTGGCGACCGAGCGGCCGGTGTATTACGATTACCGGCAACCGCCGCACGTGGTGGCGCAGTATACGCCGCTGTTTTACTACGGGCCGGGTTGGCTGGCGCGGGCGGTGGGTGCGGACGTGCTGGGGACATTCGTGATTGGCCGGGCGCTGACGTATGCGTTCTGGATTGGGGTCGCCGGGATGGTGTGGTTATTGGCGCGACAGGCGGGATGTGGACGGGGGAGCGCCGGGTTGGGAGCGGTGTTTTGGTTGGCAGGACCGGTGGCCTCGGAATGGGCCGCGTCGTACCGTCCGGATGCGGGTGCGATTTTTTTCTCGCTGGCGGCATGGTGGTTTTACCGGCACCGCGGCCGGGCGGGGTGGTGGGTAGTGGGATTGTTGGTGGCGGCATTTCTTCAGAAGCAGTCGGCGGTTAGCGCAGTGGTGGTGGTCGCAGTGGCGGAGTGGCGACGGGTAGGTTGGCGTGGTGGAGCGCGAGTTCTGGCGGGCTGGTTGGGGATTGTCGTGTCGGTGTTGGTGGGGTTGGAATGGATGACGGGCGGGGCGTTTGGTTTGAATGTGTGGGGTAGCGTGGTGCAACCGGGCAAGTGGAGCCAAGCGGCGTTGTTGGCAACGGCGGTGTTATTGCGCGGCGCGCCTCTGTGGTTGGGAGCAGTGGGAGCGAGGCGGGAACGTGATGAGTGGCCGTTGCTGGCTTGGCTTGGGGTGGCGCTGGTGTTGGCCGTCGCTGGGTCAGTGAAATTGGGGGCGTGGCTAAATTATTATCTGAAGCCATTGGCGGTGAGCTGTGTGTTGACGGCGGTGTGGTGGGAACGCGGACGGATGAAGTGGCTGCGGGTGGCGTGGTTGGGGTTGGCCTTGGTCAGCGCGACGCAGTGGGCAGAGGCGCGGATCGGCGCGTGGGCGATTGCGCGGGGGACACCGGATCGGGCGCTGTGTGTGTTGGTGGACGAGGAGCCGGTGCTGGTGGAGGACTTGTATGTGGCGATACGTGGTGATCGGACGCCGTATCTGTTGCATGGGGCGCAATTCGTGTCGCTGCGGCGGTGGGGGCGGTTTGACGACGGGGAGTTGCTACGGAGGATCAACGCTGGGGAGTTTCGCCAGATCGTGTTGACGCAGCCGGCGGGAGAGACTGGTGGTCGGCGGCAGTTCCCTGCGGAATGGTTGCGGGCGGTGGAGTGGCGCTATATCGTGACGGGCGTGTGCGGCGATGGGTTCTGGGTGTACCGGCCACGGGAGGAGATGAATTGATGAGTGGGATCAGGAAGTTTGAGCGGCGAGACTGGTTGATTGCGGCGGCGGTCGGCTTGGTGAGTTTCGCGATGCGCGTCCCGTTCCGCAGCGCTTATGCCTATCACTGGGACGGCGCGCAGTTTGCCTTGGCGATGGAACACGCTAACCTGCGAGTCGGTCTTCCGCATGCGCCCGGGTATTTCTTGTACGTCTTACTCGGTCGAGCGATGAACTGGGTCGTCGGTGAACCGCATGCAAGCCTGGTGTGGATTAGCGTGGTGGCCGGGGCAGTGCTGGCGGCGTTGGGTCTCCTGTTGGGGACGGCGTTGTACGGTCGCCGATGCGGCGTGGCGACCGGGGTGATTCTCGCGACGAGTCCGCTGTGTTGGTTTCATAGTGAAGTGGCGTTGACGACGATTCTGGACGGCGCGCTGGTGACGGCGACGATGCTAGTCGGTTGGCGGGCGCTGCAACACCGGGGCCGGTGGGGTGAGGTGGTAGGGTTGGCGGCGTTGCTCGCCGCAGTAGCCGGTAATCGTCCGCAAACGGCGCTGGGTTTGTTGCCGGTGTGGTTGTTTGTTTTTTGGAATTTTTCGGAGCGGCCGGTCAAGTTGGCGGCCGGGCTCGCGTTCGCTGGCCTCTTTAGCTTGCTCTGGTTTTTGCCGTTGTTGCACGCTGCCGGCGGGTGGGATTCTTATCTTCAACTGCTGGTTTGGAAACTTGACTTCGACGCGGTGAACACTCCGTGGCAAGGCGGGTTGCCGGCGGTGTGGGCCAGTAGTCGTGTGATTGGGCTGAGTTGTTGGACGGGATTGCTCGCGGCGGGGCTGCTGGCCATTGGCGGTTGGGCGCGGCGAATGCCGGGCGAACGACTTGCCAGGGCCATGTTGGCGCGGTGGATCTTGCCGTTGGTGGTGGTTGGGTTGTTGAGCTACACGACGATGCCGGGATATGTGCTTTGTTACTTTCCGGCGCTCGCAATTCTGGCCAGCCGGGTTTGTGCCAGGTGGTTTTTGGTGGCCGGCATCGCGGTGGTGAATGGGGCGGTCTTTCTCGGCGGGCTGCCGGTGGGTCTGCCGCTGACGGCGCCGGAGATTCGGTTGCACGACGAGCAATTGGCCGGGGCGTGTGGCGCGATCCGGACCCGGTATCGACCGGACGAGGTGTTGCTCTGTCACCGGCAGGAAAGCTTTCAGTGGGGATTGCGGCAGTTTCAGTATCACTTGCCGGAGTTTACCAATGCGTTGCTTGGGCGTGACCGGAGTTTACCGGCGGAGCGGGCCGGTATGTTTCGAATTTGCCGAGGGACGGAGACGGTGTATGTCGCGGATTGGAAAACCGCGGCACGCGGGCGGACGTTGTTATTGGTGGGCGAATCGGTTGCGGTGTTTGCCGACCGGATGGATGTGACGCGGGCCGTGGCGGTGCCGGGCACGACCGGCGTGTTTGAATTGCGGCCTTGACGCTGGTTGCGCCGCCGACGAACATCGCGCCGTGAATAATCAGGTCGAGACTGTGGTGCGGCGGTTTGAGCGCCGGGATTGGCTGGCGGCGGCGCTATTTTTTGGCGTCGCCACTTTGGGTTATGCCGTGACGCGGACCCGGTTGGCTTATTTGTGGGACAGTGTCGAATTCGCGCTGGCGATCACGGATTACAACATCACGCTGAGTCAGCCGCATGCGCCCGGGTATTTTTTGTATGTGATGTTGGGGCGCTTGGTGAATGTATTTGTCGGCGATCCGCAGGCGAGTTTGGTGTGGATGAGTGTGGTGGGTGGGGCTGGTTTGGTGGGGGTGATGTATTTATTGGGGACGGCGATGGTGGGGCGGGCGACCGGCGTGGCGGCGGGGTTGTTGACGTTGACGAGTCCGATGGTGTGGTTCTACAGCAGTGTGGCGTTGACGTATGTGGTGGATGC
>JBAXYB010000021.1:0-33802 GCA_037127585.1 Verrucomicrobiota bacterium
ACGGTAGGCGCGTCGGCGGCAAATAAAAAACTCGTTTCCGAAGTCCACGTAGTTGCAGTTCGCCAAGCCGCCGACCTCCCTCGGGATGGGTTGAACCGCCGCTGCGCGACTTCCAGAAAGGCGTACCACTATGTGTGGCATCATCGGCTACATCGGCTCCAAAGACGCACCCAACATCATCCTCGAAGGTCTCCGTCGGCTCGAATACCGCGGCTACGACTCGTCCGGCATCGTCACGATCAACAAAGGCCAGTTCGAACTCCGCAAAAAATCCGGCCGCATCAACGACCTCGCCGGCGTTCTCAAAAAACAACCCGCTCACGGTCACACCGGCGTCGGCCACACCCGCTGGGCCACCCACGGCGCGCCGACCGATGCCAACGCCCACCCGCACCTCGACCAATCCGGTAAGATCGCGCTCGTCCACAACGGCGTCATCGAAAACCACCAATCCCTCAAAGACAAACTCATCGCCAAAGGCCACACCTTCGCCTCCCAAACCGACACCGAAGTCCTCGCGCATCTCGTCGGTGACTATTACAAGGGCGACCTCACCGAAGCCGTCCGGCTTGCCTTAAAAGACATCGTCGGCACCTACGGCATCGCCGTCATCCACGTCGATCATCCCGAAAGCATCGTCGGCGCCCGCCGCGGCAGCCCCCTTCTCCTCGGCGTCGGCCGCGACGAAAACTTCCTCGCCAGCGATGTTTCGGCAATCATCGCCCACACCCGTCGCGTCGTTTACCTCAACGACTTCGAACTCGTCACCCTCACCCGCGACGACTTCCAGGTCACCACCATCGAAGCCACGAGTGTCACCCCCCAAGTCCGGGAAGTCGAATTCGCCGCCGAAGAAGTCGAGCGCGGCAAATACCCGCACTTCATGCTCAAAGAAATCTTCGAGCAACCCCGCGTCGTCGAAAACGCCCTTCGCGGCCGCATTGTCCACCCCGAAGCCACCGCCCGCCTCGGCGGCCTGAATCTTTCTCCGGCCGACCTCCGCGCCGTTGACCGCATCATCTTCATCGCCTGCGGCACCGCCCTCCACGCCGGCATGGTCGGCAAATACATCATGGAAGAACTCGCCCGCATCCCGACCGAGACCGACTACGCCAGCGAATTCCGGTATCGCAACTCCCCCATCGACAAACACACCCTCGTCTTCGCCCTCAGCCAGTCCGGCGAAACCATCGACACCCTTGCCGCCGTCCGCGAATGCCGGCGCAAAGGCCACAAAACACTCGGCATCATCAACGTCGTCGGCGCCACCATCGCCCGCGAAGTCGATGGCGGCACCTACATGCATGCCGGCCCCGAGATCGGCGTTGCCGCCACCAAGACCTTCGTCTCCCAACTCACCATCCTTACCTTACTCGCCGTCCTCATGGGCCGGATGCGCCACCTCGCCTCGACCCGCGGCGCTGAAATCCTCAAAGAACTTGAACGCATCCCCGGCAAGATCGACCTCATACTAAAACAAAACGACGCCATCGCCGCGGTCGCCCAAAAATACTGCGCCGCCAACAACTTCCTCTTCCTCGCCCGGCAAGCCAACTTCCCCATCGCCCTCGAAGGCGCGCTCAAGCTCAAAGAAATCTCCTACATCCACGCCGAAGGATACCCCGCTGCCGAAATGAAACACGGCCCCATCGCGCTCGTCGATCCCCACACCCCGTCCGTCTTCATCGCCCCGCAAAATTCAGTCTACGACAAAACGCTCGCCAACATTGAAGAAGTTAAAGCCCGCAAAGGCCCCGTCATCGCCGTCGCCACCGCTGGCGACACCGAAATCGCCAAACGCGCCGACGACGTGCTCTACATTCCGGCCACCTTGGAATGTCTCGAACCGTTGCTCACCGTGATCCCGCTCCAACTCCTCGCCTACCACATCGCCGTCCGCCGCGGCTGTGACGTCGACAAACCCCGCAACCTCGCCAAGAGCGTGACCGTCGAATAAGTCCAATCCATCAAAGCGAAACTGCGCGCGGCCCATGCCCAGGACCACGCGGCCTTGTTCGACCGGGTCAGCCTCGACCTCGGCCCCGTGCCCGACTTACCGACCGACCAACGCCTGGTCAATGCCGCCAACGATCCGTCCTTCGCCGCGCTCCACTTTCAATATGGCCGGTATCTGTTGATGGCTTCCTCGCGCCCCGGTTGCCAACCGGCCAATCTTCAGGGCATCTGGAACAATCTCATCAGCGCCCCGTGTAACAGCGATTACCACCCGAACATCTGCGGGTCCTGTTAACCAAATGCACTTTGCCCAACCTGTTCGACACGCATCCACCATTTCAGATCGACGGCAACTTTGGCGGCTGCGCCGGTATCGCCGAGATGTTGCTGCAAAGTCATGCCGGCTGTTTGCATTTACTACCGGCACTGCCGCTCGCGTGGCCGACCGGCTCAGTGCGCGGACTGCGCGCTCGCGGCGGCTTCACGGTGGACATCGCCTGGCAAGCCGGCCAGCTCACTCGCGCTGTGATCACGCCGAGCGCGGATCGGGAATGCCAAGTCAAATACGGCGACACCATCCGCACCTATCCCGCAGCCCTGGGCCGGCCAATTGTTTTCACGGTTTGACTTTGCGGCTGGCGACCGTTAGAGGTTGAGCCACGATTTCTGGGAGATTTACATTTTGAAAATCCGCAAAACAGTCATCACCGCCGCCGGTAAGAACCAGAATCTGCTCCCGCTCCAACGACTCGTTGACCGGGACGGAACTGCCAAGTCCGCTCTGCAAATCATCATCGACGAGGCGGTCAGCGCCGGTACGGAGGAGATTTGTTTAGTGGTCGGCCCCGGCGATGAAGCCGCCTTTCGCACGGCGTCCGACAATCACGCAGCGCAGATTCATTGTCTTGTCCAACCGGCCCCGCTGGGATACGGCCACGCGCTGTTTTGCGCGCGCGAGTTTGTTGGCCGCGAACCGTTTCTCCACCTTGTCAGCGATCATCTGTACGTGAACCACGGGCCGAAACGTTGTGCCCAGCAATTGGTCGAGATGGCGGAGGCGGAGTCCTGCGCTGTGTCGGCGGTGCAGGCGACGCGGGAAAGTATGCTGGCGTATTACGGCACCATCGGCGGCCACCGGGTCGCGAACCGCCGGGCGCTCTATGAAGTGGAAACGGTCGCGGAGAAACCCACGCCCACCGCCGCCGAGCAAAGTTTGATCGTGCCGGGCTTGCGGGCGGGCCATTACCTTTGTTTTTTCGGAATGCACGTCCTGACGCCCGCCGTGATGGATATGCTCGCCGAAGATGTGGCGCGGGCGGGTGCGGCCGGCGGAGTCCAACTCTCCCCGGCATTGGCACGCTTGGCAGCGCACGAACGCTATCTCGCACTCGAAATTGCCGGCGCGCGCTATAACATCGGCGTCAAATACGGCCTGCTCAACGCGCAACTGGCGTTGGCCTTGAGCGGCACCGACCGCGACGAGGTGTTGACGCAACTTCTCGAGCTGGTGGCGCGCCCGCAGCATTGAACCGCGTGTCGAGCATGGCTGGCAAACTCGTTTCCATCATCACGGCCACGGACCCGGCCGTCCGCGACCAGGCGCTCGATACGTTTTGCGCGCAAGCACCCTTGGCCGACTTGCTAGCCGAGGCGGGCGAGTTGGATAACTTTCGCCGGCACAGCGACAATCTCTACGAACGCGTCCGCGCCTTGTTTTTCCTCGCCGCGATCTACCGGTTTCATCTCCCACAAAAGCCCGGTCTCCGCGCCAAGGGTCTAATCCCGTTTGCCGGCCACGCCCAGTTGCTCCAGCGCCGGTTTGAAGAAGCAATCGACACGTTTCTCGCCGTGCAACTGACCGACGGCCCGAGCGATGCGATTGCGAGCGCGCTCGCCGTGGCCTATCACGACCTCGGATTTCAGACGCTGGCCAATCAGGTTCGCCGCAGCGTCCGCTCGGTGCGCGGCAATCAATGGATGTTCCGTGTCGGCCACCCGGCCGATCAGCCGTTGCGAATCCGGCCGGAGTTGTTGCGCCGGACGGACGCGTTCCCGGTGCTCCGCGAATCAACGCCGGTCCGCATGGATCTCTCGCACAGCGGTTGGAGCGACATCTTTTTTCTCGGGATGGATTTTCCGCAGGGCGCGCGCGTCCTGAACATTTCCATCGACCTCGCCGTCCGCGGCCGGCACGAAATGCCGAAACCACCGGTGGAAGCGTACCTGCGCGTGATCGATGAACCGCTGCTGCGGCTGACCAGTGTTGACCTCGGCCAAACCGCGGACATCACGGAGCTGGCGGAGGTCTTCGACTTCGCGCGGGACTACCTCGGTTTGCTCAAGGCGGCCGTCATTGCGTCCGGCATCATCCCGCCGGGCATTGAAGGCTCGGGCGAAAGCTTGCCGGATTTACTCGCCCGCACCGTCGGCCCCGGCCTCGGACTGGAGATTGTCAGCAGCGTCAACAATATCCCCAAAGGCTCGCGCCTCGCCGTCTCGACCAACCTGCTGGCGTCGATCATTTCCGTCTGCATGCGTGCCACCGGCCAAGCGCGGTCGCTGACCGGTCAATTGACGGAAGACGAACGCCGAATCGTCGCCGCGCGCGCGATTCTCGGCGAATGGCTCAGCGGGTCCGGCGGCGGTTGGCAGGATTCCGGTGGCGTCTGGCCCGGCGCGAAATTGATTCAAGGCGTGCTCGCGCAAGATGGCGATCCCGAATTTGGCATCAGTCGCGGCCGGTTACTCCCGAACCACACGCCCATCGAAGTATCGCCGCAAACCGCGCAGAAATTGCAGGACAGTCTCGTGCTCGTTCACGGCGGCATGGCGCAAAATGTCGGCCCGATTCTGGAGATGGTCACCGAGAAATATCTCCTCCGGTCCGCCACCGAATGGCAAGCCCGGCATGACGCGATGAAAGTGCTCGATGAAGTCGTCGCAGCGTTGAAGGCCGGTAACGTGCCGCAAATCGGCGCGACCACCACGCGGAATTTCTTCGACCCGATCCAAGCCATCATCCCGTGGGCCACCAATCTTTATACCGAGACACTCATCAACCGCGTTCGGGAAAAGTTCGGCGCCAAGTTCTGGGGATTCTGGATGCTCGGCGGCATGTCGGGCGGCGGGATGGGGTTCATCTTCGATCCCAATGTAAAAGTCGCCGCGCAGCAGGCGCTCCAAGAAATCATGAGTACGGCAAAACGCGAACTCCAGCACGCGCTCCCGTTCGCCATGGAGCCGGTGGTCTATGATTTCGCCATCAACGAACGCGGCAGTTGGTGCGACCAATTGGAAGGCACGGCGGCCCTCCTGCCGGCGGGGTACTATTCGTTGATCGTGCCGGCACTGCTGCACGTTGACCCGCAACACTTGGCGCCGGCCCGCCGGGCCGAGCTGGGCCGATTCGGCGTGGCCTGCCGAACGAATCCCGAATTGAGCGGCATGGTCGGCACGCTCTTTGACCGGCTTTTCCCGCACGACAAACAAACTGGCACCACCCAGACCAACCTCACAGAAACGCTCAACCAACTCGGGTTCGACCGCGCCTTGCACGAACAGATTCGCGCCGACCTAAAGAGCGGCCGTATCGGCCTCGCGCAAAATCGGCTCCCCGCGGCCACGGTCATCGACGATGTGCGCGCAGAAGATTTGGTCGAGGGTGGCGCGACCGACTACGAACGCGGGATGGACGCCCTTCGTTCGGGACAAGTCGCCGTCGTCACGCTGGCGGCCGGCGTCGGGAGCCGGTGGACGCAGGGTGCCGGCGTGGTCAAGGCGTTACATCCGTTTTGCAAACTTGGCGGCGCCCACCGGAGCTTCATCGAAATCCATCTGGCCAAGAGTCGCCGGACCGCGCGGTTGTGCGGCCGCGACGTGCCCCACATCATCACCACGAGTTACCTGACGCATCCGCAAATCGAAAGTCAACTCGCCGCCACCGACCGGTACGGCTACCGCGGTCCACTCCACCTCTCGCCCGGGCGGGCCGTTGGCTTGCGCTTGATCCCGACGGAGCGCGACCTGCGTTTCGCGTGGGAGGAAATGCACCAGCAAGTGCTCGACGAACAAAAGGAAAAAGTTCGCGACAGCCTTCGCACCGCCCTCCGGCAATGGGCGCAAACGACCGGTGAAGGCCACGATTACACGGACAACGTCCCCTCCCAGTGTCTGCATCCGGTCGGCCACTGGTTTGAAATTCCCAATCTGCTCCGCAACGGCGTCCTCGCCCGGTTGCTCGATGAACGCCCCCAGTTGCGCCACCTGCTCTTACACAACATCGACACCGTGGGCGTCGACCTCGACCCGGCATTGCTCGGTCTGCACATGGCGCAAGGTGGTTGTCTCACCTTCGAAGTGATCGCCCGCCGGATCGAGGATCGCGGCGGCGGACTCGCCCGGGTCAACGGCCGGGTGCGGCTCGTGGAAGGATTGACGATGCCGCGCGAAGAAGACGAATTCAAACTTTCGTACTACAACACCATGTCCACCTGGATTGATGTGGACAAGCTGCTACAAATCTTCAGCCTGACCCGCGCCGACTTGGCCAACGACGAAAAAGTCGCCGCCGCCGTCCGTCACATGAGCGCAAAGATGCCGACTTACATCACGCTGAAAGATGTAAAGAAGCGCTGGGGCCACGGGCAAGAAGACATCTATCCCGTGGCTCAGTTCGAGAAATTGTGGAGCGACATGACGGCCTTGCCTGAAGTGGATTGCCGGTTCGTCGTCGTCTCCCGCCGGCGGGGTCAACAGCTCAAAGACATCGCCCAACTCGACGGCTGGGTTCGCGACGGTTCCGCCGCGGCAGTCGAAGCGCTCTGCGAGTGGCGGTAACTCATGCCCCGCCGCTACGCCATCATCGGCTCGGGTGCGCTCGGTGGGTTCTATGGTGCGCGGCTGCAACGCGCTGGCTGCGAAGTTCACTTTCTCTTTCACTCCGAGTACGAGCACGTCCGCCAGCACGGACTCGTCATCGAGTCCAAAGACGGCGACTTCACGCTGCCCAAGGTGAACGCCTACCAAAACGCGCGCGACTTGCCGCCGTGCGATGTCGTCATCGTCGCGTTGAAGGCGACGCAGAATCAGCTCTTACCGGCTCTACTGCCGGGCACGGGCACTGTCCTGCTCCTGCAAAACGGCCTCGGCGGCGAAGAACTCATCGCCGGCATCGTCGGCCCGGAGCGCGTGATGGGCGGACTGTGTTTTCTCTGCTCCAACAAAGCCGGTCCGGGTCACATCCGGCATCTCGATTACGGCCTGATCTCGCTTGGTGAATTTGCGACCCGCGGCGGGAGCGACCGGATGGTCACAATTGCCGCCGACCTCGACCGGGCTGGCATCCAGACGCAACTCCTCGACGATCTGCGCGTCGCCCGCTGGAACAAACTTGTCTGGAACATTCCGTACAACGGTCTCTCGGTCATCCTAAACGCCAACACCGATGTGCTCATGGCCAATCCTGACACGCGCCAGTTGGTGGAACAAATCATGCGCGAAGTCGTCGCCGATGCGCAGTTGTGCGGCGTACCGGTCGAGAATGAAATCGTCCCCAAGCTGCTCGACTACACCGACAAGATGACGCCGTACCGGACCAGCATGAAGATTGATCTCGACGAACTCCGCCCGATGGAGGTTGAAGCGATCTTCGGCAATCCCCTGCGCGCAGCCCAAGCTGCCGGCGCGAAGTCGCCGATTTTAATGACGCTGTACCGGCAACTGACGTTTCTCAATCGCCAGATTGCCAGCGTTTGACAAGCTTGTGCTCGATCCCGAGATGGTCGAGCACGCGCGCCACAATCGTATCCACCAACTCCGTGATCGTCTTCGGTTTGCTGTAAAACGAGGGATTGGCCGGGATGATGGTCGCCCCGGCTTCGGTGAGCGTGACCAGATTGCGGAGATGGATAAGATTAAACGGCGACTCCCGCGGCACGATGATCAGCTTGCGACGCTCTTTGAGAAAAACATCCGCTGCCCGCGCAATTGTTCCGTCCGAGCACCCGCTCGCAATCCGCCCAATCGTCCCCATCGAAGCCGGTATGATCACGAGCGCATCAAATTTCGCCGACCCGCTCACAAACGGCACGAACATCGAGCCGTGCTCCTCGTACCGGGTCACACCCGCCGGTACCTTTAATCCATCCGACAATTCCAACGCCGCGACTTCGCCGGCATGTTTCGTCATGATGAAATGAACGTCGTGCCCGGACAGATTATCGAGTAACCGTTGCGCGTAAATTGCCCCACTCGCTCCGGTCATGGCGATGACAAGTTTCATAGTGCCCTGATCGCCTCGCTCGCTGCCTGAATCGTCTTCTCGATGTCCTCGCTCGTATGCGCCAGCGACATAAACCCAACCTCAAACTGCGACGGCGCCAGATACACACCCCGCTCCATCATCGCGTGAAAGAAATTGCCGTACCGCTTCGTGTCACTCCGTTTCGCCGATCCGTAATCCACCACCGGTTGGTCCGTGAAGAAAGTGCAGAACTTCGAACCAATTCGCGTTTGATATACCGGCACCTTCGCCAGCGCTGCCGCGCCGCGCATGCCGTCGCAGAGCTGGTTCGTGAGCACGTCGAGCTTGTGATAGTTGCCGGGCTTGAAGAGTTCCTCCAATGTCGCAATCCCGGCCGCCATGGCGAGTGGGTTACCGGAGAGCGTGCCGGCTTGGTAGACCGGTCCGAGCGGCGCGAGGCAATCCATAATCTCGGCCCGACCGCCAAACGCCCCCACCGGCAAGCCGCCGCCGATAATCTTTCCGAGCGTGGTGAGATCGCCTTTGAGACTGTAAAGCTCCTGCGCCCCACCCTTCGCCACTCGGAATCCACACATGACTTCGTCGAGGACCAGTACCGCCCCACTGTCACGCGTGACTTGCCGGAGCGCGTGGAGAAATTCCATCGTGAGCGGAATCAAACCCATGTTACCGGGGACGGGCTCGATGATGGCACAGGCAATCTCGTCCCACTTCACACGCTTCAGACCGGCCACATCGTTCAGCGTCAATGTCAGCGTGTTCTTCGCGAAATCAGCCGGTACGCCGGCGCTGTCCGGTACGTCGAACGTCGCGCCGCCGCTGCCGGCTTTGACCAGCAACGAATCCGCGTGACCGTGGTAGCAGCCGTCGAACTTCACGATCTTGTCGCGCTTCGTAAATCCACGCGCCAACCGGATGGCCGACATCGTCGCTTCCGTGCCGGAGTTGACGAAGCGCAGTTTCTCGATGGAGGGGTACGCTTCGCAGACGAGGCGCGCGAGTAAAATCTCCAGCGGGTTCGGCGTCCCGAAACTCGTCCCGTTCCGCGCCGCCTCCTGAACTGCGCGCACAACTTTCGGGTGTGCATGTCCGAGAATCATCGGCCCCCACGAGCCGACGTAGTCGATGTACTCGTTGCCATCCACGTCCCAGAGTTTCGCGCCGGCTGCCCGTTGTGTGAAGAACGGCGTCCCGCCGACACCACGAAACGCACGGACCGGTGAGTTCACGCCACCGGGAAATAGCTGGGCGGCTTCCGTCCAGAGTTTGTCAGAGTATTCGTGTTTCATGGGAGAAACGTGCAGATGTATTCGCAGATGCCGGATTTCACTTCAATGTCGAAACCGGATTTGGCTGCGACTTCAAAAGCCTGACCGGCGGTGTAATCCTTCCACTGCGCCTGGCCATCAAGCTTGACGCGGCAGTTGCCGGCGACGAGTTCCATGCGCTCGGCGGCTTGCGTGCCGAAGTGGAAACTACCGGGGTAAATGAGGCCAAGGGTCTTCTTGCTGCCGTCGGCAAACAGGACGGTATGACTGACGACTTTGCCATCGAAATAGACGTTGGCTTTGGTGACTGTGGTGACGTTGGTGAATTGTTGGGGGATATTAGACATGCGGTTTTGTTAGCCCGGCATAAAGCGAAACGCAAGCTTCAGCAATCCCACTGAGCTGTGCTACGATACCCGCCATGGCTGAACCTATTGTTCAAGTCGAGCATCTGCGCAAAGAATTCGCTGGCACGGTCGCGGTCGCGGATGTGTCGTTCAAAGTCCAACGCGGCGAGATCGTCGGCCTGCTCGGCGCGAACGGCGCCGGCAAGACGACGACCATTCAAGTGTTGTTGGGATTAACGACGCCGACCTCCGGCACGGTGCGCGTCTTTGGCCAGGACTTTGAACGGCACCGGATCGAAATTTTGCAGCGCTGCAATTTTTGCTCGGCCTATACCGCGTTGCCGTCGAATCTGAAGGTGTGGGAAAATCTCTTAATCTTCGCGAAGCTGTATCAAGTGAAGAACCACCGGCAGAAGACCGACGAACTGTTGGAGTTGCTGGAGATCGGCCATCTCCGCAAGAAGATTACCGGCCACCTGTCGTCGGGAGAATCCACGCGCGTCAATCTCTGCAAGGCGCTCCTGAACGATCCCGAGTTGCTGTTGCTCGACGAGCCAACGGCAAGCCTCGATCCGAATATCGCCGACAAAGTCCGCAAGATTTTGCGGCGGGTTCAGCGCGAGCGCGGCATCACGATGATTTACACATCGCACAACATGCGCGACGTCGAGGAGGTCTGTGACCGGGTGTTGTTTATGAACAAGGGGCGCATCGTGGCGGAGGGCACACCGCAGCAAGTCATTGATCAGTTCCAGCAGAAGTCGCTGGAGGACGTGTTCATTCAAGTCGCGCGCAGCGGCGATTTGCTGGCGGAGGAAACCAAGTGAACTGGCATCGGATCAGTGCGTTGGTGTTGCGCTACACGTTTCTATACACCCGCAGCCTGCCGCGCGTGTTCGAGATCGTCTTCTGGCCGGTCATGGAGCTGATGCTCTGGGGGATGTTGACCCAGTACTTGCAGACCGGGCCGTACAAATTGCCGGCGTTCATCAACTTCCTGCTCGGCGGGATGATCTTCTGGGACATTCTCTACCGGTCGCAACAAGGCACCACGATCTCGTTCCTCGAAGATATTTGGGCGCGGAATCTCATCAACATTTTCGTCGCCCCGGTCCGCGTCAGCGAATTCATCATCGCGACCTACTGCGTGGGCTTCGTGAAAATCCTCATCACCGTCGCTGTGCTCGGCTCGCTGGCGGCGGGGCTTTACCACTTCAACATCCTCAGTATGGGCTGGCCGCTCATCCCGCTGTTCATCAACCTGCTGGTGATGGGCTGGTCCGTCGCGATGCTCACGACCGGCATGATCATGCGCTGGGGGCAAGCCTCCGAAGCGCTCGCGTGGGGCATCCCGTTTTTGATCCAACCGTTCTGTGCCGCGTTTTATCCCGTGAGCAGCATGCCGGCTTGGCTGCAACCGATCGCGCTCAGCATCCCGGCAACACATGTATTTGAAGGCATGCGCGACGTGTTAGCCGGTCAAGGCTTGTCGTGGACTCGTGTCCTCTGCGCGACGGGGTTGAACGTCCTCTACCTCACCGCCGCTGGCCTTTTCTTCCGGTACATGTACAATTCGGCGCGCGAAAAAGGCTTGCTCGCCAAACTCGGCACGCAGTGATTCTCACCCTTTGAAGATGACGTACTTGCGCATGACGAAATTGATCAGCAACGACGTGAGAATGTTCGCGCCAAACGCAGCCGTCGTCAGCATTCCATAATGGTTGATCAACCATCCCATCAACGCCGTGCCGATCACGAAGCTGACGCCTGAGACCAGATAGAACAACCCGATCTCGACCAGCCAGTGATGCCGGCCAGCTTTGAACACCCACGCGATGTTGAGCAGATAGGCCACCAGATTGGCTAAGATGAACGCGACGAAGTTATCCACCATCGAATTCCGCGCCCGGACGCTGTCACTGACCGGCACCACGGTCAGGTTCAACAACCGGACCACCGGGTCTTTGACCGACAACGCCGGCATCAGCCAGTACGCGCACACGTAAAAGATCACGATACTGACTGCCGTCGCAATTCCGCCACAGATTGCATACTTGATGAACTGCACGAACGGCGTGTGTTCGCGGCCGGTAAATTGTTTGAGGAGTTCGCGCACGATTGCATCCGGACAATGGTGAGTCCGCCGCCATCCGTCAAGCTTCGGTACTCCGGCGAGTTCAATCGAAAAAGGTGGGGTTGGGCTTAGTATTTGTAGTCAGGCAGATCGACCGCCCATTTCACCGTCTTCGTCGCGCGAATCTGAACCACCTCGGCGGGCTCGTCACCGATCACGACAAACGGCGGTTGCACCACGATTGTGAATTCTTTGGAAGGCAATTGCTTCTTAACGCCAGCGACATGCGCGTCAAACTCGGCACCGGCGGCCCGCGTAGCGGCGAGCAACAAGAGAAAGGCGAACCTCACCGGATTCCCGAGCGTTCCTTTAACTCCGGCCACATCGCTTCGGGAATGCGCTCAACCTTGCCATTCAAATACAGGACGCCGCGCGTGTCGTTCGTCAGCGGCGCAGCCTCGTAGAAAACCACTACCAGTTCGGGCGACTTGATCTCGGCCAACTTCTTTCGCGCCAACGCCCCATTCACCGCGTAAACCGTCTTCGTCCCGGGCAGCACAAACACATCCTGCATTTGGGTGTACGGCAGCATCGCCGCCTTCGTCGCCGCCAGATCATTCAACGGTGGCAACGTTTTGTCCCCATCCTGCACGTATTCCGTCAACGCCTTGCCGAGCGTCTCCAGATTCTGCAACTTCTGCTCAACGACGTCGTCCGTCTCGTTGACCTGCTTGTTGCGCCGCAACTCCTCCCATCTGCCTTTAGGCACACCTTGCACCTGCCCGTCGTTGAACAACGCTAGCCGCGAACCATCCTCGCGGGCCCGCGTGAAAACCAAAATCTGCTCAGACTCCTCCTGCCAATGATGCCCCGCCATCGCGCCATTCAACCGCAACGGCTCACCGGTCAGTGCGTCCAGAAACACCTTCTCATTCCCGACAAATTGCATGAGGACCGCCTTGAAGTTCTTGAGCGATTTCATGTCCGGCAAGTTATCGCTGTTGTCCGAACTCCACTGCGCGATGGCCAATCCAATCTGCCTGAGATTGTTTATCGTCGGCTGCTCACTCGCCTCAACGGTCACCGCCATGACCGCACTCAGAAATAGCCAGCGCATCATTTCCGCGACTCCTTTCGCTGCAGCATTTCCTTGGCATGCCGGAGCGCGACCGAAGTCGAATCCTTCCCGCCCAACATCCGCGCAATCTCCTCCGCTCGGGCCGCGCCCGTTACCGGCGTGATACCGGCCGTTGTCCGCCCGGCTTGCACCGTTTTGCTGACCACCAAATGATGCGCGCCTTGCGCCGCCACTTGCGGCAAGTGCGTGATGCAAATCACCTGGTGGTTGCCGGCGACCATCCGCAGCTTCTCACCAATAGCGGTTCCCATCTCACCGCCGACATTCGCGTCGATCTCATCAAACACCAACACCGTCACCCGGTCGTGCTCCGCCAACACCACTTTCGTCGCCAACATCACCCGCGACATCTCGCCACTCGACGCAATCTGCCGCAACGGGCGCGCCGGCTCGCCGACGTTCGGGGCGAAGTTAAACTCAATCTCGTCCACACCGCGCGGCCCCGGCGCGCCGGCGGGCGTCAAGGTCACGCTAAAACTGCCATGCGCGAAACCGAGGTCTTTCAACTCCTTCGTCACCGCCCCGGCCAGCTTCTTTGCCGCCGTGCGCCGCGCCCCGGTCAGATCGCGACCGTGTTTCTCAATCTGCCCGGACATCTTCGCAATCTCCGCGTCCAACTTCTCGGCCCGTTCCCCGCGCGTTTCCAAACCGTTCAAACGGTTTTGAGCCTTGCTGAGAAACTCCAGCACGTTCACGCCGTATTTGCGCTTCAACCGGTGCAGCGCGGCGAGGCGTTCTTCCAGCCACTGCAACCGCTGCGGATCGGCATCGATCTTCTGGGAAAACCCGGTGACTGTCCGCGCGAGTTCCTGCACCTGCGCCGCGATCCCGGCCGCGTCCTGTTTCCACGCCTCCGCCTCCGGCAAGACGCCGGCCAATTCGCCCAGGTGCCGTTGAGCCACCGCCAGCCCTTCAAACGCCGCCGCCTCGCCATCGGTCAACGCCTGTTGCACGGCCTCGGTCAGTTCCAGAATTCGCTGGGCATTGGCGGCCCGGCTGTGTTCTTGCGTGAGTTCCGTCTCGTCGAGATTCGCTAGGTCGGCTTGCTCGATTTCTTGGATTTGAAACTTGAGGAAATCAATCTGCTGCGCGACATCAGCATCGCCCTCGTTAAGCGCGGCCCGTTCCTGCCGGAGATCAAGCCACCACCGGTAAGCGTCCCGGTACGGCGCGCTGTTGAGATGACCGAATGCATCCAGCAGGTCGAGTTGGAAATCCCGGTTCAGCAGCGACTGATGATCGTGCGGCCCGTGCATGTCGACGAGGAGATCCCCCAGTCGTTTGAGCGTATGCACCGTGGCCGGCGTGTCGTTGATGAACACCTTGCCAGCGCCGGCCGCATTGAATTGCCGGCGCACGATGACCTCGCCGGGGTCCAGCCCGAGTTCTTCAAGCAATGCGTTCAACCGCTTCGTCGCGAACACAGCTTCCACGGCACATTGATCGGCACCGGAGCGAATCAGCGATTTGTCCGCACGTTCACCGAGCAACAAACTCAGCGCTCCGACGATGACGGATTTGCCGGCACCGGTCTCGCCGGTGATGACGTTCAGGTTGTCGCCGAATTCGACGCGAACGTCTTCGACGATGGCCAGGTTGCGGATGCGAAGGGATTGGAGCATGGTCGATCAGCGTTCCACGTACCGTTGCGCAATCGGGACGCGGCGACCGATGCCGAAGGCTTTGGTCGTGATGCGCAGGACGGGGGCGGCTTGTTTGCGTTTGTATTCGTTGAGGTCGATTTTGCGGACGATCTCGCGGACGAGTTTTTGGTCGTAGCCGGTCGCTTGGATGACTTCGGCGGCGGACTTGGCTTCTTCGACGTAGAGCTTGAGGATCACGTCCAGAACTTCGTACGGCGGTAGGCTGTCTTGGTCGGTTTGGTTCGGACGCAATTCGGCACTCGGCGGTTTGGTAATGCTCGCCGACGGGATGAGGTGTTTGTGGAAGTCGGCCAGTTCGTAGACCATGGTCTTCGGCACGTCGGCGATGACGCCGAGGCCGCCGTTCATGTCGCCGTAGAGCGTGCAGTAGCCGACAGCGAGTTCGCTCTTGTTGCCGGTGGTCAGGAGCAAATGGCCGAACTTGTTGGAAATGGCCATGAGGATCGTGCCGCGGAGGCGGGCTTGCATATTTTCCTCGGTGGTGTTTTCCGGCAAGCCTTTGAAGAGTTCTTTGAAACTACCTTTGAGTGTTTGAAACGCGTCCTGAATCGGGATGACTTCGTACCGGATGCCGAGGTTGCCGGCGAGTTGCCGGGCGTCGTCGAGGCTGCCTTGCGAGGAGAATTCCGAGGGCAAGGAAACTCCCATGACGTTGTCTTTGCCGAGCGCGGCCACAGCCAGGCAGGCGGTGACGGCGGAGTCGATACCGCCGCTGAGGCCGAGGACGACGGACTTGAAACCGCATTTTTGGACGTAGTCGCGGAGGCCGAGGACGAGGGCGGCGTTGACTGAGGCGATGGCCGGCATTGGCTCGGCGGGAGCCTCGCCCTCCCGGGGTAGATCGACGATGAGGAGGTCTTCACGGAAGGCAGCGCCGCGGGCGAGCAATTTGCCGGTAGCGTCGAAGACGAGGCTTTGTCCGTCGAAAATTAATTCGTCGTTGCCGCCGACTAGATTGCAGTAGACCAACGGGGCGCGGTGTTTGATCGCGACGGCGCGGAGCATGGCGTGCCGGGTCTGTTCCTTGCCGAGGTGATACGGGGACGCGGAGATATTGTAGATGATGTCGACGGCGCCGAGCGCGGCAATTGGGTCGTGGGGGTAAAGTCGGACCGGCCAGTAGTCTTGGGCATTCCAGATGTCTTCACAGATGGTCAGGCCGATTTTGTGGCCGGAGTATTCGACGGGCGTGTTAGTGGCGGCAGGTTGGAAGTACCGGTCTTCATCGAAAACGTCGTAGGTCGGCAAGAGGGTTTTGAAACGTCGGGCGATAATCTGGCCGCGCTGGATGAGGGCGACGGCATTGTAATAGTCGCGGCCAGGCCGGTGCGGGTTGAGATCGACGAAGCCGACAAGAAGTGAAGTCGCGCCGATCTGGCCGGTAAGTTCGTCGAGCGCCCGGAGGTTATCTTCGACGAACCGGCGTTTGGCCAGCAAATCGCGCGGCGGGTAGCCGGTAATGGCGAGTTCGGGCGTGATGACGATGTCCGCACCGGCAGCCACCGCGCGCCGGTACGCGTCGAGGATACGCGCGACGTTGCCGCGGAGATCGCCGACGGTGGTGTTGAGTTGGGCCAAGGCCAAACGCATGGTGCACGAAGTGTAGGGATTCTCAGAAGAAAAGCCAGTCGCTTGCGTTTTGAGCGAAGTCGGTCTATTCTCTCCGCGTCAGGATTTAAGAATTCATGGCGAAGCATCTGACCGATACAGTTTCACAAAGTTTTGCGTACTTAAGCCTTTCGGCCAACGCCAGTCACAGCGCGTGGACGCCGAACACCGATGTCTACGAGACGCCGGATCACCTCGTCGTGAAGATGGAACTGGCCGGCATCGATCGTGCCGATCTCGAAATCACTCTGAATGACCGGCTGTTGCTCGTGCGCGGTTACCGGCGCGACCCGTGCAGGCAACGCCAACATCGCTGTTCGTTCCGCCAGATGGAAATCGACTACGGCTACTTCGAACGCCGCATTGTCATCCCGCGGTCGGTCGACGGGACGCAAGTGCGGGCGACGTTTCTGAATGGCTTCCTGCACATTGAACTGCCGAAGTCGCCGCATTCCGAGCACACGGCGGTGACCGTGATTATCGAACAGCCCAATTGACCCCTCGGTTTCTTCTTGAAACCGACCGCGCGGAAAGCGCATCGTGGGCCGCAGAGAAACGATGAGCGACCTACCACTACAAGACACCGGAGTCGACAGCGGTCAGAAGCTCACCCTGCCGGACATTCCAGCCCAACTGCCGATCCTGCCGTTGAGCGATGTGGTCGTGTTGCCGCACATGATCGCGCCGTTGCTCGTCACCAGCGCCAATTCGATCCGCTTGATCGATGATGTGGTGGCCGGCGACCGGCTCATCGGCGTCACGCTCCAGAAAAATCCCGATGACGATCATCCGCGAGCCGATCAACTCCAGACCTACGGCTGCATCGCGCGCGTCAACCGGATGTTGAAGTTTCCGGACGATAGCGTCCGCGTGCTCATTCAAGGTTTGAAACGCATGCGGATCGGCACCGTTGTCAGCGAGAAACCGTACCTCGTCGCCCACGTCACTCCCCTCGAAGACGAGGTCCAAGGCGGCTTGGAACTGGCCGCGTTCACGCGGAACGTTAACAAACAATTTCAAGAGATCGTCGGTTTGACCCCCACCCTGTCGGACGAACTGAAGATCGCCGTCCTCAACATCGAAGATCCCAGCAAACTCGCCGATGTGATTACCGCCAATCTGGGACTATCTCTCGACGAGAAACAAACGCTGTTAGAAATGCATGACGTTCGGTTGCGCCTCAGTTTACTGAGCACCCTGCTCAACCGCGAACTCGAAGTCCTCCACCTCGGCAGCGAAATCCAAACTAAGGTCAGCGCCGCTCTCACGAAGAGCCAACGCGAATATTTCCTGCGCGAACAACTGAAGCAGATCCAACAAGAGCTTGGCGAAGGCGGCGACGGCGGCACCGACCTGACCGACCTCCGCGCGAAAATCGCGGCGGCCAACTTGCCGGCCGAAGTCCAGAAAGTGGCGAAGAAAGAACTCGACCGGTTGGCCTCCATCCCGTCCGCCTCAGCGGAGTACACCGTCGCCCGCACCTACCTCGACTGGCTCGGCGCGCTCCCCTGGAGCAAGTCCACCCCCGACAAACTCGACGTCGGGCGCGCCAAACGGATTCTAGACGAAGATCACTACGACCTCGAACACGTCAAGAAACGCATCCTCGAATACCTGAGCGTGCTCAAACTCAAAAGCGACACCGGCCCCGGCAAAGCCCCGATCCTCTGTTTTGTCGGACCGCCGGGTGTCGGCAAAACCTCCTTGGGGATGAGCATCGCCCGCGCGCTCGGCCGGAAATTCATGCGCATCTCCCTCGGCGGCGTCCGCGACGAAGCCGAAATCCGCGGCCACCGGCGCACCTACATCGGCGCGTTACCGGGGCGGATCATTCAAGGATTACGCCGAGTCGAAAGCAACAACCCGGTCTTCATGCTCGACGAAATCGACAAAGTCGGCACGGACTTCCGGGGCGACCCGAGTTCCGCCCTGCTCGAAGTCCTCGACCCGCAGCAGAACAATTCCTTCTCCGATCACTACCTCGAACTGCCGTTTGATCTGTCGCGGGTCATGTTCATCACGACGGCAAACTTGCTCGAACCGATCCCACCGGCGCTGCGCGATCGGATGGAAGTCATCGAGTTGGCCGGCTATACTGAGCAGGACAAACTCCACATCGCCAAGAAATACCTAATCCCCCGGCAACTCAGCGAACACGGTTTGCAACCGGGCCAACTGCAGATTCAGGCCATCGGTGACGTCATTCGCTCCTACACCCGTGAAGCCGGCGTCCGTAACCTCGAACGCCAAATCGCTACGATTTGCCGGCGCACCGCGCGGAAGATCGTCGAGAAAAAAGCCAAAACCGTCACCGTCACCAAAACTAATCTCAAAGAATTCCTCGGCGCACCGAATTTCTTTCACGAATCCGTCGAGACCAGCGCCGACCCCGGCGTGGCCGTCGGTCTCGCCTGGACCAGCGTCGGCGGCGACATCCTCTTTGTCGAAGTCACGCAAATGCCCGGCAAAGGTCAACTCATCCTGACCGGCTCACTCGGCGAGGTGATGAAAGAAAGTGTGCAAGCTGCGTTGAGCTACGTGCGCTCGCATGCTGACCTGCTGAAGATTGATCCCAACCAATTCGAGAAGTCCGATTTTCACGTCCACGTCCCCGCCGGCGCGATCCCGAAGGACGGCCCTTCCGCCGGCATCACGATGGCCGTCGCGCTGGTCTCCCTCCTCACCCGGCGCGCAGTGAAACCGGCCACCGCCATGACCGGCGAGATCACGCTGCGCGGGAAGATCCTGCCGGTGGGTGGCATCAAGGAAAAAGTGTTAGCGGCCAGCCGGTCCGGCGTTCGCACGATTCTCCTACCGGACCAGAACCGAAAAGATCTAGCCGACATCCCGCCGGAAATCCGCAAGCAAGTGAAGTTTGTCTTCGTGAAAACGATCGCCGACGCCGTGCACGCCGCGCTCTAACGCTACCGCGTCACTCGCAAGCGGAGAAACCGTTTGGCCTGCCCCGTCATTGCGACTGCATCCCGGGCTTGGATCGTTTTCGTTGTTCCATCATTACTCAACACGGTCTCGACAATCCCGGTCGGACTCCATCCGCCTTCCACTCCCCCGGTCGCCTCGACGGCATAGGTCAAATCCGGCGCGGACACAGGGCGCGTGTAGATCAACGTCAGATACCCATTCGCGTCCACTGCCGGCTGCAGGGTTTGGCTCGCATCCGCCGTCTTCGGTTCGAGATGCAACGCGTATTCGAGAATGTTCCCGAGTCCATCGCCATCCGGATCGGCCAGCTCGCCACTGATGGCCGGATTGCTTAACTCGGCGAGCGTAAACTTGCCGGCGCGCCAGGCGTCGAACGGCAAGTCTTGAATGGTGACGGTTCCATTGCTGGCCGGGGCGACGGTGTAAGTGACGGACGTGGCGAGGTTGAGGGTGACGGTTTCGTTGCCTTCGACGAGGGCGTCGGTCACCGGCGCGATGGTGATCGTGGCGGTAGTCACGCCCGCCGGTAAGGTCACGTTGCCGGGAAGCACGGTGTAGTCCAAGCCGTTGCTGGCGGTGCCGCTAACCGTGTAGCCGACGGTGACGAGGAAGTTAGTGGCACCGGTCCGCGTGACGGTAAAGGTGCCGTTGCTCGGACCGAATTCGCCAGCGGTGGCGACAGTTGGCGTGAGCGCGATACCGGAGCCTTTGAGAATCGTGAAGTAGTCGTTGGTCACGCCGGTACTGGTGAGGAATTTGGCGTCGAGCCGGTCGCCGTCGATGTCGAGGATCATCGAGCCGAGTTGGTTCAGCGAGATGAACATGGCCGGATGGTTGAGCCCGCCCCCGCTGATCTGACCGGAACTGCCGGCCACGGCGTAGACGGCGCCGGCATTCCCGTTGGTGTTGGGTTTCATGTAGGCACCGGTACTGTCGAGGCGACCGCTGCCGCCATTTAGTTTCATTGAGCCGTTAAAGGTATTGGAGGTGCCGTAGTGGCTGTTGATGAGGAACGAGCGTTCGTACGAATGGCTGTGGCCGCTGAGGATCAAGTCGACGCCGAAAGACTCCAAGATGGGGACGGCATTCGTGCGCATTTCGATCAGTTCGGATTCGGTGTCGGAATTGTGCGAGCCGTTCGTGTACGGCGGATGATGCCAGAAGGCGATGAGCCACTTTTGGCTGGCCGGCAGATTCTGCAAATCCAGTTGGAGCCACTGTAGCATGACGCTGTTGGCGGCACGGTTGGTGGTGGTCATGGAGTCGAGGCAGATGAAGTGGATGTTGGCGTAGTCGAAGGAATAGTAGTTTTCGGTACCCGAGGCCCGGCCCCCGGCTTCGCCGCGAGTGGGCAGCGTAAAGTTTGAAAAGTATGGCAGACTCAATGCGGGCGTCCCGGATTGCGCGGTATCATGATTGCCGATGGTTGGCCAGAGGACGGACGTGCGCAATGTGGCCGGGTAGACATTGAAGATGGCGGGATCATAGTCAACATCCGCGCCGGCATCGTAAACGTTGTCGCCGAGCATCAGCCAGAGGTCGGTCGCGCGATTGACGCTGTTGGAGTAGTAGGCGCTGGCGACGGCGAGTTGGTTGGCGTTCTTAGTTCCAGAATCGCCAAGCACCCAGACGCGGGTGGGTTTGCGCGTGCCGGGCGTGGGATTGGTGACGAAGAAGGTATTCGTGTCGCCGCCGGTCAGGAACTGGTTGGTGGAACCGATGGAGTAGTAATACCGGGTGTCGGGGGCGAGGTTGCGCAGGGTGACTTGGTGTTCGGTGGTGACGGTGAGATCGTCGGCGATAGTGCCGAGGTTGGTGGTGGTGCCGGATTGAACGCGACTAGTGCCGGCTAGGTCGGTGCGCCAACGGACAGTCATGTTGGTGTGGCTGCCAAGCTGGAGGTACGGGCCGCGCGTGAGGACCGCGTCGGCCACGATGTTGGTGGTGTAGGTGAGATCGATGATCAGTGAGAGATCGGAACTAGTCAAACTGGTGTTGTGGCCGGAGACAGCGAGGAGATTCGTGCTGATCGCGCCGGGCGCGAGGAGATTGATGGGAACGCTGATGTATTCTTTGGGCTGCGGCGAACTGTTGCCGTTGGAAGCTTCATGGTTGACGCCGGTCGTGGTGTTGCTGATTGGGCCGGCCAGAATGCTGCGGCGGGCGATTTCAACGCCGTTGAGAAATGCGAGCAGGCCATCATCGTAGTCCGCCCCGAGTGACAACGCCGTGACTGCAGCGGGGTTGGTGATGATGATTTCCTTGCGAGTGAAAACAGTGAGGTAACTGTTTTGCATGTCACCGAGTACGGTCGAGTCGTCATTATCACCGTAGCCGAAACCGCTCGGGCCGGTCAGCCAGGCGGTGTCATCAAAGCCGTTGGTTTCCCAGCCGGACGGATAGGACGTGCCCTTGAAGTATTTCCACGAATCGCCCTGGGCGACGACCGTGACGGTGGCAACTTGAAAGCCGCCGGTCCAGGCGGGGCTGTTAGAGAGGATGCCAGTCACCGCGCCGCTGGCGGTGCTGAGAATGCTATTCCCCGCTCCTTCATTCAATCCCCACCGGCCGAGCAGGCCGGGCGCGGACGTGATCTCAACGCTCTTGTTGTCGGCGATTTCCTGCGCGGTGCGCGCGTAATTCCAAATGCGCACTTCGTCGAGGAGGCCGGCGAAGAAACCGGCGGGAGTTCCGGTCGAGACCATCGCCGTCCCGAGTCCGGCATGTTGGATACTATCCCAGCGCGGCGTCTGGTTGACCGTCAGGCTGGTTTCGAGTGTGCCGTTGAGGAACATCTGCCAGGTCGAGCCGTTATAGGTGACGGCAGCGTGATACCAAATGCCATTCGCGATCGCGGTGACACCTTTGACGGGATGATTTGTTCCCAGATCAAAGCCCTCAAAATCTGCCACCAAGACGGTGTTCGAGATGCCGAGGAAATAATTCATGTCTACGTTGGAATTCTCGGCTTCCCCGCGGCCCTTGGTCACCAACGGAACGGCAATTGTCCCACCGCCGCCGGTGGATGTCGTCGCGCCGGTCCCTGTGCGCTTGAACCAACACTCGATGGTGAAATTCGACGCGCCCAACGCCGGCGCCGGACCGAACGTCGCGAAACTGCTCGTTCCGTTGAACGACAGGGCTGTGTTATCGGCGCGCGCGGTGGTCACCAGCGCAAGCCCAAGCATCAGACTACGGATCAACATAATGGTCGTCCTCCAATTTTGCGTTCAATTTGGCCGTCAATTCCTCGATGGCCGGCACATGCCGGCGCGCGGCCGGCAATTCCTCCACCGCGCGCAACGCCTGCCGGTACGCCGCCCGCGCTTCCACTTTTCGTCCGGCTTTTTCCAAAATCTCACCCCGGCGCAACAGGCCAAATTCCTTGCGCGACGTCTGGGTCAACATCGCATCGAGGCGAGCCAACGCCGCAGGGTAATTCGACCGGCTCAGTTCGTAGTCAATCGCCAAGGATTGCAAGGTAGGCACGGGGCCGATCTTCTGCAAGCCGGCATCCAGTGCCGCCACCGCGGCGGCGGGATTCACTGGGTCCGCACACAGAAGCGTTTGCGCCAGTTCAACGTAATACTCCGGTCGTGGTTGAGATTGCTGAGCCAGCGAGGCCTGATAATCGGCAATCGCGCTCCGGTATTCATGCAGCGCCACCAACGTCCGGGCGCGCACAAGCAACGCCTCGGCATTCGTGGGATGGTCGGTGAGAAATTCATCAAGCAATGGTTTCGCCGTGGCCGGCTGACCGGACTCGAACACCGTTTCCGCCCGCGCCAGCCGGGCTTTGTCGAGATGCGCATTCAGCCGCAACACCGCGTCAAAATCGGCCAAAGCCGCCGGCCAGTCTTGATGAAACCGGTACAATTCGCCGCGCTGGAAATACAACTCCGAGTTACTGGGATCGCGCTCCAGTCGTTCGGTCAGTGAGGAAATCTGGCGCTCCAGATCCGGATGCGCCCCGCACAACGCAGGCCACAGCCAAACACACCACGCCACGGCTAGACAAAAACTTCGTCGATTCATCGGCGACGAATGACCAATTCGTGTTGTTGGCGTAGCTTCACGACCCGGTCGGCTGGACAGACCCCGCGCCATAAGACATTTGGATAGAGAATCGAATTCCGGCCAATAATGCTGCCCGGATTTAACACGCAATTACAGCCGACATCCGCGCCGTCACCGAGAATCGCCCCAAACTTCCGCAACCCGGTATCGTGGTCACCGACTTTAACATTCCCCTTCAAAGACTTCACATTCGACAGAATCACCCCGGCGCCGAGATGCGCTTTCGCCCCGAGAATCGAATCGCCGACATAACTAAAATGCGGCACCTGACAGCCATTGAAGAGGATACAGTTCTTGAATTCCGACGCATTCCCCAACACGCACCCATCCCCGACGATCACGTTCTCGCGAATGTACGCGCTCGCGCGGATCTGACAATTCGCCCCGATAATCGCTGGCCCTTTGATGACCGCGCCGTGCTCGATTTCCGTCCCCTTCCCGATGAACACCGCCGCGCCGATGAACGGCACGCCGGTCACCGTGCCAAGCTGCGCCGGCCGCACTCGCGCCGTCACAAACTCCGGCAATTTCTTCAACGCGTCCCACGAGGACTCACAACCATCGAAGAGTTCTGGAAACGCAAACTGGGTCAGATCGAGTAAATCTTCCGTGCGAAACATGCCATAATCTTAGCGCGCAGTTGCGCAACTGCAAAGCACTGTTTACCATGCCGGCATGACTCGCGCGCCATTCGGCTCCTGGCCATCGCCCATCACCACCGACCTCATCGTCGCCGACAGCATCAACCTTAAAGAACTCCAACTCACCGGCACCGACGTCCATTGGCTCGAACAACGTCCCCGCGAAAGCGGCCGTACCGTTCTCGTCCGCAACGGAGTCGATGTCACACGGGCCGAGTTCAGCGTCCGCAGTCGCGTCCACGAATACGGCGGCGGCTCGTACACCTTCCCGTATTTCGTAAACGACAAGGATCAGCAGATTTACTCCGGCACCACGCCGATCACCAACACGCCCGGCCTGCGTTTTGCCGACCTCGTCATCGACCGTGACCGACTCATCGCCGTCTGCGAAGACCACCGGGCCGGCGGTGAACCGGTCAACTCCCTCGTCGCCATCGCCGATAGAATTGAAACCCTCGCCGCCGGTAACGATTTCTACTCATCACCCTGCGTCTGCGGCAACCACCTTGCCTATCTCACCTGGAATCACCCCAACATGCCTTGGGACGAAACCGAGTTATGGCTCGACGGTCAGAAGATTGCCGACGGCGCATCCATCTTCCAACCGCAATGGTCGCCCGACGGCGTTCTCCACTTCGTCTCCGACCGGAACAACTGGTGGAACATCTACCGGTATCGCAATGGCCAAATCGAGCACGTCCTCGACTTGCCGGTGGAATTCGGCATGGCCCAATGGAATTTCGGCATGAGCACCTACGCGTTCCTCGACGATGGCCGGATCGCCTGCGCCTTCAACGACCGCGGCACGTGGCGACTCGGCTTGTTCGACGGCACGCTGCGCCTCTTCGATTTGCCGTACACCGAAATCTCTCAAGTTCGCGCCGCCGGTCA
Source organism: Verrucomicrobiota bacterium (assembly GCA_037127585.1). Classification (GTDB taxonomy): domain Bacteria; phylum Verrucomicrobiota; class Verrucomicrobiia; order Palsa-1439; family Palsa-1439; genus CAINDI01. The sequence goes on from JBAXYB010000021.1 coordinate 24,870, forward strand.
CCACGTTGTCTTTCTCGGTTCGGCACCGGAACAACCGTCCGCCGTCATCCGGCTCAATGCCAACACCGGTCACACCGAAATCCTCCGTCGCTCAACCACGATGACCATCGACCCGCGCTACATTTCCCCCGCCGTCGCCATCGACCACGCGTTTTACTATCCGCCCACAAACCCTGATTTTGAAGGCTTACCGGGTGAGTTGCCGCCATTGATCGTGATGTGCCACGGCGGCCCGACCAGCGCGACGACGAGCGGCTTCAATCTCCAAAAACAATTCTGGACCAGCCGCGGCTTTGCCGTCGTCGACGTGAATTACGGCGGCAGTACCGGCTTCGGTCGCGACTACCGACAACGCCTCAACGGCCAGTGGGGCATCGTCGACGTTGACGACTGCTGCGCCGCGGCCCGTCAACTCGTCGATCAGAAACTGGCCGATCCCAACCGGCTCATCATCCGCGGCGGCAGCGCCGGCGGCTTCACGACGCTCGCCGCGCTCACGTTCCGGCAAGTCTTCAAAGCCGGCGCGAGCTATTACGGGATCAGCGACCTCGAAGCTTCCAACGACACGCACAAGTTTGAATCGCGCTACAACTACCGGCTCATCGCGCCGTGGCCGGCCGGCGCCGGAATTTATCACTCGCGTTCGCCGCTCCGTCATTGTGACCGGCTCAATTGCCCGGTCATCTTCTTCCAAGGTCTCGACGACAAGGTCGTGTTACCCAATCAATCCACGCTGATGGTCGATGCGATGCAGAAGAAAGGTTTACTCGTTGAGTACCTTGAGTTCCCCGGCGAAGGCCACGGTTTCCGGCAAGCCGCGACGGTTAAACAAACACTGGAAGCCGAGCTAGCTTTCTATCGGCGAGTCTTCGCGATCCGCGAATAGCCGGGAGGCTCGCCCTACCGCCAATACGCCCAACCAACGCGCAGGTTGGGCAGGATTGCCAATGGCAGCGTGTACTTGAGCACAAACGCCAGCGCCATGTGCGAGAGCGCCAACGCCCAAATATTCGGTTCGCGCTGAAACGACCACGCCCAGAATGTGCCGGCCAGAAACGTCGCCACCATCAACGCCGGATTCGGGAAATGCAGTAGACTAAAGATCAGCGCCGTCAGCAACACACTCCGCCACCCGCGCCCCAGCAACTCTTGCCAGCGCCGGTTGAGAAAACTTTGCACGAAGTATTGTTGGACGACCGGCCAGAGCCAGCGCGACGGTCGGAGCCGAAACGCTTTCTCAGTAAAATGCCAACTCTCCAGAAAGTATCCAACAATGAGTAAGCCGGTCACTACCAACAACGTCGGCCCGGCAACTTGCACTGCGGCCCGAGGAAAATTCCAAAGGCTCACACCAAGCTCGCGCAGCTTTTCACCACGGAAGATGGCGACCGCCAGCCCAATCGTTCCCGCGCCGATGCCGCAGGCAGTGCCGATGCGGCGGGCGATCAGCCGGTCGTCACTCAGGCGAGGGGCCAACCAAATGCAGGCAAACAACAACCCCACGACGGCGGCGATTTCCAAATAGACGCGGCCGGTCTTACTCAAGCAACTTCTCCAACTCGTCCGGCACCGTCGTCGGCAATTGACACGCATGGTCGACGCAGACGTAGGCCGTAGCCTTGCCGGCGATGGGCTGCAAATCTTTCGCCCAACCACTGCCGGCACGCAGCACAATCTTGTTGGGCAGATACCGCTGACGAATGACGCGGAGCAGCGGATCCGCCGGCTGACCGGCGATGACGATCTGTTTCGTTTTGCCGAGTGCAAAGTCGAGCGCGCACAACATCTGTGGCATGACGTGCGGCGCACTTCGCATGCGCGGCGCAAACAGCGTGAGTGTCCGCTCGGCTGCTTGCCGGTAATCGTCGCGTTCAGTGAATTCAGCCAGACGCAACAATAGCCGCACCGCCATTGAGTTCCCGCTCGGCTCAGCGCCGTCGTATTCTTCCTTGGCGCGGAGGATCACGCTCGGGTCGCCGCCGGCATTCATGAAGAAGCCGCCGTCCGCCGCATCGTAAAACGCTGACAACATCTGGTCGGTCAAGCGGGTCGCCTGTGTCAGCCAGACCGGATCGAAGTCGGTTTCGTAGAGATCGATGAGTGCGTTGCCGAAGAAGGCGTAGTCGTCCAACACTGCCGGCACTTTGCCCGAGCGCATCAACTGGCCGTCGCGATAGACGCACCGCGCCGCCTTTTGCGCGGCGGCGAGATAGTCAGTAGCGCGGGCGTCCCGCCCGTTCTGTTCCGAACGACACGGGCGGGACGCCCGCGCTACTCCGGCTTGGGCGGCCCGACACAACGCGGAAATCATGAGTCCATTCCACGCCGTCAACACTTTGTCATCCCGGTGCGGGCGAACTCGTTTCGCGCGGACGGCGAGCAACTCGGCGCGTTCCGCGGCAAAACCGGTCCCGTGCAAGACGCTGACGCCGTGTTCCCAGTTACCGGCCTCGGTCACATCGTAGGCCCGGCAGAACGCTTCCGCGCGGTCGCCCAGAACTTTAGCAATCTCGGCGTGCGTCCAGACGTAGAACTTGCCTTCGACGCCTTCGCTGTCGGCGTCTTCCGCGGCATAGAACCCGCCGTCAGGACTAGTCATCTCGCGCAACACGTAGTCGCAGGTGCGGCACGCGATGTCGGCAAAGAATTCGTCGTGGGTAAGCTGGTAGGCCTCGATGTAGCTGCTGACGAGTTGCGCTTGATCGTAGAGCATCTTCTCGAAGTGCGAGACGAGCCAGTGGTCATCGACACTGTACCGGTGAAAGCCGCCGCCGAGCTGATCGAACAAGCCGCCCTCGCCCATTTTGCGGAGCGTGAAGAGCGCCATGTCAAGGGCCTCACGTCGAACGGCAGCCTCCTCACCCTGACCCTCTCCCCCACGAAACGTGAGAGGGGACACGACCGCCGATCCCCTCTCTCCGCTTGCGGGGAGAGGGTCAGGGTGAGGGGCCGTCGCCGCAAACTGAAACAGAAAATTCAGCGTGACCGGGCGTGGGAATTTCGGGGCGCCGCCGAAGCCACCGTTCGTGGCGTCGTAACTGCCGCGCGTTTGCTCGAAACACAATTGCAGTGGCGCGAGGTCAAGCGGACGTTCGGAATCGTCGCGAACGACGACGGCGTGTTGCCGGATGGTCTCGGTGATCTGGTTGGCTTGGGCCAGGATACCGTCGTGGTTCGCTTCCCAGACGTCGTTGATTTTCAGGAGTATGTCTTTGAAACCCGGTCGCCCGTAGCGCGCGTCCGGCGGGAAATAGGTACCGCAGTAGAATGGTTTGAGATCGTGCGTCAGCCAAACGCTCATCGGCCAACCACCGCTGCCGGTCGTGGCCTGCGTCGCGGTCATGTAAATCTTGTCGAGGTCGGGGCGCTCTTCCCGGTCGACTTTGATCGAGACGAAATGTTCGTTCAAAACGGCAGCGAGTTCGTCATTCTCAAACGACTCGTGTTCCATCACGTGACACCAGTGACAAGTCGAGTAGCCGATGGAAAGAAAGATCGGTTTGTTTTCGGCCCGTGCCTTGGCAAACGCCGCGGGACCCCACGGATACCAGTCCACCGGATTATAGGCGTGCTGTTGCAGATACGGGCTGGACTCGTGAATAAGTTGATTGGGTTTCGACATGGGTTTCTCAGTGCGACCGCAGGCGCACGATACCACGGCGACCCCGGTAGCCAAAACATTCTTCATTTGCTGTAAGGTTTTCAAGGTTAGCCCGACTTCACTGATAGATGAACACAACTCCCACGCCAGCTCAATCCCTCGATCGCGCCCTGGTTCACCGCCTCCAGGCGCACGAGCCGGCGGCGCTCGAAGAACTGGTGGCGATTCACGGCAGCCGACTCTATGCCGTCGCTCTCCAAATCATGCGCAACGAAACCGACGCGCAAGAAGTCGTGCAAGATGCCTTGATCACGATCTGGCAAAAGATTGGCTCATTTGAAAACCGGTCCGCGTTCACGACCTGGCTGCATCGGGTCACGGCGAATGCCGCGCTGATGAAGTTGCGCAAAAACAAACGCTTCACCCAGACCGTCTCCCTCGATGAAACCGATGCGGATGACGTTCGGCGTCTACAATTGCCGGCGCCAGGCCACTCCCCGGGCGAGACCTTACTCCACGGTGAACTCGGCCACCGGGTGCAAGCCGCCATCGACGCGTTGCCGGAGCCGTACCGGACGACGGTGGTCCTGGCCGATGTTGATGAACTGTCGATGGAAGAAGTTTCTGAAGCGACCGGCGTCAGCATGCCGGCAGTGAAGAGCCGGCTGCATCGCGGTCGGCTCGCGCTCCGGCAGGCGCTGGCAAAATACCTGCGCTCATGATTTCCCGAATCGTCCAAGCGATTGTTGCATCCAAACTGGCGTGAGATTTTTTCACCAATTTAAATGGCTGATTGAGCGGGCACTCCACCTCGGCGGCTACGGTTGCAGCGACACCGAGCACCTGCTCTTCGCGTACATCGAAGGTGGACTCACCGATGAGGCGCGCCGCAAATTGGATAAACATCTCGCCAACTGTTCGGCCTGTGTCCGGTACGTCCGCAGTTACCGGCAGACAATCGAGCTGACGCAGGAACACGGTTTGCCAGAGATCGAAATGCCCTTGGAACTCCAGTCCCGCCTCCGCGATTTCATTCAGAAGAATCCCGAACTCCGGTAACGGCCAACTCCCTCACCTAAATCCCCTCTCCCTTGCCGTCCAAGGGAGAGGGTCAGGGTGAGGGTTAAGCCGTTTCCCTCACTTGCCGTTTCCTCCAAAACCCGCTATCCATTCCGGCATGGCGTTCGCGCTCGGCAACCTGCAACTCGCATCCAATCTCTTCCTGTCACCACTGGCCGGCTACACCAACCTGCCGTTCCGGCTCACCATCCGCGAGATTGGCGGGGCCGGCCTCTGCACCACTGACCTCGTCAACGCCCGGTCCCTGCTCGAACGCAACAAGAAAGCCCACAAACTCGTCGAGACCTGTCCCGCCGACTCGCCGCTCGCCGTCCAAATCTTCGGCACCGTCCCCGAAGAAATGCGCGACGCCGCCGTGCTCCTTGAATCGCTCGGCGTCCACTCCGTCGACATCAACATGGGTTGCCCGGTGAGAAAAGTCTGCACCATCGGCGGCGGCTCCGCGATGATGAACAACCATGCCGGCACGACCCACCTCGTCAAACTGATGGTCGACGCCGTCAAGATCCCGGTCACCTGCAAAATGCGGCTCGGCTGGGATGCCGACAACCTCACCGCCCCCGACCTCGCCCGCGCGCTAGCCGACGTCGGTGCCGCCGCAATCATCGTCCATGGCCGGACCCGGGAACAAGGCTTCACGGGCACCGTCAATCGCGCCGGTATCCGCGCCGTCGTCGAAGCCGTGACCACCGTTCCCGTCGTCGGCAACGGCGACATCACCACGCCCGTCGCCGCCAAACGCATGTTCGATGAGACCGGCTGCGCCGCCATCAGCATCGGCCGCGGCGCATTTTACAACCCCTGGATTTTTCTCCACACCCACCACTACCTCGCGACCGGCGAACTGCTCCCTGACCCGACCCTCGACGAACGCCTCGTCGTCATGACTCGGCATCTCGATCGGATGGTGGAAATCTTCGGTGAAGACTGTGGTTGCCGGCTCTTCCGCAAAATCGCGCTGCAATACTCGAAGTGTTTCGGCCCGGCCAAAGTCTTCAACAAACGCATGGTCCTGCTGAGTAGCCGCAGCCAGTTTGATGTCATCGTCGCGGACTACCTGCGTTGGCGCGAACAATTCCTCGACGCCGACCACCATCTTCGTCCGCAATACGAACCGCGTCCGCCCGACGAAGTTTCCGCCATAGCCACGCCGAAAGGGCCGAATGAATTGTGGTGAGAGCGCGTGCCTGGTTGTCCGCTGGTTTATCACCCTGAGCCTGTCGAAGGGTCTCCGAAGAGATGCTTCGCCAAGCTCAGCATGACAGCGCGAAATAGCGGAGCGGTTGCCTACCTCCACACTGACCGTCGCCAACGGATCGCAACCGGCCACTCGCGTGTATTCGCCGACCGGATCATTCCCGCCGGCCCTAATAATGCACTAGGCGTTGAAGATAGGGAGACTCACGGTTTTTCACTGAACCGCTTGTGGTAGGTTTTCGGCAAAGTTGGGTCATCGGGTTTGATGTCTTCAAGAAAAATTTGCACGATTGTCTGAATCCCCAGTTGCTCTTTGACAGCATTCGTGGGGAGAAACACAATCAACTTGCCTCCAGGGCAAATGAATGGGTCGGCAATGAACCGGATATTGCGACAGTAGCTCCCGTCCAGAGCCCAAATTATGAGATCGCTCTCCGCCCCATGGCCACCACTTATGATCAGATTCCGCCCCTTCACGCCAAAGCGTCGGTACGCTCCTCGCAAGAACGCGAGCCGATATATGATGTCGGTCGGCGGATGGAAGATCGAAGTGTCGAACACGGGATACGGATGACCATTCGTGTCATGCGGCACCCACTCCTCCGCTTCTTGCTTCTGGAGATAGAACGAGTTCAGCGCGGCGGCAACGCGAGGCGAATAAAAAATTGTATGTTTCCCCTCGCGACCGGTCGCCTCCACTTCGATGTCGTTCTTCATCCCCGTCTCGGCGAAGAACTGCTTGAGCATGGCGTGAAACTGTCTGATTTCCTCGTCTTGTGACGGATAGAAGATTTCCAGAAAATCGGTCCGCCTGTACTTTGATCTTGGACGACAGGGCTCATTGAGGAAGCCGAGAATCTCACACGTTGCGGGAGTCAGATAGGGTCGGGCAACTTGGTTGGTAGAAACACCCCAAATCGTACTCTCCACCTTCTCGCCGAACTGATAGGTCTCCGTGTAATCCACGAGACTCTCAGCCACGCGCCGATGCGCGCAACTAGCATTACCCAGCACAACCAACAGCAACCCAGCCCACCGCGTCAATCTTCCGAAGTTCATCGCTCGCTCCTCTTCCAACGGGTGCTGCAAGCATAGGCCGCCCTGACCTTCGCAACAAGACAAATGCCGCACGTAGAGATTTGAACCCGGAATCTCAATTGGTTTCGATGCTCACGCTGGCTACCAGATCGCAGCCGGCAACTCGCGTGTACTTGCCGATGGGATCATTACCGGCGGACGCGGCGCATTATTCGTAAATCTCGTAGCTGTCGACGAGGTGGAGGTAGACACCGTCGAAGCCTTGCGCGATGATTTTATCGAGGTAGGCGAAGATGAGCGCTTGCCATTCCGGTTGCCAATAGCGGACGTAATAGTTGCCCTTCCAATTCGGGTCCCGCCGGAAGAAATCCACAGGTAAATCTTTTCATAGCAGTTTCAAGGGAGTGGCGCGCGAAGCTCCGGTTTGAGGTACCGGGCCCAGTGGTGGTTGTACGGGTGAACCTTGGGACTACCGGCCAACGGCCGCCCTTCGTTGGCCCATTGGAAAATACCGCCATCGAGATTGGCCACGTGGGTGTAGCCAGCCGCCTGAAGCTGCTGCGCCGACTGCGCGGAGCGGTAGCCGACAGAACAATAGACAACAATCGCGGAAGTTGGCGGGAGATCGGTCAGACCAGAGCGGGCGCCGGGCAGATGACTGACGGCGTACTCGGCCGGTGTGCGGACGTCGACCAAGATGACATCCGCGGTCAATGCCGCGGTTGAGATTTGGCGAACGGTGGGATAATCGGTGCGAACTTGTTCGCGCAATTCGGTTAGATCAGTCGGCGCCGTCCGGCAGGCAACCCCTAACATTAGAATCCACGCGAAACGCATGCGCTATTATTACCGGCGACCGGCCGTCTGGAAAGGACTGTTTAGTGGTGCTTGGCGAGTTCTTTGATCTGGGGGGCCACGACGCCTTCCCGGCAGGTGGGGCAAATGCCGTGGCTGAACATTGTGCCGGAGCGTTCGCCAATGTAGCTCTCAACTTCGTGCCAGTAGTTCTGGTCGTCCCGCACTTTTTTACAGTAGCAACAAATCGGGAGCAAACCTTGCAACTCGTGAACCCGTTGCAAGGCATCTTCGAGTTGATGGACCCGGTCGGTCAACTGCGCTTGCAGGTCGACGATCCGGATGCCGGCATTTAGGCGGGCGCGGAGTTCTTCGCGGTCGAACGGTTTGACGAGATAATCGTCGGCCCCAGCTTCGAGTCCGGCGACGATGTCGGCTTTCTGACCACGGGCGGTGAGCAAGATGATGTAGAGGAACCGATCGGCGCGCGCCGGGCGGATGCGTGAACAAACTTCCACGCCGTCCAACTCCGGCATCATCCAATCGAGGATTGCGAGTTGGGGCGCGTCCGGTTGCAGCAACGCTTCATACGCGGCCGTGCCGGTGGTCACGGCGGTGACTTCGTGGCCCCATTTCGTCAACGCGCTTTCGAGGACGCGCAACGAGATCGCATCGTCTTCGGCAATCAGGATACGCATGCCGGTTGGCCTTTCGCGAGGGCTTCGAGTTCGGGCGCGAGCCGGTCGATCTCGGCTTCCAAATCTTGATAGGCGTCGGCAACGAGATCGAAATTCTTGAGTTGGCCGATGGTCTCCAGGCGCAACGCGGCATCGAAAGCCGGCTTGGCGCAAAACGCACCGAGCGAGCCTTTGAGTTTGTGCGCTTCGCGTTCGAGTGTCCGCGCATCGTGTTTGTTGACGGCTTCGCGGATGATTTCGAGCATGGCCGGGCAATCCCGGCGAAAGATGCCGGCCACTTCGATGAGCAAGTCCCGGTCGCCATCGATGCGTTCCAAGGCCGCGGCCACATCGAGCGCTTGATGGTGGGAAATGCTGACGGTCTCATCCAGGTCCGCGGCAGGCGCCGACGGTTTAACCGTCGACGGCGTATGACCGGTAACACGGTCGAGCACTTCGAAAAGGATGCCCGGATTGATCGGCTTGCTGACGTAGTCGTCCATGCCGGCTTCGAGACAGCGTTCGCGGTCGCCGGCCATGGCGTG
>JBAXYB010000022.1:0-33690 GCA_037127585.1 Verrucomicrobiota bacterium
CCACCACTGTGGCAGAAGTTGGGACAACTGTCACTCTATTATGCGAGTCTCAATATTACAATCAGTTCGTCGTCGCAACGTGCCGGGAACAGGCGAAGTTCGGTACCATCACGACACATACTGAGCGGCATTTCTACCGGTGGAGCGATCCGTGGCCATTCTCACTGGATGAGGTGGCCACCCAAACCGGCAAAGTAGGGTCAGTTGGTTCGCCGAATGATCAAGCCCGGCTCACCGCCGGGATGTGCTCCCACAAGAATCTGCTCTCGTTGCTGCAATCGTTCACACTCTTCAACACGGACAGCCGGGGGCGCACGCACAAGGTCGTGGCGCGCTACCAGCAGTTCCGCGCTGTTCACAAGACGCTTAAGCGAATGACCGATGGCGAAACGCCCGCCCAACGGGGCGGCATCGTCTGGCATACACAGGGTTCAGGCAAGTCACTGACAATGGTTTTTGTCGTGCGGGAACTCCGACGGCGCATCAAATTACTGGACTGGAAAGTCGTGTTTGTCACAGACCGGACGCAGCTGGAGGATCAACTCGGCGAGACGAGCCTCAGCATCGGGCAGACAGTGGCAGTGGCGGAGAATATCGCCCATCTCAAGAGGTTGCTCCGCGATCCTTCATCGAACTGCATGATGGCGATGGTGCAGAAGTTCCAGGAACGCGACCTCCAAGCGATCTTCCCGGTGCTGAACACGAGTCCGAAGATTCTCGTGATGATCGATGAGGCGCACCGCACGCAATACGGCTTGCTCAAGGCAAATTTGGAACGCGCGATGCCGAACGCGACAAACGTGGCCTATACCGGCACCCCCATCGACAAGACGGAACGGACGTTCGGGGCTTACATCGACTACTACACAATGCGGCAGTCGCAGGAGGACGGCGTCACGCTCGAAATCGTTTATGAAGGCCGCACCCACTCGGCCACCGTCTCAGACGCGAAGGCGATGGACGCCAAGTTTCAAGATGTGTTCTCCGAATATCGCCTTTCGGAGCGCCTCCAGATTCTAGGTTATGGGACCCGAGACGCCTACTTGGACGCAAAGACAACCATTGAGGCAAAGGCCCGGGACATGGTCCGGCACTATGCACGGCAGGTTTTCCCAGGTGGTTACAAAGCGCAGGTGGTGGCCAACTCCCGTATCGCCGGCGTAAGGTATGCGAAGGCACTGCGGGAAGCACTCGCCGAGGAAGTAAAGTCGCTAGCCGAGGACAACCCATTACAGGTGAATGCGGACGAACTTCGCGCCGTGGAAGTAGCGCTTGTCATCACCTGGGATAACAACGACGAAGCGGAGATCAAGGACTCCATGAAGAACGTGGACACCGATCTCGTCGTGAAGCGTTTCAAAATGCCCTTTGATGCTGAGGAGGAAGACGGAGAGCAGACGGTGACTGGCCGCATCGGTTTTGTAGTGGTGAACGAGATGCTGGTGACCGGATTCGATGCGCCGGTGGAGCAGGTGCTTTATCTGGATCGTGTCATCAAGGATCACGGACTACTCCAGGCTATCGCCCGCGTGAACCGTGTGCTTGACGAAGGCAAGGACTGCGGTTTCGTCGTGGATTACGTCGGGGTCGGAAACAACCTGCGCAAGGCGCTCGATGCTTATGCCCAGCGGGAGCAGCAGGAAATCATCGAATGCCTGACTCCGGCCTCGGAGCTGATCGGCGAACTGAAGCAAGCACTCGATGAGACGCTGGAGATTTTGGCGCGCAATGGCCTCAGCGAGACGACCGAGACCGAGGCGTTTTATGATCTGTTCTACGATGAAGATTTGCGCTTTGAGTATCTGACGGCTTACCGGAAACTCACGCACTCTTTCAACAAAGCGCTGCCCCGGGCGGAGGCGCTGGATTACTTCAAGACCTACCAGCGGCTCGGCGCGATCAATGAACTAGCGAGCCAGTTCCTCAAGGATGACCGGCTGAGCATGAAGGGTGTACCGAAGAAGCTTCGGGCCATCACCGACGAATTTCTCGTGTCCGCAGGCGTCACGCAGAAGGTTGCGCCGATCTCTGTGCTCGATCCTGAATTTCAAAAGCAGGCGCAGTTGCGAAACCGATCAAAGACCAAAGCGGCAGAGGTGGAGCATGCCATCCGCCATCACCTTACCGTCAACTTCGATGAAGACCCGGAACTATTCGCTTCCTTCGCGAAAGAGATTGAGCGCATCTTGACTGAGTTCGCCGGGAACTGGGACGCCATCTGGCAGGAGATGGAAAAGCTCCGGCAGAAGCTCATGGCCAAGGAGAAGGAGGAAACCCACGGCCTCGACAGGAAGCGTGAGATGCCCATCTTCCGGGCGATGCGCGCCGAGTTGTTCGCTGATGCAGCCCTTTCAGAGGAGTACACTGCAAAGTTGGTGAACCTAACGCAGTTGGTCTTCCATGCAGTGCAGACGGAAGCGCGGCAGGCCGGCTTTTGGGATGCAGTCGCGAAGCAAGCGCGACTGAAAGGTGAACTGCAAAAGATTCTAGTCGGACCCGATTACGTCGACTTTGGCCCAATGTGGGAAAAGAAGGCCACCATCATCTCCCGCATCATGGAGTGGTCGCGCCGCAACCATAAGATCGTCATCAGGCCATGAAACTCGACTACGAGGTCGTACACGCAAACCGGAAGACTATCGGCATCACCGTCGAGCGGGATCGAAAGGTCGTTGTCCGCGTGCCACAGCAGGCCAACGAACAGGCATTGTCCGCAGTAATCGAAAGCAAGCGATTCTGGATTTGGCAAAAGCTGCGTGACCCGCACAAGTATCCCGTCCCAGCGCCGCACAAAGAATACGTCACGGGAGAGACATTCCTCTATCTCGGGCAGCATTGCAGCCTCTCTCTCACCCGGTCACAAGGCGGCGCGGTGCGGCTCGTGGGGAAGCAGTTCGAGATGGCAAGTTCCGATCGCCGAAACGGAGACGCCTTATTCCGTTCTTGGTATCTCTCTCAGGCTAAAGAACAGCTTCATCCTAGGATTGCGACCTTTGCCACCGAGATGGGCGTGGGCTATTCGCGGATCTGGATCCGTGATCTCAAGTACCGCTGGGGTTCCTGCGCTCCGGGAGGAACTCTGTCCTTCAACTGGCGAATCATCCAAGCCCCCATGATCGTCGTGGACTACTTGATCGTGCACGAACTGGCGCACGTCTTGGAGCCGAACCACTCGCAAGACTTCTGGAATATCGTCGCGGTTCACGTCCCGAGTTGGACGAAGGCGCGAAGCTGGCTGAAGCATCACGGTAGCCGGTTGGAGTGGTAATAACGGACGGACAGTCGCGCCCTCGGAAGTCAGGCAGCGACCAACTCGATCTTCAGCTTGCGCCCAAGTGCCCGCGCTGCCTTTTGAAGAGTGATTAGGGTAACGGATGGATTCGTGGCGTCGAGCAAGCGATCCACGGCAGCACGACTGGTCTTCATGCGTTTGGCCATTTCCGTTTTCGTAACAGAGGTTTTCCTCAAAGCTTCTTCCAGTTGCCAGGCCACGATCTTTTTTAACGCGGCGGCCTCGATTTCTTCCAACATTCCTTCTGCACGAAGGAAATCGTCGAAATCACTGCCAATATGTTTATTTTTTGCGCCGTTTTTCATAAAACATCCTTTCGTTTCTTGGCTAATCGCAATTCCTCCACCGGCGTTTGCTGGTCTTTTTTAATGAACCCGTGCAGCAATACGATTTTCTCTTCCCACACAGTAAAAAACACGCGGGCAATCCGGTTGGCTAATCGCGTGCGGATTTCATGGAGCCCTTCCCCCAGCGGGCGCACCAACGGCATTCCCAACGGCCAGCCCCATTGCACCTTTTTAATATCTTCGCCGATCATGTAGCGCTCATCTTTCGGCAATGCTTTCAACCATTCCCGCACCGGCTCGTTGCCGGCCTCGGTTTTGAAGAACACCACGTTCAGCGGTCTTGGCGCTTTCATTCACACCTCAACGTATCAAAAATGATACCCGTGTAAATCATGGTTCCTTTTTCGTTTTGCGGGCTTCGCCAGCCCACCCCCGTCAGTAAGGATTCCCCATGCTGGCGCGGGCAGGGCCGGTGACTTCCGCTGCGCATTCACCAGTTAGCCATCTTCACGTGATTTGCCAAACTCCCGCCACTTTTTCCAGTTTCCGTGACTTACCGGGTTGGCCTGAATGACGCTGCGAGCCAATTCTTGCGCCGTCAGGAGCACGGTATCCACCGGCAAGCGTTGGGATTCCACCAACGCCGATTCACCGGCAACCTCGATTTCGTGCAGATGGTCTCCATACGTGCCCGCATCGGCCCAGCCGTCTTTCCGGGCATGCGCCAGTGTCGGGTACTCTGTCAAATCATTGATGGCCGTGATCTTGTCTTTCAAGTGATGAGCCCAATGCCGCCCACAGGCGAACTTCATGTCTTCCAGCGCTTTGACACCAAGCGCCTGGGCAAAGGCCGCGAGTTTTTTTCTCCAGAGCCACGCACCCTCTGTATTCCACGCAAAGTGCACCGACGCGCAGCGCCACCCGCGGCTATAGCGTACGAACCGACGGCCTTTATGTTCCACGCCGCGACCAGCCAGACTCTTGCGGATGTACCCCCCGACATACCACGCGATGGCATCGGCCGACTTCCGAATTGGAATGAGCTCATGCCGACCAAATCCAAAGCCGGGTAGCCGTTCGCGCAAAACTTTCCACAATGCGCGGAGATTGGCAGTGTTGGCCGCTGCTTGCCGGATCAACGTGCGTTTCTCGGGCAATGACCGGTCCGGTTGGCGACTCTCCAGGTACAGCTTGAAATCAAAGCCGGTGCGGATGTCCACTTTGCAGGCCACCACCGCATGGCAATGCAGCCGGCCATCCTTGTGGTATTCAAACACGAGGATCCACACTTCAAACAACTCCTTGAACACGTGCGTGGTGAGACTGTGGAGCCGGCGTTGGTACTCGTCCCACGGAGGACTATCCGGCGTGGTTAGTGTAAAGAACCCTATGCGCTCGAAGCCGTATCGCCCGACCATGTGGAGGACATTCTGCGTCAGGCATTCCGCCACGCGTTGCTGGTAGGCGGAAAGTCTCGTTGGTGTGTCTTCGGTGCAGTTGTTACTAGAAAGACAAGGAAGGGGCGGCGCGGGCGCTAAAGCGCCCGCATCCGCCCCTCGGCTTGTCTTGTGCGTCTTCACAGCGTGACGATTCGCCCACGAGCGCGCAGGCGCCCATTGAACATCGCTTCGAAGCTGTGTACGCCGAGTTCGATTACCTTGCCGCTGAGTTTGCCAGTGTACTTATCGGCTTCCTCACGGCCCATGATGTAATCGAACGTGTTGACGAACCGGTTGGCTTCGTCCATGTCGAGCAAGGACAAGACCTGTTGTTTCACAGGCCCGCGCTTACCGGTGTACTCGTCGGTGCGTTCACTGATGACTTGAGCTTTGATTTGCATGATTTCCTCCTTTCTATGGAAATGTCAGAGCTCAATCGGCGCAGATGTGTCGCGCAGGAACCGTTCGATCTCCCAAACCGGATAGAGAGGCCGACGCGTCGCTCTCGACGGACGCAGCAATCCCCGTTTTGTGAGACGGTCAATGGTGACCGGCGCGACCCCGAGTGCCGTTGCGGCCTCAGTACGAGTCAGCGCCAATTTCGGCGGCTCCGGACGAATGAGTTCTTTTTCCATGCCGCACACTCTATGGCGTGGCATGACCGAGCAGGGAGGACGCCGTTTCCGGTTAGCGCATCCGCTTTCGCCGACGCATCCGCCTTTTACTCACACGTTTACCACGTGCTCCGAGGCGGATGCTGTAGGTTCGGCAGAGCCTCTGGAAGGAATAGATGTCACCGACTTGTGCTTGTCCGAGCAATAAGCAACTCCATCTGTAGAGTTGTACGCTTGACTGGAATCGTTCCACTAATCGCCAAAAAATCAGTAGCAGTACGTACAACGACATACGATATCCACCGACAAGTACTTCTCCGCTATCGTTCATGATCCTGACTGCACGAGATTCTCCCATCCCTATCGCAAAATCCGCAGATTCTTCGCGCGACTGAAAAGACGCAAGAGCTTGAGCTTCCAAACACAAGGCCATCTTCTTTTCTGCTACCGCAGAGAAATCTTCGGCCAGTCTTTCAAGGTCGCGCACATATCGCTCTCCCTTTTTTTCAAGCCGTGCATACGCTTTCGGTGACAACTTCTGACGCAGCCGTGCATCATGTTCGTCTATCTCTTTTCCCGCTCGCTCACATGCTCCTTCCAAAAGTTGGAGGCATTCAAATTGGTGCCCGACAGCGCGCCCTAAAAATCGTGCACCGGAAACCGCATCGTCCGCTTTCCTAATGGTAGGACAAGACTCCGATATTATGCGCATGACTATTTTGCAGACCCATAATCGTGAGGCGACCGGTATCCACTTCAGCAATGGCAGTTCAACTACCTCCATTTTCTTTAGACTTTCCAGCACCCACGATGGCCAATTCGACGGCCACTCTCCGTCGGCTGATAAAAGCTCCCACTCTAACTTGTCTTTCCGTGTCAGTTCACCAGCCATTGCGATCTCTCAGCCATTTGCGCGGATTGCAACGACGTTCTCCGGTATGGCTGCTTCAGCATCAAACGTGATCCGTTTCGCCATCTCGCGACTGTGGACATCCCGCAGGTGTCCGTAAGTTTTCGCCACCAGCACGCCGCCGTCAACGTGCCCTAGCCAACCGGCAATCACTTTGAAATCAACGCCGGCTTCAATGCAGTTCGAGCAGAAAAAATGTCGCATGGCGTGGTGCGTGTAATGCGGTTTTATTTTTAGTTTGCGACAGGCGTTGATGATGCTGGTCATTGCGGACTCGATCTGAAAAATCCTGTCGCTGGCGTGAGGCGGCGACGGGAGTTTGGCCTTGAGCGTGGCGAGTAATCTCTCCAACGGGTGAAACAGCGGCACCGTGCGGCTCTTGCCAAGCTCACCGGTGCCCTTGCCGGCAACGGTGAAGGTCTTGAGCTCAAAGTTGACATCGCCCCACAGCATCGGCGGTTTGCCGTGCCCACTGTCGCCGACGACTTCAGCCAACCGACAACCGCTGTAACCTAGAAACTCGACAAGGTCGGCGCTGTCTTTGCCGTTATTCTTGCGCATGGTGTCGAGTAGTACGCGAAATTGCTCTTTGGTCGGGACGAGGAGTTTCTCTTTGCTGAGTTTCCGACGGTTGATCTCTTTGGCTGGGTTCTCTAAGAGCAAGCCGTGACGACAGGCGTAGTCCAGGACGCGCCGCAGTACCTCCAAGTCGGCGTTGTAAGTCCGCGCCGCACACTCGCCACTGCGCTGCGCGGCCCATTGTTCGATCTGCCGCAATCCGATGTTGCGGACGGTGACATTGCCGAAGTGCCGGGACAACATCTTCACGGAGTTCAGGTACATGGTGACGGTTTTGGGTTTGATCGAAACCGATGCCGCGTCAAACCATCGCTTGGCGACCCCGCCAACCAACTCGGCGGTGATCTCGCCGGTCTTCTCGTCGCGTCGATACTCGGCAAAGGGTAGGGCTTTCGCATTGTCACCGGTGAGCCGTTCGACTTTGCGCCGCAATTCCTCCAGCCGTCGTTTGGCTAATTCGCGGTCCGCCGTCTTCAGGCTGCGCTTGACTTGTCGCCCGTCTCGTTTGAAAATGCCGTAATAGATGTCCGTGATACTAGAGCGGTAAAGACAATCACCAACATGCACCAACGTTTGAACTTTTTGGGCTTCAATAGTGGCCTTCATCATGCCCACAGCCTAAAGGTTACAACAAAGGATAGCAAGTCAATAATTTACATATCTATATTTGTTGTAAACGCTTTATTTACAATAGAAAGCCGGCATAGCTCAATTGGCAGAGCATCTGATTTGTAATCAGAAGGTTGTCGGTTCAAGTCCGACTGTCGGCTCCAACTCTTCCGCGCTAATCGATCACGCCGAGAATGCGTTTCACCACCACCGCGACAGTGCCCGTCCCGTCCACACACACGACGTTACCGGCGATCTCGAGCGTGGCCAATTGACTCGCCAACAATGCCGGCGGCATGAAGTGCGCCGGCCGGTCACGGAGCCGGTGGGCGAGAATTTCTTCCGGCACGTTCAGCAACACAAACCGGACCGCCCCACCCTCGCCCAAAATCCGCCGGTACGATCCCTTGAGTGCCGAACACGCCAACACTGCCCCGCCCGCCGTGTTCCATTCGTGAATCTTGCCGGCGAGCGTCCGCAACCACGGCTCACGATCGGCGTCATCGAGCGGAACACCGCTCGACATCTTCGCGACATTGGCAGCGGGGTGAAAGTCGTCGGCGTCGTAAAACGGCAGCCCCAACCGTTCTGCCAGCGCGGCGCCGACAACAGATTTCCCGCTGCCGCTGACGCCCGCGATCACATAGACAATCTGGAAGCTTGCCACAGTCGAGATTCTACCTTATTTGTCTAGTCGCAAGTCGCGCTCATAGCTCAATTGGATAGAGCGTTGGTCTACGGATTCATCCCCAATTTTCAAATTTGCTCAATTCCTGAGCATTTTTCAAAATTCAAATCGCAGCATCCGGCAAAAAAACGCGCAAAACGGCAGGGGTTTGTTTGCAAATGTTTGCAAGGCTTTTTGCAAACATTTGCAAACACTTCCAAGACTTTGAACATTGGTCCGGCATACCAGCGTTCAGTCCCGCGCGGGGCGGAGATCGTTGTTGCTGTGCCACTTCTTTAAGCGAACCCTCACCAGTCCACCACTGCGTGAATTATACTCATGCAACAACCTTTTTCGTTTTCCGTCCACTGATCTGGGTTGCACTGACGCTTCACGGAACTCTGCAACGCATCACGACATTAGACACGGATGGCGGATCGCTTCCGGCGGTGGACCGGTTCGGCGGCTTAATCCGACGCTGAATGACACGGTGTCCCATGTGCTGCCGCGCATTCTTTCCGCCCTATGTCGCGGTGAACTGGGGCTGACGAAACCGGGCCGGCCCCGGGAAGGTTTCCTGTTGCTCGGCGCGCGGCTCAGTGAAGAGACCGGTCAAATCGCGATTGAGACTTTGCTCTCGCTCCTCTACCACAACCATCGTGGCATTCCGAAACTTCCCCGCGAAGTCCTTGTCTGCGGCCAATGGCAAGTTGGAAGCTCCTTGCCATCCAGAAAGCGACGGCAACTTGATTGACCGATCGGAAACCGCTCGGTCCGCCTCAATGTCCAAACAACCGTTGATGCCGCACCTCGATGATCTGGCGCACTTTGTCCTGAAGTTCTGCTGATAATCGAGAATGCTGAATCTCTTCCAACATCATCGGAAACCCTTGGCTGAATTGTTCGAAGATGTCGCGGACCGGTTTGGCTGGAATTTTCAGCGCCTCGCCAAAGCGCTCAAAATCTCTTCGGGTGATCTTGTCCGACTTGCCGTTCAACGTGAGGGCGCAATCGGTCTCCTTTGGGATCACCGCTTTGGAACAAACGATGTCATAGGCTGGCGATAACCGCAGCCCGCCTGCATCCGTTTCAAGCATGGAAAAGTTCTTCAGATGCGCATCGCCATTTCCCAGCAGAAAATTCAACAACACCCGTTCAAAGAACAGTTGCACGTCCAAACCAGAAACACTGGACAGTTCCCGGATTTTTTTTCCGATCCGCTCCATTGACCCGGCATACTTGTCATCCTCTCCCAGAATTTGAACGAAATCCTCGCAGCCCAATTTTTCACCGTCTTTCGTCCGGTCAAACCGGCGGACAATGTAGGCCGGTGACCCATCCAGCAAATCGAATAGTCCATGAGGCGGCACGTCAATCCCCATCCGGCCGGCGATGATCATGCAGAGATTCTCGTTTTGCGGTAACAACGAAAATCGTTCCGTCTGCGGTTTCAGGATGAACTGCCCACCGGCTGTCACCGGCATCAGGCGGGAATCGCGCCGGGACATCGAGAGTTTGGGTTGCACACCGGAAATGGACATACGACCAGCCATCTCCTGAGCCTTCAGTAACACGTCACGATGACTCAGATCAACGACTGGCAGTGTCGCCGTTCCGAACAGACGCCGGAGGCAAGCGGAATGGTACCGGCCTTGTTCCGCAAACGACTTGCCGCAGATGTCGCAATAATTCGTCATGGCTTGATCCAGACTGCACCGATGCAATCGCCACAGGCCTTGATCAGCAACCCAAAGTCATCTTTAGGATCAATCTTGATCGTCTGGCAGACAATTTCCCGGAACCAGCCTTCGGGTAAGAGTCCCTTGAAGAACGCAAACAACGTTTGACTCTCATAGGGATCCCCCCGTAACGGGAAAGCAATGGCAATGGCTTTGCCCCTCGCTAAATAAGCCGGATCATAGGTAAAGCGATAGCCGTGCCCGGTTTCCTCAATGACCCCGGCAAAGGTCTCCTTGAACATCACGTTGCTTTTACGCAGCGGCTTCATTGTCCTTCACTGGTTCCAGATGATAGCCGAATAGCGCGAGCACTTGGTTGACCTTATCCACTCGAACAGTCACCTTGCCTTGTTCCAAGTCGCGAATAAACCGCAGCCCAACCCCAGCCCGTCGAGCAGTTGCGGCCTGTGTCAAGCCAGCAATCCTTCGCCGTTCTTTGACCTGAACACCAAGACGCGACACTATCCCCGATGGGGCCTTATTTGTCTTCTTTTTCATTACGGACATACCTTATCGGGTATAATTTAATTGGTCAATCGATTATGTTATACCCTTAAGGGGCTATTATAGACATCAACTATCACAATTATCCCCTTTCGGGTATATCACGCACTACTCGAAAGTGTTGCGGGTGAGAATTTCCGGCAGAGCAAATTCTGCTGGCTTGTCAGCCCCATCGCTGCCGGCGATGTGCCTTGTGCTGATGCGACCACTTCTGTCCACCGGCCCGGGCTGCACTGACACTTCACGTAATTCTGCAACGCATCACGACATCAGACACGGATTGTGGATCGCTTCCGGCGGTGGGCCGCTTCGGCAGGAGTTTGGCGTTCGGTCGTCTTTTCCTGAACCTCGTCATCCGTCATGGCGGCGGCTTGGCTGGGGGCTTGGTTCTTAGTGAGGTCGAGCTTTTCCTCGATCTCACTCTGGCGACGATACAAGTGCTCGTAGCGCTTCTCGTGTTCAAACGGTGCGCCGACTTTGCCGGCCAGTTCCTTCGCCCGCTTCTGGGCATCCGCAATGTCGACCTCCAGTTTGCCGGCACGTTCTTCAAAACCCTGCACCGTCACTTCGAGGGAACGGATCGTGCCTTGGGCGGTGTCCGTGACCCGGGCGCTGTAGTGATTCTTGCCGCGCACGAAGATCTCGACGTTGTTGTTCAGAGCCGGGCGTAGAAACAACTCAAACCCGGCCAGACTGCCGATGCGAACGTCTTCGCCAAACCGGTTCTTCATTTTCTCGGCTTGCCGGACGATCACCTCGCCGGCCACACCCCGGTTGTTGAGTAGTTGTCCGTTCAGTTCGATGAGGAATCTCTCGCCAGTTGTGTCCTGGCGTGCGGTGATGTCCTGCCGCAGATTGATGAGGCGTTCGGTGAACACTTCCGCTTCCTCGTGGGAGCGGCGCAGATTCGTGCGAATCCGGTATTGCTCCTCAGCGTGAGCGGAACGCAGCCGGGTGAGCCGCATCAACTCAGCGTCCACCTGCGCCTTCTCGATGACGAGCGGATTGCCGGACGCGATGGCTTTGACCTCGGCATAGGTCAGCGCCGCCGAGTCGAGGTCTTCGAGACGACGGATCGTCAGATCGCCGCTCATTACCTGCGCGATGAACTTCGCTTTGGTCTCCAACGTCTGCCACATGTAGGCGTCAAACGAACCTTCCGAGACATACCGGTAGATTTGCACGACGGCGTTATTGTTGCCCTGCCGGAGAATGCGTCCCTCACGTTGCTCCACGTCGGCTGGCCGCCACGGGGCGTCGAGATGATGCAAGGCAATCAATCGCTCCTGCACGTTCGTGCCGGAACCCATCTTCTGCGTGCTGCCGAAAAGGACGCGGACTCGGCCGGCGCGCACGTCACGGAATAACGCGAGCTTCGCTGCATCCGAGTCATAATCCTGAATGAACGCGATCTCTGCGCTGGGCACGCCCAGGCGTTCGAGCTTCTCGGCGATGTCCCGGTAAACAGAGAAGCCCCGGTCTTTGGGGGTTGAGAGGTCGCAGAAAACCATTTGCGCGGAACGACCCGCCTTTGTCGCCTCCCAAATGCGATAGATGTTCTCGACGGATTGGTTGACCTTGCCGGCCGGCTCGTCGCGCGCGGCCGGCTGCATCAGCCGGAGATCGAGCGCGGCCTTGCGGCCTTCCGACGTGATCTTGAGCATGTTGTCCTCGCGCGGATCAACGCGACCGGTTTTCAATCGCTCCGCGCGCTTCGCAAGTTCCTGCACAAACGCCTTCAACTCCGGCGTGGCCGGCGCGTGGCGGATGCTCGGCTTCTCGCCCTCCACTGCCGGGCGCGGCAAGTTCAGCATGGCGGCGGTCTGAACATCGGCAGCTTGGCGGAAGATCTGCATGAGTTCCGGCACGTTGATGAACCGCGCGAACCGGGTATTCAGCCGGTAGCCGGCACCGTCCGGTGACAACTCCATCGCCGTCACCGGCTCCCCGAACGTGGCGGCCCACGAATCGAAGTGATGCAGATTGTGTTTCTTGAGATCGTCCGGCTGGAGATAGCGTTGCATGGTGAACATCTCGGCCATGCTGTTCGCGATGGGTGTGCCGGTCGCGAAGACCACTCCCCCGCCCCCGTTCGTGGCCTGCACATGGCGCACCTTCAGATACATATCGAACGCCCGCTCGCTGGCAGTCTGTGGCAATCCGGCAACACGGGTCATTTTCGAAACGTAGAACAGGTTCTTGAAGAAGTGCGCTTCGTCCACGAACAGGCGATCCACCCCGAGTTCCTCGAACGTGAGCGTGTTGTCCTTCTTGTGTTCGGCGGCGAGGGCTTGCAAGCGCGCTTCGAGTCGCTTCTTCGCCCGTTCCAATTCCTTCACGAGCCGGCGGTTGCTGTCGGAGTGTTGGAGTCGGACGATCTCCAGTTCGTGGAGTTGCTCCTCGAAGAAACGCTTCTGCGTCTCGTGGCTCAATGGAATGCGCTCGAACCCGGAGTGCGTCACGATCACGGCGTCCCAATTGCCGGTCGCAATTCGCCCGAACAACTTCCGGCGGTGCTGCGACTCGAAGTCTTCTTTGCCCGCCACGAGAATATTCGCGCCCGGATACAGCATGAGCAATTCGGACGAGAACTGGCCGAGCATGTGATTTGGAACGACGAACATTGGTTTGCGGGCCAGCCCCAACCGCTTCAACTCCATCGCGGACGCGACCATCGTGTAGGTCTTGCCAGCGCCCACGACATGGGCGAGCAACGTGTTCGGCGTTTGCAGGATGCGCCAGACGCCAGCCTTTTGGTGCGCGTGCAGCTGAATGGACTGGCTCGCGCCGGGCAACGTCAGGTGATCGCCGTTGAACGTCCGCACGCGGCTATGATTGAACGTGTCGTTGTAGAGGCGGCACAGCCGGTCCCGCCGGCCGTCATCCTGCCAGACCCATGCCTTGAGGCGCTCCTTGATGCGTTCTTGTTTCTCGCGGGCGGCCTCGGTGGCTTGCCCGTTGATCACCGGGTTTCGTTTCGCGTCGAGGTCGTAAACCGTCGGTGTCTTGAGATTGAGAGCGTCTTCGACCAATTCGAGTGCCGTGTAGCGGTCCGTGCCCCAATCCGTCGTGTTGGCCGTCGCGGCGCGCGCTTCCCAACCGGCGTTGACGTGCCATGTGCCCAGCGCGTGGATGTGATTGATTTCAATGCCCGACGCCACACCGAGCAACTCCTGCGTGAACAACTGCACATCTTCGGACGGCAGCCAGGCTGCGCCGAGGCGCACATCAATCGCGGTCGCCGGCAGATCGGCCGGTTGCACTGACTGCAAGGCTTCGACGTTCTCCTGAAAGCGGGGATCGGTGATCGCGGCGGCAGCGGCGGTCGCCAGTTTCTCGCGGACGTTACCGGAGAGATATTGGTCGTCGGTCTCCCATTGGTTCGTCTGCGGATTAAGGAAAATCAGCCCCTTCAGGTCGGGCAGAAATTCTTCGATTGGCTCGTTGAGCAGACCGGCCATGCGGTCGAGGTCCACTCGGCCACACTCGTTCAACGTGACGAGCAACGCCTCCGGCGGCGAACTGACCGACTCGACGTGCTGCTGGTGATGAATGGTGCGTTCCCGGAAGATGGCCGTCTTCGTCGCCACCTGTGTTTCGTCGTGGTAATTCTCCAGTGAGAGCAACAACGGCAAATCAGGATCACCGTCGAAGGCGCGTTGGTTGCCACGCCGGTTGATCGGCCCGAACCGCGAGACGAACCGGTCGTAGGCGTGGTTGAGTTTCTCGCGGGCCGCGACGACTTGTTCATCACTACTGCCGTCCATCTGCGAGCGCAGACAAACCCGCACCGCGTCGCGCACCTCAATGAGCCGGCGAATCCGCGTGCGAGTTTCGGATGGAAGATCGTGAAGTTGCCGGAGAACATTCTCTTCCCGGATGCAGAGGATGCCATCGTGAATGCAATAGGCATTGGGTTTGACGTAATCCGGTGCCGGGATGGTTTGGTCGAGGGTTGGTTCGACGACTGGCTGAATCCGAGCTTGGTAGATGTTGGCCGGCAATCGCTCGACGGCCTGCGCCAGCGCCACGCCGAGGTCGCGGCCATCCGGCTCCAGCGTCGGCTCGTTGTCCCGGTACATCCGCCCGGTCAGTTGCATTCGCCCCAACATCATGTGGGGTCGGGTAACGAAGTATTCGTTGATGGTGAGATTGTCCCCGGTGTCGTTGGCGTAGTCGCCGGTCGCTTTCCAAGCCGGACCGGTCGGCGCTTCGCCGGCGCGGAGCCGGCGCAACATCACGATGTCGGTGGTGACTTCGGTGCCGGCATTCCGCTTGAACGCGTCGTTGGGGAGACGGATCGCTCCGAGAAGTTCGGCGCGGGTGGACAACAATTCGCGCAAGCTGGAGTCGAACTTGTCCAACGTACCGCGGGAAGTGATGAACACGACCAGACCGCCGGGCCGCACCTTCTCCAAAGCCGCCGCGAAGAAGTAGTCGTGAATGGGAAACTTGTAATCGTTCCAGCGCGGATCGTGGACGGTGTAGTCACCGAACGGGACGTTGGAGATTGCGGCGTCGTAGAAGCCATCCGCGAGTTTCGATTGCTCGAACGGTTGGGCGCGAATGTCGGCGTCGGGATATAACGCCTTGGCAATTCGGGCGGTCAACGGATCAATCTCGATGCCGGTGATTGTGGTGCGATGCAGAATTTCTTCCGGCATCAAGCCGATGAAATGGCCAATACCGCACGCGGGTTCGAGCACCCGGCCACCGTGAAAACCGAACCGTGATAGCGCGTGATAGATCGCGCCGATGACCACCGGCGCTGTGTAGTGGGCGTTGAGCGTCGTGGAGCGTGCACAGTCGTACTCCTCCTCCGTGAGTTCGCGTTGGAGGGCCGCGCGCTCTTTGCTCCAGTCGCGATGGCCGGGATCGAACACTTGCGGCAGTGCTCCCCACCCGACGTATTGCACCAAGATGGACTTTTCCGCGCTGGTCGCGAATCGGGATTCCGTCTCCACGCGGCGCAGCGTTTTGATCGCGGCGAGATTCTGCTGGAACTTCTGTTTCGGTCCGCCTTCACCCAGCCGGTCAGCAGCCGTGATCCGGTGATTGTTGAGGTTCGTCGGTGGGTCAGGACGCGCCGGCGCTATTCTTCGGGGGGCAACAGGATGTATTTCTCCCGGACCATCTCCCACGCTTGGTCGTGGGCTTGTTGCGGTGTCGCTCCCTGCTGAATCAACTGAGTCCGGAGGGTCGCCATCTCGTCCTTCGTCTTGTCCTCCGCCTCCAGCGCCATTTGTTGGAGGAGTCCCTTCCGTTCCAGTTCGCGCACCAGCTTGGGACAGTGTTCGCGCCAGTGCTTCGCGGCCATCCGGCCGTATTGGGTCAAGGCTCTCATGGGGCGGTCTCCCGGTTGCGAAAAGGTCAAGCTGCCCGGCTGGTCCGGAGTCGGTCTGTCGATTGGCCATGACACTTTCCTCTATTCTTGTGCCGCCGGGCAAGGCGGAGTTTCGTCCTCCGTCGCCGGCGCTGTTTCGGTTCTTGCAACAGCGGCGGTTGGCGGACGAAATGCCGCGTAACGGGGAATAGTTGCTGGACTTCGAGGCCCAGCACCTCCGCCAGAAACTCAATCTGCTTGTCAGTGGTGACGCACCGGCCGGTCTCGATATTGGCGACAATATCGCGGGTGATCGAGCAGCCCAACAGTTGCAGTTTGGTCACCAGTTCGTCTTGCGTCCAGCCCCGCTGGTAACGCTCGCGCGCGACGTTCCGACCGATTACATTGCAGTTCCGCGGCGTCATCTCGTGCGCCCGTTCTAGCGTGACGCCCAAGATCCGTCATGACAGGAAAAGGAAGATTCTCGTGTAGGTCAAAGGAGTAGGTCGGCCACCGGTTCTTGGGGACGGACTCCCAACGGAACTCCCCGGCCAACGTGCGCCGGCCAAGATCTTCTTGTGTTGTAGCCACAATAGGGCTACATTCGGCACATGAGCAAAACGGCCATCATTCGGGCTCGGGTCGAGCCCGGTCTCAAGAGCGAGGTGGAAGACATCCTCGATGCGCTGGGGTTAACGGTTTCAGAAACGGTGCATCTGCTGTACCGGCAGATCAAACTGCAACGCGGGCTGCCGTTCGATGTGCGGATGCCGAACGACCTGACCGCCCGCACGCTCCACGCGAGCAAGCAGGGCCGGGCCGTGAAGCGGTTTGGCAACAAGAAGGAACTCTACGCCGACTTGGGCCTGTGAGAACCTTCAGCCGAACGAGCCAATTCAAGAAAGATGTCAAGCGGGCCGGGAAACGCGGCAAGGATCTAGCCCGACTGAAAGTCGTCCTCGACCTCCTGATTGACGGCGCGTTATTGCCCGCGCAATACAAGGACCACCCGTTGCGCGGTGACTATGCGGGCAGCCGTGACTGCCATGTTGAATCCGACTGGGTACTGATCTACACGCTCACGGAGAATGGCGGGCATGTCCGGTTGGAACGAACGGGAACGCACAGCGATCTGTTTCGCTGAATCAACTTCGCGTGTCCAACGCGGTCCGCGAGCGGTCAACCGACTCACTCCCAGTCTCAAACGGGCGCCAAATCGGTTGCGGTCGCCGGTGAATTACACCACACAACGGCGGCGCGCAGAACGGCGGGAGCGGAGTCCACGTGCAGTTTGGCTTTGATCCGCTGCCGGTATAACTCCACCGTCTTATGATCCAATGTGAGGCGTCCGGCGATCTCCTTGATCTCCAGTCCGTGCCCCAACATCTCGAACACTTGCAGTTCGCGCGGACTGAGAATCCCCAGTGGGTGACGCGGGGCCATGGTTTCGTGGGTCAGAGCGCAATCGGTAAACCAATGCAGCATCCGCGCGCTCACGTAGACGCCACCGTCCAAGACCGTCCGGATGGCGTGAATGATCGTCACCACATCCTCCCCTTTGTTCATATAGCCCCGTGCGCCAAAGTGGAAACATAACGGGGCATACAACTCGTCCTCGCGAACGGAATGAACCAACACGGGCAGTTTCGGGTAACGGATCTGGAGATCACGAATGAAGTCCAGTCCATGGGACTGTTTCAGCGCGATGTCGGCAATCACGATGTCCGGATCTAATTGCTCAATCAGCGCCAACGCCGGCGCCGCATCCTCCGCCTCACCGCAGACGACCATGTCCGACGTACCACTGATCACCATGCGCAACGCCATGCGCACGCTGGAATGATCATCCACCAACAAGGCGCGCCGTTTGCGCACCTCTGCCAACTTCGCCAACCCCTCACGTTCCATACCCTAGTTCCCTTTCTTCCCCACGCTCAGAGTTGCCGCCATGATAGTAACAACCGCGTGTG
This sequence comes from Verrucomicrobiota bacterium, assembly GCA_037127585.1. GTDB lineage: Bacteria > Verrucomicrobiota > Verrucomicrobiia > Palsa-1439 > Palsa-1439 > CAINDI01. Next base: position 17,934 of record JBAXYB010000022.1, read on the forward strand.
GCGCAAGCCAAATCACCCGCCAGCCCTTGTGGAATCTTGGACCTACGGTCATGGGGCTTGCCAGAAGGAGCGCTCCGGCTCGGACTGCGATGGGACAGCGCCGAGCCGGAGCGGGTGCGAGGCAATTAGACGCCGACTCCCTCCGCGTGTGTTTGGTGCTGGCTTTGGGTGCGCGCAACCGCCCGGCGCGCCTGCCGGGCAATCTGGGTAATCACGCCTTCCTTCTGATCGTCCGGCAGATCTTTCACCAAGAGATCATAAGCGCGTTTGAGTTCCGGGTTGCGGTTGATCTGCTTGAGCACGCCTTCCCGCATGCGCTGCTGGCGATCCAGTTCGCGCACTTCGTTGAGCACGACTGACCGTTCGAGCCGGTCGCGCGGCATGGCTTGGATGTAGGTCCAATACTTGGGGTTATCCTGAATGTACATGTCGATCTTCGCATCCACCTCCGGGTTATTCCGGAAGTTCGGCTGATCGGTGGGGGCGGCATTGCCGCCGGCGCCCGCTGGGGCGGCTGACTTGGGTTTGCTCATTTGAGCTCCTTTGGGGGTTGGTGGTTGCGCGGCATGGGCCGTGTTCGCCGACACGCGTCGGCAAAGTGTCGTCAAGGTATCGGCGTAACAAATGATTCCGACAATTCGTTGGTTGGTGGCGCGGCCGGCGCAACCGCCGGCTTCGCTAGTTCCGTGTTGAACTCGGCGAGTTGCTGCTCGGCGGCGACGAGCCGCGCGTTCAACAACGCGTTATTACGGGCGACGTTCTTCATCTCGTCAATGACCTGCTGCCATTCGCCGGCGAACTGCGCGAACCGCGCGGCCTCCTGGATCACGCGCGCGGTGGTTTCCCGCTGCCGGTTCATCTCGGCGATCACGTCATCATTCGTGGGCGGCAGCGCGAACGCCGCGTCACTCGGTGGGTTCAGGAGATTCGCCGTGGTTGGCGGACCAGGATGCAGATTCCAACGGGCGATGGACTCGATGCGATAAACCGGGTGCTGCTCCAGCATCGTTTCTGGTTGGTTCGGGTCAACCGACCGGCCAACGGAGTAGGCACGCACGACTTCGGCGTAACGCACGGACTCGACCGGCTCAACTGCCGGCGGCAGCGCGGGCCGGACAACGAGTTTGGGTTGCGCGGCGCACGCCGCGACGAGCAAGAGTGGAATGAAGGTCAGTTGTTTCATGGTTGGAATACTGGGTTTGCGGATGGTGGTGTTGCCTCCGGCATTGTGACCGGGGCGACCGATTCGCGGAGTGGTGCGGGGTTCTCCCCAGCAAAAGGTTTCGCGGAGCCGCCGATGGTGGCGTCGGCGCGATCAATCACTTGCAGCACGTACAAGTAGAACTGCTTGCCGCTCGGTACGCGAACGTAGAACCCGTCACGTTGCACTGCCTCGTAGATGCGTTGCGCGTAAACCGAGAGAACTTTCTGCGCCCCTGCGAACGGCGCGTTGTTCAGCGATGGGCTGCTGACCGGGCCGAAGACGGTTGGCTGCTGTTCGGTTAGTGCGCCGGCGGCACCGGACAGAAACGTCGCCGCGAAAAGTTTGATCTCCGCCATGTCATCGGACTTGATGATCTGCCCGCGCAACCCGGCACTGCCGTCCGTAATTCCCCAGCCAGTCTGGTCACCGGCGAACTCGCGATCCAGCGCGATGGCTTTGAGGCGGAGTTCTTCGCCGGTCTGCCAGACCAAAGTCCAACTGCCGCCGCTGGCGATGCGTTCGCGGTGATGGTCGGTTTGCGCTGTGCCGTGAACCTCGGTGCCGGCCGGAATGACCAGCTTACCCGCGTGATAAACATTCTCGGTGATCAGTCCGACAATCGGTGTCTGGATCGACGCCGAGTCAACCGTGATCACGGTCTCGCACGAAATGAGCCGGCCATACGGTGCGTAGACCGAACTCACGGACTTTGGTTCGGGAGTCCCGGCGGCGCTGTCTGCAAATAAGCTAATGGGCGCGAGTGTTGCCGGTAGCGGTTCTTTGGTGGTGGCTTGGGCCAAAGCACGCGGGTCTTTGCTGGCCGGCACCGTGGGTAGTTCCGGTTTCGGTGGTGGCGGGTAGAAGGGCTGCATCGGTCGCTCGACCGACTGCACCACTTGCGGTTTGTCGGATTGATTCGCTTGTGGTCGCGCCAGAGACACGTCCAATTCGCCGGGCTTCCGTGACCGGTGGCGAAACACGCCGAACAAGATCAGGCCGCCGCCGAACGCCGCCACGAACAACACCAGCTTGCCGCTGCGGGTCTTGAAGAAATTGATGAACTCACGCGGCTTCATCGCGGCTCCTGTTTGCCCGCCGGTGGCGGCACGCGCGTTACGAGCACAGTAAAATCATTCTTGAGTGACAGCTCATTGCGTCCACCGTCCGGCGTGCCGGTAATCGCGAGATACACCGTGCTGGCCGAGTGCGCCGGCAACACACCGGGCGCGTCGCTGATTGATTGGTAGTACAGCCGGTTGCCGACCCGGACCGCAAAACTTCCCGGCAGGTAGCGAATCGCCTTGGCCGATTTGTTCCGCAGCACAAGGTGAAACACGAGCGTGTCGTCCGTGTTGAATCGGAACACTTCCTCGATGCGAATCTCGTAGTCGTTGAAGTCGGAGACCGGCGACTGGTCGCCGAATGTCCGCGCTTCGGAGTCAGCAACGGCATCCGGGTGTTGCTTCTTGAGGAGTGGGAAGGCTTTGGCCTTGTCGAGCAAGGCCAGCAATCTTGTTGGTGTGACGGAGGGCGCGGGCAACGCGGTCTCCGTGGCCGTCCGGTCTTCGAGGTTGAGCGCCAGAATTGGCGTGTCGCTTTCGACCAACTCCAGAACATAGGTGCGCTTATTCCAGCGGACATTGAGGTTCGTCACGGCGCGACGCGCGAGCGCGCGGACGGATAGGAACGCCGAGCCTTTCGTGTGGGCCAGTTGGAACTGGCCGGGTGACTTGCCATCAGCGGTCACGCCCACGGCATCGACGGCCGTGATCGGGCCGGGAAAACTAATCGTGGTGACGCGGTTCGTCGCCACCGGCACCGTGATGACGGCGCGTTCGTCCAACGGGACGCGCTGGATGGTTTCTTGTGGTTCAGCCAGTACAACGGTTACGGCGAGCAGGAAGAGGCTAATGGATGATCTCATATTTGAAGTCCCCGACAGCGGTTGGGAAACGGCCATTCGCGGCCAGGTTGGGGTTACGGAGCAGACGGAGGTTCAGTTTGAAAGAGAAGGCCTCGGTGAACGCCTTCTCCTGAAAGACTCCGGCGCGAATGACCTGCCCGGCCACAGTGGCCAGCACTTCGTCTTCGCGGGTCGCGAGAATATCGATGCGGGCGATCTCCGGTTTCTGGTGCAGTTGTTTGGCGCGGAACTCGATGACTTCCCGGGCGCGCTGATCCTGCGCCTTCTGGAGTGCCGGTTTGAGGAACATCTGTTTGAGGAGATCCGGGTGTTCGAAATCTTTCGGATTGCGTTCGAGGAATGCGACCGCCGCCAGTTCGGCCTGTTGGACGTGCAAGTCTTTCGCCTCCTGAAACTGCAACAACGGGCTGACATAGTAGGTCTGCGCGGGGTCGATGATGACGACGCGCTCGCGTTGTTGGAAGTGCTCGATCAAGCGATACCGGTCGAACGCGGCGAACACGGTCACGGCCACGGCCGCGAAGAACCAGAACCACGGCAGCCGGTCGCGCTGGGCGAACAGTTGCGTGGGATCGAACCGGCGGCGCGCGACACGTGGGGTGGCGGCAACGGTGGTCGGCGTTTCTTTGCGATTGGGCGGGGTTGTTTCCATGGCGGTCAGTAGTAGTGGCCTTTGGTTTTGGCGATGAGTTCGCGGACGGATTTGTCGCCGGTGATGTCGTCGCCCGGCCGGCCCCGCGCCGCGCGCGGCGGGAGGCCAGAACCGGCAATGATGATGGCCCCGGCGCTCCCGTGGCCGGCGGCGGACGAGACCGTGCTCAAGGCGGCCGCCATGCCGGCTGCGCCTGCGGTCAGCAGTGGGCCGCCGGCCGTGGCGGCGACAGCCGCCGCGCCGGCAGTGGTGGCGGCCGTTTGGAGAAAGCTGCTGGCCGCCCCGGCCAGCAGTTCGCTGCCGGCGAGTTGACCGTGCGCGAGCACCTTCTGAATGACGAGCGGCGCGGCCACGGTGCTGAACACGATCCAGAAAGCAATCACCGCCACGCCAACGGTGGTTTGCAGCGTGTAGAGCGTGGTCGTCGAGTCAATGAACTGGAATGCTGGATCCGTCATGAAATCCAGTATCCCCTGCGTGATGAGCGCGGCGACGGCCCAGCCCAGCGGCCAGAGGAGCACGCCCACGATGTGCAACAGGTAGCGACTGCCGGCCTGTCGCAGCGACCGGATGGCCATCATGCCGATGAGCAATGGCGAGAGCGCGTAGCTGGAGAACAGGATGAATTTCTGGATGACATACGCCCAGAACAACAGCACTGATGCAAACTGTCCAACGAGCCAGAGGACACCGGAGATGAGAATCTCGACGGTGAATCCACGGATGTCGCCGAGAATGTCCCACCATGAATGTCCCGCGCCGGTGTCGCGCTTGATGACGAGTAGTTGGTTGTACTGATCCTGGACGTCGGCGGGATCGACACCCAAGCCATTGAGAATCGAGTTCTGTAGCAGCGACTGCACGTTGTTACCCCAGCGCGGCAGCATCACGAGCAAGGCGGTGAGCACCAGCAAACGCACGAGGTGCAACAGCAACGTCTTGCCCGTGAAGCCGTGCATGACAAACAGGATCGTCCCGACGATGAACAACAGGAAAGCGACGCTGCACAGCAGTGTGTGCAATTCCGCGCACTTCTGCAGGAACGTCGGAAAGATGCTTTCAAAGGAGGCCATGGCCGGGTCGTGGGTTGGTTATTGGGTGGGAAACAATGTGGGCGCGTTCAGCAACTGGAACTTTTGCCCGTAGTGCTGCACCGCCTCAGTGAACTCGGCGTGCTGCTGTTCCTTGTTCGCCGCCAGTTGCCGTTGTTCGTCGTTGCGATTAGCGATGTCCTGCACCAGCGCGGACGCGCTGGCCTGATTGAGTTCGTAGTCAGTGTTGTTCAACGCGGCGGACAAACCGATGAGCACGCCGGTCAACTTCTGCACCTCGGCATCGGTGGTCGCGGCCTTGAGTTGCTCGGTCGTGGCGGCGATCTCGTCCTTCAACGCGACCCGGCGCGCCGCTGCATCAGTCGAGACGGCCAGATAATTGTCGGTCGTCTTCTGCACGGCGGCAACCGGCAGATAGGTTGCTTGCTGACGAGTCACGGTCTGACCGTCCGGCGTTGTGAACGTCGTGCCGACGCTGTGGAATAGACCATTGGCGTCGTAGAGCATGGCTTGGCCGGCATTGACGGTGGTCTCCAATGTCGTGAGCGTCTGACCGAGTTCGGTCTTGGTCAGATCGTTCACGAGCGGTTGCACCGTGGTGAGCAGAACGCTCTTGGGATCACCGAACAAATCCTCGTAGTGCTTGAACTCGTTCAACTGGTCGGTGAGCGTCTGAATCTGTTGCACCTGATTGTGGATCATCTCGACGTACTTGGCGATCTGCTGCGCAGTATCGATGATCTGTTGCGCGTTCATCTTCGGGTCGAACACGATGTATTGGGCGCGCGCGGACAGCGCGGCGGTCAGGACAAACACGGCCACGGCGATGGATTTCTTCATAGGGTCTCCTTCTTTTGTTGGTGCCGGTACGGGCGGCTCACTCCGCGATGCGGAGGAGTTTGGTTGTGGGTTGGAACGTCACCCCGTCAATGCGCTGTTCCGGCAATTGCACGGGATAAAGTCGGACGTTGCTGGCGGGGTTGCGCGGCTGTTGTCTGGCGACATAAAGCCAGTATTGCTGCTTCACCGCGTCGCTTTTGCCTTTGTCGTAACCGGCCGCGTAGGCTTTGTCGGATTGTTTTCGTGTGGCGAAGTGGAGACCTTCGTTGAGCAGGACTCCACCGGCTGCGCCGGCGGCGGTGGCGAGCGGGTCGCCGTGGGAAAGTTCGTGGCCGAGATACGCGCCGCCGGCACCGAGCGCGACATCGCCAATCGGGCGGGTGGCCGCGCAGCCGGTCAACAGACCGGCCATGAGCGCGGCCAGCGCGGTACGACACATAGATATAGTGAGTGGATTCTTCATAGCGGTCCGGGGGTGTTCGGTTCTGGTTTGGATTCCTTCGGCGGGTTGGCGTGGCGGATGATGCCTTCGACAATGTTCGGACTCTGGCGCAGCTCGCGGGCGCGTCGGTCGAAGTGTTCGCCGCTCGAACTGGAGCAGTAGAGCATCTCCGCGGACGCGATGTTATAAACTGTGCCGCAAAGGTTGCGCGTTGCGTCCGTGTGCAGGTAGGTGAACGGTGAGTATTTCTGCCCGGCTTGGTGGTCGGGTAACGGATAGTTCATGATCGCGTGCTGCGTGACCTCGGGCAGCGCGATGTCTTGGCCCATGTCCTCTAGGTCGGCCCGGTCGTTCTGTCGCATGATGAAGAATTGCCGGCTGTTGCCGAAGACGGCCGACCGGATCCGGCTCTGTTTGAACCGGGCATACTGCTGGACAATGGAGATGTTCCAGCAATTGAACTTGCGGAGTTGCGCGTAGCTTTCTTGGACGATCTCCTGACCGCCGGGGATGTCGAGAAACCGGGCGACTTCCTCGTAGACGTTCCGTTTCCGAATCGCGCGCGGCAACGTCATGATGTGTTTGCGGGCGTGATTGGTGATGAGGAAGCCGGCAGCCGCCTTGAGTTCCTTCGCGGACTCCGGGATGTAGCCCAACTCGAAGTGGGCGATCTTGCCGGTGAGCGACAGATTGCTCGTGCCGTCGAACAGACAGCCGTAGTTGCCGTCGCGACACCACGGCAGGATCAGTGTCGCGATCTCCATGATCTGGTCGCGCTCCGCGCCCAGCGGGTCGAGCATCATCAATTCCTGGAGCATCCGATGTGTCGGGAATTCCTCCGGTGTGAAGCCGGCGAACGCGAGGTTGCGAACCTCCTTGCTGGTCTTCGGGTCTTTCAGAAATCTCAACACGACCGCCTCGTCGAACTGGCGTAGATAGTCGTCGGCTTCATTGGGATGACCCGCCCTCCAATCCCGAAAATCCGCAAACGTCTCCAAGGTGGTCGCGCCAGGCGGCATCCGGTCGGCGCGGAATCGCTGGAGCGCGAGCGCGTGTCGGGCGATGCCGAGCAGTTGGTCGTGCCGCTTCTTCTGCCAGTCTTGGAATGAATCCTCGTAGATCAGGTTGATGTACTTGGCAATCTGGGCCTGCCGGAGCATCTGTTTGTCTTCGTGGGCGCTCGTGCCGATCATGCGCGCGACGAGCGCGGTCGCGGCGGAGAGATGGTCGGGCGTGAGCGGCAGCCCTTTCGTGTCGAGGTAATTGATCGTCAAGTCGCCATCGGGATGAATGATGATCGGGCGCGCGCCTTCGTCCACCGTCTGCGTGTAGATGCCGTACGACAGTCCTTCCTCGATAATTACCGTGTAACCAAAATACCCCTCGGTCTGCGTGAGCAAATCGCAAACGGTGACCGATTTGCCGGCGCCGCTCATGCCAAGCAGCACGGCGTGTTGCGGTGTCTTGTTGTCCACGGAGCCGGAGAACGTTTCGATGCCGATCAGGTTATTGTGTGGCCCGTCGTAAATCGCCTCAGCCCCGGCCAGATGGCCGGTGAACGTGCTGGTGACCGGCAACATATCGGCGAGGAACCGGTGCTCGGCGTACAGTTTCCGGTGGTTATACCGGCCCCATGTCCAGCCCGGCCACGTCTGGAAGAACAGGTTCTTCGATGTGCTCGGCAGGTTACTCTCGAAATACTGCGCCGCGTTCATCGAGTTGATCGCGTTCTTGATCGCCCCGGCTTTGGCGGTCAGGCCGTCCTTGGTCTTGTCCCAGACCCGGATTGTGAATACCGCGTGGAACGGAATCGTCTGACCCTGCATCAACGCGTGGATCTTTTTTTGCTTCTTCTCCATCACGGTCAGCAGCGAGATCTTCTTTTCGCTCGCGTAATCGCCGGCCACGCGGTCGTGTGCCTTCTCCTCCTTGTTGATCTCGTCGGTGATGGGGAGCGGATCGACATTCACCGTGATGGTGTAATCGAGCAGCCGGAGATTGGTGAGCCGTTGGACGATGCCGGGATATGTCGTGCGCGGCCAGCGCGTCAACACGATCAGGGAATGATAATGACCGTCGAGGTAGAACCCGTAATCGCTCTGGCCGTTGCCTTCGCTGTGCCAGCAGTTGTCGTGAATGGACAGTTCAGGCGCGAATTCGTCGGCGGGGTCGTAGTCAAACCGGTCATTCAACGACGGATTCAGGAATCGCTTGTAGTGCCGGAAATGGTCAAGGTCGGTCATCGGGAGAATGCGCGCGCCGCCGGAGCCGAAGATCTCCAGTAAGAGACGGTGAACGTGCGCGAACTCGGTTTCGAGTTGGTCGAGCAGCGTGGCGTAGTAGTTGCGCCGGGCGGCCGGGGTTTGGAATGACTGCGGCACGTTGTCCAGCGCGCGGGAGATGTAGAAGATCACGCGTTGCCGGCGGAGCTTCCGCTCGGCCATCAACTGCCAGTAGCGGGCGAAGCGTTCGTTGCGGGCGCGTTTGGTCCAGACGTTGGTAAAGCGCTCTGTCTCCTGCTGGTAGTGGAGTAGTTCACCCTTATAGTCCGAGTCACAGAAGTACTGGACTTGGAGGCGTTGGGTTTCGTGGAGGGAGGCCAACAGGAGACAGAGTTGATCTTGGAAACCGTTCAAGTCGCTGGCCGGGCTGTTCGTCAGGTCGGGTGCGTCAACGATGAACCCCTTCGACACGGAGCCGCCCCGGCGCAGTTGATGGAAGACGATCAGATCGCGAACGAAGAAACCGTTGGGCGCGCGTTCAAACATGGGGCACCGCTGAATGGAGTTGGCGCAAGCGCCGGTTGCCGCCGTGTTGGACGCGCTGCAACGCGCTCACGAGTTGGTCCACGGTGCGCGCACCACTGGCCGTGAGGATGGCCGCGCTGGCTTCCCGGACATGCGCAAGCGCGCGTTCCATGTGCGCCCGGGCCGTCATGTCCACGCGGCGGCAGTGGAGGTTGCTCCACAGGGCGGCTTCCGCTGCTTGCAGTTGTCCGAGCATGGCTTCCCGCTCGGTCTCAGCAGCATTGAGTTCGGCGGGATTCATGATTGTTTCTCCGCCAGTGGATGACAACGGTTCCCGGACGCAGCGCCGTCCGGGCCGAAGCCCACGCCGGAAAACCAGTGCTCGAAACAGTCACGGTCATAGCCGGGCGGTTTCCCTTGTCGCAATCCGAAGACGTAAGCCACGCACAATCCCAACGGCACGAGCGCGGAACCCAGCGAGGCGAGGAGCGACAGGTTGAGCATCACGAGGAGGACGAAGAATACGGCGATGGTGGCGCCGGTCCCGCCCACGAGCCACCAGAACAGGCTGCCCTCCAAACCCCACGTCCGGCCCTGGGAGTCGGAAGCGGCGTTGGTATCGGTGAAGCGCAGGTCGGTTGGCATGGTGGCTCGGAGCAGTTGGGTGGGGTTAGAAAGTGCCGACACCGACCGCGCTGTTGGCGTCCAGCCCAAAAATCTTGTAGAACGCAAAGACAACGGCCGGAGCCGCCGCGATGATTGCGCCACCGATGATGGACATCTTGCCTTGGTCAACGTCGCCACGCCGGATGGCGAACCCGCCATAGATCACCGACGAGATGCCGAGCACGAACCCGAACATCATGATCACCGCGAGACTGTTGCTAATGCCGGTCTTTAGGTCGGTGGAGTTGAAGCCGGTGCCGCCGCCCGCTTGCGCAAACGCGGACAGGCTGTTGAATGTGAGTAGGACGGCGACGGCGAGAATGAATCGCACTCGCGCCTGCCGTTGTTCTGTGAGTTTGACCATGATAACGTTTCCTCTTTTTGTTTCGTTCGCTCAGCGGACCGCCCGCTGAATCTGGGGTGAACTTGCCAGAGGAATCCCGTTCCACCGTGTAGCTGCTACACGAGTTCCGGGGACAGTCCGTGATAGTGAACAGCGCATGAACCAACCACTGGACACAACAAAGATCACCCATCTCCACGAACTGGCCGCGCGTTTGCCTCGCGAAATTCGCGGCCAGTCCCATGTGCTGCCGCGCATCCTCTCTGCCCTGCGCCGCGGCGAGCTCGGCCTGACGAAACCGGGCCGGCCCCGGGGAAGTTTCCTGCTGCTCGGTCCGACCGGTGTCGGCAAAACGGAAACGGTCGTTGTGGCGACGACGCACATCTTCAGCGCGGGCCGGTTGTTCCGGTTCGATATGTCGGAGTTCCAAACACAGGAAGCACTTGGTCTGTTGCTCGGCGCGCGGCTCGGTGAGGTTGGCTACTTGGGAGCCGTGCGCGAACGCGCCACGGAAGGTTCACTGCTGTTTGACGAAGCCGAGAAAGCGCATCCGCGTGTGCTCGACATCCTCCTGCAACTGCTCGATGCCGCACGCATCACGGTGGCGACCGGGCAGACGCTAGATTTCAGCGGGTTCTACGTGTGGCTGACTTCCAACATCGGCTCGGCGGAGTTGATGAGCCTGCAACACTCCAATGAAGCCACGCTGGAGCGCCACGTTCTTACCCGTGCGCAACAAACATTGCGTCCGGAAATCTTCGCGCGCGTGAACGAGAAACTGGTGTTCGGTCGTCTGAGCTATGAACACCAGTTGGAGATCGCCGAGAAATTCCTAACCCGCGAGATCGAGTTTCTCGCGGCGCGCGGACACAAACTCGAACTGGCCAGGGCGGTCCTCCCGTTTCTCGTACGGAAGGGGTTTCACCCGAAACTGGGCGCGCGGCCCATGCGCGATACCGTCGAAAAGTTGGTGGGCGATGCGGCGACAGAATGTCTACTAAGCCGGCGCGCCGCCTGCGGCTTCCTCGATGTGGATGAGACCCGCGATTGCCTCATCGTTCGCTGAAGGTCATCGACCATTTCTTGGAAGCGTAGCGACCGATGTGCGCGATGAAATCTTAGGGGCCGAGGTTGCGGAAGGCGGCGCGGGGGTCACGGAGGAACGGAAGCCACGACCCGTAGGATCCTTGATGCCTGCGCCGCCGACGTACAATCGAACCGGTCCGCATTGCGCTGTGTCGGCAGCCAAGCCGTATGGCTGTTGACCGGAATTGGTAATCGCCGCTGTGTTCGCGGTGTAACCGGATGGGCTTCGGTCGGCGTGTCGGCGAGCGGAGGAAATGGAGCGCAGTCGGGAGCAATGATTTGCGAAACAAAGCCGGCGCGCAACACCACCTTCAAACCGCAGGCGGAAGTTTGTGGCATCTGCGATGAATGAAACGAGTCGAGCACCTGACAAACTTGCACGGAGTGCAGCGGAACAAAAAGGGCGCTTAATCCAATGCGGTAAAGAAGTTGTTAGAGGAGAGAGAGGAAATTTCATGACAAGTTATCTCATAGAAATGTACGTGCCCTTGGCGTTTGGAAGAAGGTCGTTACCAGCATGGTATCCTTCTAAAGGACATAGAATTCCCACCTGTCGGTTGCGATTAAAGCATATGAACATTCTCGGATAGATTGCCACATTATCAAATTTTTGCTGAAGTTCATGTGGCAGCTCAGATTCTGTAAACGGCGGTTGGAAAGTGTAGCGGGTGGCCTTAGCAGGCCGCCACAGCGGCTGGGCGGCGCTGTCAAGGCAGACCGCAGCGCAGCGAGGAACGCCTTGCACAGAAGGAGCCGACCGCCCGCTGTTTGTTGACACCGCCGATCAAGGTGCATGATGCACCACCGGTTGACTCGACTGGAGTTGCAACACCCATGATCTGTGTTGCAGTTGATTGCGGGCGTGGAGAGCGGCGTCGTAGAGCGTGCCGTTGCGGAGCATGGCACAGAGAATCTTGAGCCAGCGCACTCCGAGACACCGCAGCGCACAGGCGTGACTTTGGCCTTTGCGGCGATGCGCTTGATAGTAGATTTGCGCCCAGTCGCAGTATCGCCGACTCAGATCCACCCAGAGATGAACCGTGGCACGTAGGAAGCGATTGCACTGTCGTCGCAGGTGAACGACGGATACTTGTCCGGACTGGTAACTGACCGGTGCCATGCCGGCGTAGGACTGGAGCCGTTGCGAATCATCAATGAGTGCGGGGTCGAATGATAGTTCGGCCAACAGGCGCGGGGCGAGTTTTGGACCGGCACCGGGCAAGGTCTCGAACAGGGCGTGGTTGGGGTGTTGGCAGAAGCACTGGCGAATGAGCGTGCGTTGCTTGCGCAACTGTTGTTCGAGGGTGCGCAAGCTCCTGCGAGCTTTCGTTTGTCTCGATTGGTTGGAGTCTCTGCTGGCGACTCGGCGCTGCTTGCTCCAACTCTTACCCGCTCACGAACATCCCGAAAACCACTTTTTCAGGATCGACTACATAATCAATCTTTAAATGCAAGATTTCAGAGCAACCGCTATTCAAGTCCGCCAGCCGAGGGGGAAACCGGGTTGCGCGTCGCGTTAATGGGGGGAGCCGCCGGAAAGGGCGCCCCGTTCAGCAGTTTCAGCTCAAATGTGCCATCCGGTTTTTCGACTGCCATCCAGAGCGCGGCGTTGTGCAGCCAGTCCGCATTCCACGACGGCTGACGCGTCAGATAGCGGATCAGCGTGCGCCCGGCGGCACCGTGCCCGACCAGCAATACCGTCGTGTCCCGCTTACCAAACCGGGCGCGTAGTAGCTTCAGGACCTGTTTCGCCTCCCCGGTTGCCTGAGCCATATTCGTCACCACCAACTCACAACAGCCCGCTGGATCCAACCGGAGCTTGAAGCACGTCTGCTCATCCTTCGACAGCTCGATCGGGTCGTGACCGACCACCAACTCCGATGCGACCGACGCCGAGTTGGTCGACTCCTGCACAACTTCCGTCAATTCCGGCCAGATCTCCGCCGTGCGACCGGTGGCCTTCAAAAACGGCAAAATCGTCTGCCGCGTCCGCCAGGTGGGACTCACCGCAATGAAATCAAACTTGTACGCCAGCAGATTGGTGGTCACGCCCCGGACCTGCGCCTCGCCGTCCGGCGTGAAAATGTCGCTGTGGCCAACATAGGCTGGCCACTGGTTGGTCGGGATGCCACTCTCGACAAATCTCCGGACCACGTTGTGACCGCCTTCGGCGTGGCGCAAATAATAAATCGTCAACTTCGCCTGCGCCGTACTCGCCAGACCTAACAACACATATCCGCTCCAGCGAAGAATTTTTTTCATGGGTAGCCTTTGTTGATATTGAAGTAAAGCATGCGCAAGGTGAGGACGTTCTCCGAATATTGCCGGCCTTCAGCTAATCATACTACTTCGAGTTGAGTTTGGCCGCCACTTCGCCGGCCAGGGTGTACAGCGCCTTCTCCCGTTCCTGCCAGCCGACCACAAACTGCTCCATGCCTTTTTTTGCCTCCACACCCTGAATTGCCCGATCCACAAGTACGCTCGAAAATCTCTTGTTCACATTCAGGCTTTTCCACAGCCCCTCGATCGGGTTGCGGCCGGCTGCCGCCACCCCGACGCTGTTCAAATCTTCATCGTTGCCCCAGACGGTTTTCCACATCGCGCGGTGATGTTCGTCAAGGGCCACCTGACACCGTTGAGCCAGGTCAGCGCCGATCTTCGCCTTCTTGTCTGCGGCCAAAAGAGCGTCTTCCAGAAAGATCCGCGCCTCGCAGACCTGGGTGCCTTCCTTGAAGTATTCCAAGCGTCTCGTGGCCACCGCGCCATCCGGTCCCGGCGCCAATTGCCAGTCGCAGATATCCAAGTTGCGCCAGTTGTTCTCCGGGTAACGGGAATAGACCAGCCCCGAACGCTCCCCTTTTTTATTTCTCACCGCCGGCCAAAGGTCCGCGCCCATGCGCCCGGCACCGCGCTGCCCGCCCGTGATGTGAAAAGCTTGGAGTTCACGGATGAACGCGGCTGGATCCGTGTTCAACTCAAATCGCGTGTAACCCGCAAGAATAGCCGGGTTTTTCCAACCGTACATGCGTCCCTTATCCGGGTTGACATTAAATGTCAGGTGATAAACGAAGGCCGCGTAGCCAATGTCCGCGATCTTGTACAACCCCTTGTTTCCGATCATCACATCCTTCGGAACGCCGGAGTGCCCATGGATCACCCACGGCCGACCGCCCGAGATATCATTCCAGAAGGTCACTTCTTCCTTATTCGGCCAGAGGTCCGGCATCATCCCCAGCATGATGGTCTTTTCCAGGCCGCGCTGTTCCATCCGCTTCTTGACTTCCGTGAACATCGGCTGCCACAGCGCCTTGCTCGCCTCATCCTCGTAGCGGGGCAGGATCAGGACGCTGGCCTCCTTGGTCGCCGGGTTCCATCCGGTCACGCGGGGACCCTTGTCCAAAAGCTCCTCGCGATTTTTCCTGATTTGCTCGCCGCCCAGACCATCCGGCTGAAGACCTCGTTTCAACGCATCCTTGCTCATGCAAATATCCCAGACCATAAAGACGACCAGTTTGGGCTTACCCAGGTTCTTCTCCGCCGAGTCCAGATACTTCTCCATGAGGGTGTAATCCCACTCATACCGGTTTTCCCCTTTTTGAATCCAGCGCACCATGGACTGCTCGTTGCCGAAATTAGTCCCGCAGATCAGGGGAACATAAACCACGCGACATCCCGTGGGGCTCAGATAACGAAAGGAACGGTCGATCAATTCCCAGTGTTTATCGGACCAGAGCGGGACATTGTATTCCAAGGCCAGCGTATCGGGTGACTGGACATAATCCGCCCAAGTGCGGTAATCCTGCGGGTCGGGCAAGGTCCAGTCAGCGACATCCAGGGTCAGCTTTACCTTGACCTGCGCGGCGCCCTCCGGTTGGACCGTGACCTCTCCGTCATACACCCCCGCCTTCGTTTCCCGGGGAACATGTACCGTCACCCATACTGGCAAAATCGTCCGGCCTTGCACGGGAGCAACCTCCGGCGCAGCATCCAAGAGGATATCCGGTCCTTTTGGATACTTCCAGCCCTGCGTATCCCAAGCCTTCGCGTAACGAATTTGGACATTGGAAGCGGGAATGGCGCCGTATTTTCCAGTCAGCGCGCCCACCGATGCTTTCACCCCTTTGATCACACCGGTGGATTCCACCACGATTTTTCCCGAGAAGGAGCCGTTCCGCGCGCCGACCAACGTGACGGGCTTCAATTCCATTTTTGCGTCGGGAGACGTTTCGTCTGACACAACATCGCTGGTCCAGACCTTCACTTCCGCGGCCGGTGTCTGAGCCGGAAACACGAGGCTGAAAATCGCCAACGCCATCGTTTGTACTGCTCTATTCATTAGGATACCTCCCAAAATAGTTTCTTTCATGATGATGTGTTTTTTTCGATGCTTAGTCTTTCTCTCGCTTGCTCGAAGAGGTTGAGGCAGGTCCCCCGGCGTGCTTGAGGACGAACTGCACCGAGTTGGAAACCTCCGGATACCCGGCACGCAGCAATTCCTTATCCACTTCCGCGTGGAAATCCGGCCAGGCGATGCGCCAGATCCAAGGATTACCCGGCGCCGCGACTTGCGGCAGCACGAAATACGCGGGGACACCGTTCAGCGTGAATGACTGTTTTTGGAACCCGTTCCAAGTCGAGTTGGTCACCGTGACTGCTGGCGGCGCAGGCTGAGCGGGCTCCACGGACGCCCCCGCGGCCGGTGCGGGAGCGGAAAGCGTTTCAGCCCCCGGCGCCAGCATGGTGCTTAGGCAGGAGCCGGCAAACAGAAATCCAGCGGCAATTTGAAAAGATGATTTCAGAT
>JBAXYB010000023.1:0-32561 GCA_037127585.1 Verrucomicrobiota bacterium
CGCACGCCGGCGATGATCATCAATGTGGACTTGGCCGGGACCGAACAGTTCTGTCTCGATCTTGCGCAAGAAACGCCGGAGCTGTTCGAGCTTTACCACGCCCGCGTGAAATTGTTTCTCGAAGAAGTCAAAGCTGAGGCGGCCGGCCCCGGTCACTTCGTCAAACTCATCGAGAATCTGACCATCAGCATGCTCGGGCCGAAGTGGTACCGGGCGTTGTTGATGCCGGTCTACGAGCAAGCCTTCCCGATCCTGCACGCCGCCGGCAAGCGCGTGTTTGTCCATTACGACGGCGCGCTTAAGGTCATCGCCGACCAGATTGCCGGCGCGCCGTTCGATGGCATTGAGTCGCTCACCGAGCCGCCGGAAGGCGACCTGTTGTATGACGAATGCCGGGCGCTGTGGCCGGACAAAACATTTTGGGCGCACATCAACGTCAACTGCTACGGATTGCCGCCCGAACAATTGATGGAGGCTGTCATCGCTAAGCGCCAGCGTGCCGGCAAACGCGGGCTGGCCTTTGAAGTCTCCGAGGACTTGCCGGCCAACTGGCAGCAATCCATCCCGGTCGTGTTGCGCGCACTGGAACTCGCAGGTTAACCAATGAACACCTCTTACCAATTTCATTTCTCCGCCGTCACGAAAGTCGAACCGTTCCGCGTCGTCGAGACGGCGCGGCGGATGCCGACGGATATTTTTCCGTTCTTTCTCGCGTCGCGCGTGTTGATGCTCGGTGTGGACGCGACCGGGATGCAGGGACTCGATAGTCACCGGGCGGAGTTTCCGATGTATCAATCGCAATACGGCTCGGAGCCGGGCGTCGACGATTTGTACGTGTTTCATTCGGCGATGAAATCCACGCACGTGAGCGCGCAGATGTTGCGGATGCCGTTGGGCTGGATTGAATACACGCTGGAGATTGCCGGCAAAGTGTTCGATGCGAAAGCCATCGTGGCGAAGGCGACGGATTGGGAACGCGAGTTTGATTTGAAGCGCGGGACGTTGCGCACGAGTTACCGGCTGGCGGGCGTATTGGTGAAACTCGAATCGTGGATCGTGCCGGGGACGGTGCAGCCGGTATTCAAGTTCACGTTCTCCAAGCCGGTCATTGTCCGCGCGTATTGGCGGGCGACATTGCGGACGGGCGAGAAGCTGTTTCCGAACGCGACGCTCGGCGAGTTTGATGTGACGGAGAAAGTCCTCGAACCGTACCGGGTCAGCGTGGGAGTGTTTGGCGGGAAACCGATTGCCGGGGAGTTTGGCGTGGAGCGGAAAGGCAGCGGGACGATTTGGTTTCATTTCGGGTCGAGCCAGACCGGGACGCTGAAACCGCGGAAGCCGGGACGCATTTCGCTACGGGATTACTGGCGCGACCACGCGACAATCTCGACCGGCGATGCGCGGCGGGATTGGGTGTATCACTTTTCGCTCTGGCTCTGTGACATGGGAGCGGACATGCGATTCGGTGTCGGGTGCTCCGGGAATTTTGTGCCGGTGCATCTCGGCGACAAGGTGTTTTGGGATGCGCATTATATCGCCGACGGCTTGCTGCATGCCGGCGGGTTGCCGGTGGCGGAACAGTTGGTGGGCTGGTTGCACAAGGTGATGCGGCGCGAGGGAAAGCGGCCGTTTAGTTGGATGGTGCATTACAACGGCGTCGCCGACGAGGAAGACACCGGCCACACTTGCATCGCGGCCCACGCAATGACTGCGGCGAAGGTCGGTCGGCACACGCGCGACCGGCGGGTGCGGGAGCAATGCCGGGACATTGTCCAGACGGTGGCCACGTATGCGGTGGAGAATTTCTTTCGCGAAACGGAACGCGGCTGGATTCTCGCCGCGCCGTCAACGACCGATGTGACGTTCTCGGCGGAGTTCACCGAGAAAGCGCGGAACAACACGTTTGTGCATTGCTGGTTCTTGAGCATCCTCGCGCAGGCAGTCGAATGGGGCGCGGACGAACCGCATCGCTCGATTCTGGCGAACTTCTATCTCGAACAGAATGACGTCGAGTACCTCGACCAAGCCGACGGTCGGACGGGCGAGCGGACGGATTCGTATTTGCCGATTCTGTGTTATCCGACGGAAGGCCACCGCTGGCTCAACCGGCGCAAATACTACATGACGCGGATGCGCCACGAATTTTCCTGGGCGACGCCGGCAACGGATGTGTTCCAGATGCCGTGGCCGGGGTGTTGGGGCGCGGCCAGCGACATGCGCTTTGGTTTACCGGATGCGGCGGAGATGCGGTTGCTGCGGGCGTTGCAGTTTGTGTACGGCCCCGGCTATTTCGCGGAGGCGGCGTCGGAAGTCTATCTCGGTACGTCGCAACCGTACCTGACCACCTGCGGCTCGTTCCTCACGGCGCAGAGTGAACAGTATTTCTACTCCGACTTCCATGAGACTAGACTCGGAATCTTCCGCAGCCTGCCGCGCAACCAGGAATTGACCACGCTGAGTTTTACCGGCTTGCGCGGGCCGGGCTTAAGCGCGTCGGCGAAATATTCCCCGACCGGTTTGCGCGCGGAGATTACCGGGCGCGGGCAGTTCGACATCGAACTTGCCATTCCGTATCAACTCCGCGGGAATCCGCTGGCGGTGCGCGTGAATGGCCGGGTTGTGCCGCACGACGTGCCGGTCTTGCACGAGGAACACTTCGGCGCAGAGAATGATTGGCGGCCCGCCATGAAGCCGCAGACGACGTTGTGGATTCGCGGGGTGAAACTGGCCGGTCGGACGCGGATTGAAATCGTCGCCGCGCGGCAGCCGGAGTTTGACCCGGCAAAAGTGTTGGCGCTGGACTGGGTGGGACTCGGTCGGCAACTTGCCCAGCCGGATTGGTGGCTGACGAATCGCGTCGAACGCTTTTGGGAAGAACTGCCGAAGGCGCGTCGCGCGGTTTACACCGACGGAATCACGCCGCTGGCGCCGGCACGCGTGGAACTGCTCGAAAAATGGGTGCTCGCCGGTGGGCGGTTGCTGGTTTGTTTTGAGTTGGGCAATCTGCCCTTTACCGGCTTGAAACTCGAACACGCCGCCGGCCATCGCTGGGAGATCACGACGCGGGAAGTGCGGTTTGGTGATGTCATGTTTCAGGATTGCATCCGCTTCAAAGGCGAGGTGGCCGGCGATGTGCAGGTGCTGGCGCGCGACCAAGACGGTCATCTCTATTGCACGTGGCGACCGGTTGGAGCGGGCGGCGTGCTTTGGATTGCTGCCGGCCGGCCGTACCTGACCAAGCGGGAGTTTGTCGAATCACCGTCCTGGCGGGAGTGGTTTGCGAATACAGTTCGGCAAAAGATTGGATGATCAGCGCACGGGTGGTGACACCACTTAGTTGGTCGGGGCCGGCGCTTGGTAGGTTGGCAGGTCGGACAAGTTCGCGGCGGTGACGATGGAGTAATAACTCTCAAACCAGTCGTGGGGAGTAACCGGTTTTTTGTCTAACGCGGGGGGCCGGAAGCGCGGAATGATCGCGACCTGCGCGGCATTATTTCGGAGCAGCTCACCAACCAGCGGGGAATAGCCGCCCGCGAGAACAATCTTGGGCAGGCGTTCGCTCGAGGCGGGCCAGGTTGTGCCGGGTTTGGCGGAGAGTCCAACAAACGAGACGATTCCAGCTACGTGGCGGTATTGCTTGATCAATTCGGTAAACCGCTCCGCACTCATGCCCACGCGCAAACCGAGTGGAGTCGTGTCGACCACCACTGTTTCGGTCGCGACGATGCGAAGGTTGGGGTGTGACTTGAGCGCGCTGCGGAAGGTGTCGGCGGGGATTGTGAGTGCATCCGTGAGCGGGCCCTTGCCGGGCTTGAAGATCACGAGCACGATATCGCCTTGATCCTTCAGCAGTTTGGCCGTCTCTTCGGCCACCACTTCTCCCAAGCCTGCGAAGGGTTTGGGATTGAGTTTGGGCGTTGGCGTCCGATACGTCAGGTAGATCGAAGTGAGCGATCCAACGACGATGAGCAGGCAAATCACGACGATGAGGGACTTCTTGTTCTTGGCGACTCCCGTTTGAACTCGGTCGCCGAACACGGCGGTGAGCGGGTGCGAGAGAATATCAATCAAGCCGCAAAGCCCTTGCATTATCCACTGAATCAACTGGGCGATTATCTTTCCAATCATAGGGTAGCCGCCTCGCGCTCGAGATCGTCGGCGGTGACGCGCGCGCCGGTATTGGTTTGGGGGAGCTTGGGGACGTAGCAGTAATTTGGTTCGGTCTGCATTCGGCGGTGGATTGCCATCATTTCCTGCCAGGTGGCGCGTAAGCCGCGGGGCGCCGGCGGCAGGTCGTGCTCAATGACTTTGCGGAGCTTGGGCAAATTGAAGAATGGAACGGCCGGGAACATGTGGTGTTCGACATGGTACTGCATGTTCCAATAGAGGAACGCCGGCAGCCAGGCGCAAGTGAACGTCCGACATGAAAGCCGGTGATCGGGCACGTCCGGTGACATGCCGTAGTGTTGCGGAAAACCGCAGAGGAACGCCAGCCAGCCGCAGTATTGAGCGCCCAAGGTGAAAACCACGATGAGAAACCAATGGCCGGTTACAATGAAGAGCGTCGCCAAAATGGCGTGGCCGATCAGGGTGAACCGCGCCCAGTTGCGATGTTGCCGGCGGATTTGCGGGTTACTTTCGGGCATCACGAACTCGGACCACTCATTATCCATGCGCCCGGTTGCGCGCCGGTAATACATCTTGATACCATTCCAGGTGTTCTGGGGATTCCACGCGAACAAGCTCAACCAGAACCGCCAATTTTCACAGGTAATCTGTTGTGGCAAGATCACCTCGCCATCGTACTCTTTGTGGACGGTCACCTGATGGTGGCGAATGTGGCTCGGGCGAAACCACACCTGATCCCACCAGCCCAGAAACGCGAACACTTTGAGGAAGAATTCGTTGATCGATTTGGTCTTGAACGGCGTTTTGTGGCTCAACTCGTGGCACGCCGTCCCACCGAGAAACGCCCCGACGGTACCGTGGGCAAACAACGCCGCAAGCAGAAGCGGCACCGACCAAAACCAATTGGTGGGCGCAATCTGGCGATACGCCAAAAACGCCAGCGTCCCAGTGAGACACCACAGGCCCAGATGCCCAAAAGCCTGACCAAAACCTTGGAGATTGCTGCACTGCATCAACTCGCTCATCACCGCCGGGTCCACCTGACAACGATACCAATTGATCTTGGCATCCTTCTTAAGTTTTGGAGTGGTTTCCATCTGATGTCTCCGTTCCTATCGGAACACCAACCTACCGAAGTTCGTATAATCGTGAAAATTATTTCCGGCCACCGGCGCCCACGACCAATGCGACGGCGACCCGACATCGTAATCAATCCGACACAGGTTCACGCGCCACTGCGTCCCCGGTTGCGGGAGGGAGTTTCCCAGTCCGACGAGGAGTGCAAACGGGATAAAAAACTCCACCGTCCACCCGGCGACGGCGGCGTGCGGTTGTTTTTCGCCGCCACGCACCACTGTGGCCAACCGCGTTTTGCGCGTCTTGTAAAAGTGCCACGGCAACCAGCCGCAGAACTGCCCGGCATTATTCGAGACCAAAACCGGCAACTCGTACCCCAGCGGTGAAATCTCGTACTCGAAATAGACCGGGTGACGCTCATCCGGCCAAAGGAAGACTTCGATGACATCTTCCCGGAACAAATCGCTGAAGTCTTCCGTCAGCGTGCAGGTCAAACGTTCATCTTCGGCTTCGACGAGAAAATAGATACCGGTCGTCGAGTAGAGCGCCTTTCCGCGTGTCGCATACCGGCTGCGGCCGGTGCCGACGCGTGCCAGCGGCACCCACTCCACAGTTTGCCACGCCGGATTTGTTCCGTGACCGGTCAATTCAAAATCCGGCGCACAAGGTATTTCAAGTGTCGGGTGCATGGCCAATAGCTATATTGGCGCAGACTCCGCCGGTAAAGACAATCTGTTCACAGCATTATCAGTCAGCGATAGCGACGCGAAAAGCCTTCCCTTCCCCTCTGGCTTTGGCAGTCTTCGTGACATGTCGAATGCCTTGAAGTGGAAACCGGATTGGGCGGTGGCCCGGCAGGCGTACATGGATTGGTGGGAACACCGCGGTTTGGCGCTCTACCTCACCGCGCCCAAAGTCGAACCCTGGGAAAACATCCCCGCCCCGCCGCCCGTCGTGCCCGAACAAATGTGGACGGACGTGAACTACTGGACACACCGCAGCCTCTACCAACTGTCGCGAACTTTTTGGGGCGGTGTTGCTTTTCCGAATTTCTGGTCGTGCATCGGCGGCCCGGGAAGTCTCGGCCTGTTTCTCGGCGCGATTGGCCATCCGGCTCCGGACACGTTGTGGTATGAGCCGGTCATCACTGATCCCGAATCGTTCCCGGCCTTACAGCTCGACCGGACCAACCCCTGGTGGCACCGCCATGTCGAATTGCTCCAGCGCGCCGTCCGCGAATCCGCCGGCTGGTATATCGTGGGCTTGCCGGACTTGATTGAGAACATCGATACGCTCGCCCAACTCCGCGATGGCCAGTTGTTGTTGCTCGATCTGATGGAGCGACCGGATTGGGTGAAAGCCAAGCTCGCCGAGATTAATCGCGCCTATTTCGAGGCGTACGATGCGCTCTGGGAAATCACCCGCGACCCGTGGGGCGGAAGCGCGTGGGCGGCATTTATGATCTGGGGGCCGGGACGCGTGGCAAAAGTCCAATGCGATTTCTCCTGCATGATCAGTGCGGACATGTTCCGGGAATTCGTCGTCCCGCCCTTGCGTGAACAATGCGCCTGGCTCGATTACTCAATGCACCACCTCGACGGCACACAAGCGCTGCACCAACTTGAGCCATTGCTGGAGATTGAGGAGTTGGACGCCATCGAGTGGACGCCGCAGGCCGGTATCGAAGGCGGCGGCCATCCGCGTTGGTACGATCTCTACCGGCGCATCAAAGCGGCCGGCAAGAGCGTGCAAGCCATCGGCGTGAAACCGGAGGAGATCGAACCGCTCATCGAAGCTGTCGGCCCGGAAGGACTCTACATCATGGCCGAAGCCAAGACGGAAACCGAAGCCCGCGAAATTCTCCGACGCACCGGCTGGAAAGGTTAAATGGATCGCCTCGCCAACTACGACATCCCCGCGCACAACGCTGAAGTGCAGCAATGCCTGAAGGCCTACCGCGATGGCCGACCATACCGCACGCCGGTAATTCTCGGCCTGGCGACCCGCTTCTTCATCTACAACCCCGAGGTGAATCCGGCTCGGCTCTCGTTCCGGGAATACTCGGAGAACCCCGACAAGATGTTCGAGTTCCAGTTACACTGGCAACGCTGGCAGCGCTTCAATGTTCTCCAAGATGCCGAGCTCGGCCTGCCGGCGAAGTGGTTCGTGTACCCCGACTTTCAGAACTACTACGAAGCCGCTTGGTTCGGGTGTTCAGTCTTGTATCTGGACGACCAAGTGCCGGACACAACGCCGGCCTTCGGCGATGCGCCCGAGCGCGTGATGGAACACGGGTTACCGGAGCCGCTGGGCGGATTGATGGCGCGCGGTGTGGACTGGTTCGAGCACATGAAACAACGCGCCGCGCACGAAACTTACCTCGGCCGACCGATCGAGCCGGTCATCCCCTGTACGGGGACAGACGGACCGCTCACCGTCGCGTGTAACTTGTTCGGCCCGGATGTCGCGTGCGAGTTGATGGCCGGCGAACCGGAGCGATTCCACCGGCTGATGCAGTTCATCACGGAGGCAACCATTCGCCGGCTGGTTGCATTGCGCAAACTCAGTAACATCCCGGTACCGCAAGACGGATTTTATTTTGCCGACGACAGCGTGGCGATGATTTCAACGGCCATGTACCGCGAGCACGTCTTGCCGTACCACCAACAACTGTGCGCGGCTTTGGCGACGAACGCGCCGCGCACAATTCATCTGTGTGGCGACTCGACCCGGCATTTCAAGACGTTGCGCGACGAGCTAAACGTTCAGACATTCGACACCGGTTACCCCGTTGATTTTGGCGCGTTGCGCCGGGAGTTAGGGCCACAGGTGCGAATTCAAGGCGGACCGCCAATCGAATTTCTGCGCACGGCAACTCCGGCCGCGGTGCGGGAACGGGTTCGCCAGATCCTTCAGACCGGCATTCTCGACGGCGGATTGTTCACCCTGCGCGAAGGCAACAATATGGCGCCCTGCACGCCGTTGGAGACCATGGCTGCTCTGTATCAAGCCGGCCGCGAATTCGGCGCGCCGGCCTGAGGCTTTGCAGAGAAGTTCTTGCTGATCCAGCCCGTCTTTGGCTCGAAACGTCGCTTGAACAAAGAGAGCGGTTCCGACTGGTTCTATTTCCGAAGGGAATCAAATAGATGACTGATGGGGAAGTTTAAACCCCTGTAACATCCTCAGTCTTCAAGCTGTTACAGCCAGAAAACGAGGATGATACAAGAATGGCGGGAGCGACGAGGCTCGAACTCGCAACCTCTACCGTGACAGGGTAGCGCTCTAACCAATTGAGCTACGCCCCCACACCCATTTCATTTCACTTGCTCGCTTGCTGGTGGGCGCTAAAGGACTCGAACCTTTGACCCTCTGCGTGTAAAGCAGATGCTCTAGCCAACTGAGCTAAGCGCCCAAGCGACGTTACGTTTATCCACATTCCCGTACCTTGTCAACGCCGAACCCCGTTCGCCTTCAGGGAAAGATTCTTTTTTTCAATTCGTACTTCACGCTTGATTCGAACCGTTTGCCCGGTACACTCCGCGCGCATCTGACGAATCGCAGGGATCGGCCGAAGCCGAGACTAATTCCGTATTCCACCGAGGGAAACCACCATGTCAAACGTTAATCTAGTTCTGAGTCTGCCGAACGGCGTGATCACCGCCACGAGCCTCGGCGTGCCGGGCCTCGCGTGGCATCGCAGCCCGGGGACGAGTGGTAAATTTCACGGGCATTCAGTCCTCGTCGATCTCGCCCTGCAAGATGGATACCCGGCTTTCGAGTTTCTGAACGAAGGCGGCTGGCGCGATGCGCAAGCCGATACCCGCACCGCCCTCGACGCCGTGCGCACCGGCAAGCGAACGAAGACGGCACTCTCGAATGCAGCATTTAACTGCACACCCTTGTCGGCCTACGCGCATGTACACCTCGCGAAGACGAGCGGCAGCCTTCTCGAACTGCTGCCGGGGGAACGAATCACCCAGTTCACGGGCCACGCTTCGGCCGAGAATCTCACCCCCAACCAGATTGCCGGCGTCGCGGGCTTGCCGGAGTTGACGACGCGCCGGGCGCGCTTTTATCTGGTGATCAGCCCGGTTGAAATGCTGGTGTTATCGAACTTGACGCCCGCCGAATACGTCTGGTACGCGGCGCATCGGTCGGGCAAAGTCTTTCGGCAGATGCTGTTCGCCGAGTTGAAACATTCCAACCAAGACCTCGCCGCACGCGAGATTTTCGAGACGGCGGCCCGGGAATTATCCGAGTCGCCAATGAAGAAGACCAAGACGATCACGCAAGGCGAGTGCTTTGCGCGGGTGCCATATGCCGGGTGGACGGGTTATCGGGACGAGGTTGAGGGCGGACTCTACGGCGGCGATCGCGCCGGTGCCTATCTGTGGCGCTTCCCGAAAGAAATCCCCCACGCCTGGGAACGCGCAAATTAACAACTGGAGCTTTCGATGAAGAATTACCATATGGGTTATGGACGCCGGATTATTTTCATTTTCGGGTTACTGCTGGCGGCCATCACGGCCGAGGCCAGCGAAGCCAATCTGGTGCTGCCCCGCTTGGACGATACCGCGCTCGCCAGTTTTGGCGGGCTCTCGGGACACACACTTCTCCTCGGCGGGCTCGTGATTTGTCTGCTCGGGCTGGGTTTTGGGCTCATCGTGTACGCCCAAATGCGGCGGCGGCCGGTGCACAAGGCGATGCTCGAAATCTCCGAGCTGATCTATGAAACCTGCAAGACCTACCTCATCACGCAGGGGAAATTTCTCTGCATCCTCTGGGTGCTGATCGGCGTGATCATCGTCGCCTACTTCGGGTTCATCCAACACATGGAAGCGTACCGGGTGGGGATCATTCTGGCTTTTAGCGTCCTCGGCATTGCCGGCTCGTTTGGCGTGGCATGGTTTGGGATCCGTATGAATACGTTTGCCAATTCGCGCACCGCCTTCGCCTCACTCGCCGGCAAGGGGTACCCGTGCTACGCGATTCCATTGCAGGCCGGGTTATCCATCGGGATGCTGCTCATCTCCGTCGAACTATTCATGATGCTGGCCATTCTCTTGTTCATTCCCGGCGACTTGGCCGGGTCCTGCTTCATCGGTTTTGCCATCGGCGAATCGCTCGGCGCTTCGGCGCTGCGCATTGCCGGCGGCATCTTCACGAAGATCGCCGACATCGGCAGCGACTTGATGAAGATCGTCTTTAAGATCAAGGAAGACGACGCGCGCAACCCGGGCGTGATTGCCGATTGTACCGGCGACAATGCCGGTGACTCGGTTGGGCCGACGGCTGACGGTTTTGAAACGTACGGTGTTACCGGCGTGGCGCTCATCACGTTCATCATGCTGGCGGTACCGCAGCCGGCCGTGCAGGTGCAGTTGCTCGTGTGGATTTTTGCGATGCGCGTCCTGATGGTGGTGACCGCGGCGGGCAGCTATTTCATCAACGAATTCATCATGAAGGCCAAGTTTGGCGCGGCTCGCAAATTCGACTTCGAGCAGCCGCTCACCTCCCTCGTCTGGATCACTTCCATTGTCTCGGTTGTCGTCACGTATGTCAGCAGTGCGCTCCTGATCCCGCACCTTGGCGACGGTACACTCTGGTGGAAGTTGTCCACGATCATCACCTGTGGCACGCTGGCCGGGGCGGTCATTCCTGAAGTGGTCAAGGTCTTCACCTCGGTCAACTCCCGGCACGTGCGGGAAGTGGTCAATTCGTCGCGCGAAGGCGGCGCTTCGCTCAACATTCTGTCCGGCCTCACCGCCGGCAATTTCAGCGGCTACTGGCTCGGCTTGACGATTGTGGCGCTCATGTCCATCGCGTACCTCGTCATGCCCGCTGTCACACCGGCTTTCATGCAAGCCCCGGCAGTTTTTGCCTTTGGTCTGGTGGCGTTTGGTTTTCTGGGCATGGGGCCGGTAACGATCGCCGTGGACTCCTACGGCCCGGTAACTGATAACGCGCAATCCGTCTACGAACTTTCGATGATCGAAACGCTCCCGAACGCGGCGGCGGAAATCAAGCGCGACTTCGGTTTCACCCCGGACTTTACGCTCGCGAAAGAACTCCTCGAAGAGAACGACGGCGCCGGCAACACTTTCAAAGCCACGGCGAAACCGGTCCTCATCGGGACCGCGGTCGTCGGGGCCACCACGATGATTTTTTCAATCATCATGTCGCTCACAGCCGGTCTGACTGAAAACATGACCAGCCTCTCGTTAATGCACCCGCCATTCTTGCTCGGCCTCATTTCGGGCGGGGCGATCATTTACTGGTTCAGTGGCGCTTCCACCCAAGCGGTGGTTGCCGGCTCTTACGCGGCGGTGGAATTTATCAAGGCCAACATTAAACTCGGCACCACCGAGAAAGCCTCCATCGAAGACAGCAAACGCGTCGTGGAAATCTGCACGCTGTATGCGCAAAAAGGAATGTGGAACATCTTCCTGGCCGTGTTTTTCACCACGCTGTCGTTTGCCTGTATTGAACCGTTCTTCTTTATCGGCTACTTGATTTCCATCGCGCTGTTCGGTCTCTACCAGGCCATCTTCATGGCCAATGCCGGCGGCGCGTGGGACAACGCCAAGAAAATCGTCGAGACGGAAATGCACGCCAAGGGGACCGACCTGCATGATGCCTGCGTCGTGGGCGACACCGTGGGCGATCCGTTCAAAGACACCAGCTCGGTTGCTATGAATCCGATCATCAAGTTTACCACCCTCTTTGGTTTGTTGGCCGTAGAAATGGCCGTCGGCTTGGTGGCGGGCGGACACTCAGGGCTGATGCACGTGCTCGCCGGTGTCTTCTACGTGATCTCAGTAGTGTTCATCTACCGGTCGTTCTACAGCATGCGCATCCAATCGAAGCCGGCGTTGGCGGCTTAGCCGCGATTCTTCATGCGGTCGGCGATGGCGCGCTGGACTTCGCGGTTGGCTTCCTTGCGCTTGATGGTCTCGCGTTTGTCGGCGACGTTCTTGCCTTTGCCAACGCCTAAGAGAACTTTGGCAAAACTTTTCGTGAAGTAAATCTTCAGCGGGAGAAGCGCCATGCCTTTGGCGTTGAGTTGGCTATCGAGCTTTTCGATTTCTTTTTTATGGAGCAGTAACCGGCGGGGGCGGATGGGATCGACGTTGGCGCGGTTGCCGAATTCGTAGGGCTGGATGTGGGCGTTGTAGAGCCAGCACTGGCCACGTTCGACCCGGGCAAAGGCTTCATCGATGGAGACGCGCGCCGCACGGAGCGACTTGACCTCGACGCCTCTCAGTTCGATACCGGCTTCGAAAGTGTCGCCGATGAAATAATCGCGCCCGGCTTTGTGGTTTTGAATGGTCGGCGGCATGGCCGTGACTATAGCACGTCAACTTCCGCAGTTGGAGTCCCGCCTTTAGTCGGTCGGGAGGCGGTATCCGGACACCAGCCCTAGTCTTTGAGCGCGGCGGCGGCGTCGATTTCTTCAGTCGTCGGCAACTCGTAGGTGAGCTTGCCTTCACCGATTTCTTTGAGGGCGATATCGGCGTAATCCATCTTCGGGTCGGTCAAAGTCAGCGGTCGGTTGCCCTGCGCGAGTTGCCGGACACGGCGGGACACGAGGTTGATCAAGTACTCGGGTTGGGGAATCTGTTGGGCGGCGGCGGCGAAGAATTTGCTTTTCATGGGGAGCGAGACTGTCTGCGAAAATGAGCCGAATTACAAGGGCTATTTTGGCGGTTCTATAAAAACGGAATGGGGCGGGTGTTGCCACCCGCCCCATCGAGCCGTGATTAATCTACCGGACTTAGTAGTCCATGCCGCCGCCCATACCGGGGTGGCCGCCGCCGCCGCCCATGGGGGCAGCCTTTTCTTTTTCCGGAACTTCGGTGACGCAGCATTCGGTCGTCAACAACAGACCGGCAATGCTCGCCGCGTTTTGCAACGCGGAGCGCGTGACCTTGGTCGGGTCGATGATACCGGCTTTGCCCATGTCGACGTATTCGAGCTTGTCGCAATCGAAGCCTTCCCAGCCCTTGCGGCTCTTGACTTCCTGGACAATGAGCGAACCTTCTTCGCCGGCATTGTTGGCCAATTGGCGCAACGGTTCTTCGATCGCCCGAACGATGATCGAGAGGCCGATGGCTTCGTCACCCTTGAGCTTGAGAGCCGTCAAAACATCGAGCGTGCGGAGCAACGCCGTGCCGCCGCCGGGGACGATGCCTTCCTCGACTGCCGCGCGGGTTGCGTGCAACGCGTCTTCGACGCGCGCTTTCTTTTCCTTCATCTCGGTCTCGGTGGCTGCGCCGACATAGATGACGGCCACGCCGCCGGCGAGTTTCGCCAACCGCTCTTGGAGCTTCTCGCGGTCGTAGTCGCTGGTGGTTTCCTCGATCTGCCGGCGGATCTGGTTGATCCGGCCTTGAACTTCGGAGTGCTTCCCGCCGCCTTCGACGATCGTGGTGTTTTCCTTGTCGATGACCAATTTCTTGGCGCGACCAAGGTCTTCGATGTTGACGTTCTCGAGCTTGATGCCTAGGTCTTCGCTGAGGAACTTGCCGCCGGTGAGGATGGCGATGTCGTTCATCATTTCCTTACGGCGATCACCGAAACCGGGGGCCTTGACGGCCGCGATTTGGATGGTGCCGCGGAGTTTGTTCACGACGAGAGTCGCGAGCGCTTCGCCTTCGACTTCTTCCGCGATGATCAACAAGGGCTTGCCGAGCTTCGCCGTCTTTTCGAGCAACGGGAGCATGTCCTTCAAGCTGCTGATCTTCTTTTCGTGAATGAGGATGTAGGCGTCGTCGAGGATGCATTCCATCGATTCGGCGTTGGTCACGAAGTACGGGGAGAGGTAGCCTTTGTCGAACTGCATACCTTCGACGACGTCGAGCGTCGTTTCGATGGTCTTGGCTTCTTCAACTGTGATCGTGCCGTCTTTGCCGACTTTTTCCATCGCGTCGGCAATGATGCCGCCGATGGTCTTGTCGCCGTTGGCGGAGATAGTTGCGACCTGGGAGATTTCGCTCCGGTCTTTGACCTTCTTGCTCATCGTGGCGAGTTGCGCGACGGCGGCGGCGACTGCTTTGCCGATGCCGCGTTGCAACGCCATCGGGTTCGCGCCCGCGGTGACATTGCGGAGGCCTTCCCGGTAGATGGATTCCGCGAGAACGGTCGCGGTGGTCGTGCCGTCGCCGGCGATGTCGCTGGTCTTGCTCGCGACTTCCCGAACCATCTGCGCGCCCATGTTCTCGTACGCGTCTTCCAACTCAATCTCCTTGGCGACGGTGACGCCGTCCTTGGTGATCGTGGGGGAGCCGAACTTTTTGTCGAGGACCACGTTCCGGCCTTTCGGTCCGAGCGTGACCTTGACTGCACGGCTCAACTTCTCAACACCGCGCAGCAATGACTTGCGCGCGTCTTCATTAAACAACAACTGTTTAGCTGCCATAGTAAATAATTCCTTTGGTTACGTTAGCTCTCGATGATGCCGAGGATGTCGTCCTCGCGCATGATCAAATAATCATGGCCGTCGACTTTGATTTCGGTGCCGCCATACTTGCTGATCAGCACGCGATCACCCTTTTTGACTTCGAACGGAATCAGCTTGCCGCCTTCATCCCGTTTGCCGGTCCCGATGGCAATGACTTTGCCTTCCTGGGGTTTCTCTTTTGCGGTGTCCGGGATGATGATCCCGCCCTTCTTTACTTCGGCTTGTTCAATCGCCTGCACCAGCACGCGATCGCCCAATGGTTTTACGTTCATGCGTCTCTATCTCCTGTTTGGTTTGGTTTTAGATTCCTGTAGCCGAGGCGTGAGCCTCGATCCGAAGCTCACGCTTCGGCTACAGAGTCTCGGTTACTTTTTCTTCTGATCGTCCACGACCTCGAAGTCGGCATCCACCACATCACCTTGCGCCTTCTTCTCAGCCTGCGGCTCACCGGTGGGCGCGGACTGTTCCGCCCCGGCCGTTGAAGTCTTCTCTTTCACTTTCGCGTAAATCTCCGACGACACCGCATGCCAGACCTCCGTCAACGCTTCCTCTGACTTCTTAATCGCGTCGGTATCGTCGCCCTTGAGCGCGTCTTTGACCTTCGTCAACTCGTCTTCGAGCTTCTTCTTCTGCTCATCGGTGATGACGTCCTTCTGTTCGCGAATGAACTTCTCCGTGCGGAAAATCGCTGCGTCCGCCGTATTGCGTTGCTCCGCCTTCTCGCGCGCCTTCTTATCTTCCTCGGCGTGCTCCTCGGCATCCTTGCGCATCTTCTCAATCTCATCCTTCGAGAGACCGCTCGATGCTGTGATCGAAATCTTCTGCGACTTACCGGTGCCGAGGTCTTTCGCGGTCACGTGCACAATGCTGTTCGCATCAATGTCAAACGTCACCTCAATCTGCGGCATCCCGCGCGGTGCCGGCGGAATGTCCGTCAAATGAAACCGGCCAATCGTCTTATTGTCGCGCGCCATCGGGCGTTCGCCCTGCAACACGTGAACTTCCACGTTCGGCTGACTGTCCGAAGCCGTGGAGAAAATTTCGCTCTTCTTCGTCGGGATCGTCGTGTTGCGCGGAATCAACGTCGTGAACACATTGCCGAGCGTCTCAATCCCGAGCGACAACGGCGTCACGTCGAGCAACACGATGTCCTGCTTGACCTGACCGGTCAGCACGCCACCTTGGATACCGGCGCCGACCGCAACGACTTCATCCGGGTTCACACCTTGATGCGGGGCCTTGCCGATCAGCTTGCCGGCAACTTCCACAACCTTCGGCATGCGAGTCATACCGCCAACGAGCACCAGCTCGTCCACCTTCGTCATGTCGATCTTCGCGTCGCGCAAACAGGCTTCGACCGGCTTGATCGTCCGGTCAATCAACTCATCGCAAAGTTGTTCGAGCTTGGCGCGCGTCAGCTTCTTGACGATGTGCTTCGGCCCGCTCGCATCCGCCGTGATGAACGGCAAATTAATTTCGTAATCCTGTGCGCTGGACAAGGCGATCTTGGCCTTCTCGGATTCTTCCTTGATGCGCTGGAGCGCGTCCGGTTGCTTCGAAAGATCGCTGCCGGTCTCCTTTTTGAAATCATCGATGATCCACGTCATCACGTGTTCGTCGAAGTCGTCCCCACCCAGATGCGTGTCGCCATTGGTTGCTAAGACTTCGAAAACCCCGT
Source organism: Verrucomicrobiota bacterium (assembly GCA_037127585.1). Taxonomy (GTDB): domain Bacteria; phylum Verrucomicrobiota; class Verrucomicrobiia; order Palsa-1439; family Palsa-1439; genus CAINDI01. The sequence goes on from JBAXYB010000023.1 coordinate 16,344, forward strand.
CGCCGATGTTCAACACCGAAATATCAAATGTCCCACCACCGAGATCGTACACCGCGATGTGCTCGTCCTTCTTCTTGTCGAGCCCGTACGCGAGCGCCGCCGCGGTCGGTTCGTTGATGATCCGCAAAACTTCCAGCCCGGCAATCCGCCCGGCATCCTTCGTCGCCTGCCGTTGCGCGTCATTGAAATACGCCGGCACCGTAATGACGGCCTTCTCGATGGTCTCGCCGAGATATTTTTCCGCATCAGCCTTCATCTTCGCGAGAATCATCGCGGAAATTTCCGGCGGCGTGAACGTCTGCTCTTCGCCCCCGACCATCACCTTCACTGCCGCGTCGCCATTCGCCGCGCGCACAACATCATACGGCACGCGCTTGCGTTCCTGGGCGATTTCCTCGTACTTGCGCCCCATGAACCGTTTGATGGAATAAATCGTATTCTTCGGATTGACGACGCCCTGCCGCTTCGCCGCCTGCCCGACCAACCGCTCGCCCGACTTCGTGAACGCCACGATCGATGGAGTCGTCCGCCCGCCTTCTGCGTTCGGCACAACCACCGGCTCGCCGCCTTCAACGACCGCCATACAAGAGTTCGTCGTCCCTAAATCGATGCCTAAAACTTTTGCCATAATATAAAATCTCCTACCCCCATTTAGCTACGCCTGTGCCACGTACGTAAGTGCTTGACCGGCAACAAATCGACCGACGCAACGCTGTGCCAATGGCACAGCAAATCCAACCCAACTGTGCCACAAGCGCCACACTGTCACAGCTTGACCCAACCGCCTGACTCGCCCAAAATGACTCGATGAGCACCCCCTTAAAACTCGGCTGGATTGGCACTGGTGTCATGGGCGTTTCGATGTGTGGCCATCTCGGGCCCGGTGTCACCATTTTTTCCCGCACCAAAACGAAAGCCCAACCCCTCCTCGACCGGGGCGCGATCTGGGCTGACTCCCCGCGCGCGGTTGCCGCCAACTCCGACATCGTCTTCACCATGGTCGGCTACCCCCAAGATGTTCGCGAAGTTTACTTCGGCGGTACCCCTCACCTTAATCCTCTCCCCCAAACGACGAGGGAGAGGAGACCGGCATCCCCTCTCCCCACCGGGGGAGAGGGTCAGGGTGAGGGGGTGAGTTTGTTGGACGGCGCTCGTCCGGGAACAATCCTCGTGGATATGACCTCGACCGCGCCGAGTCTTTCCCAAGAAATCTATGCCACCGCCAAAACCAAAAACGTCAACACCCTCGACGCCCCGGTCTCTGGCGGCGACGTCGGCGCGCGCAACGCCACGCTCTCCATCATGGTCGGCGGCGACAAGGAAGCTTTCGCAAAAGTCCTGCCGCTCTTCCAACAACTCGGCAAGACCATCATCCACCAAGGCCCCGCCGGCGCCGGCCAACACGCAAAGCTCTGCAACCAAATCGTCATCGCCGGCACGATGATCGGCGTCTGCGAATCCCTGATCTACGGCAAAAAAGCCGGGCTTAATCTCGACACGATGCTCCAATCCATCCGCGGCGGTGCTGCCGCCTGTTGGACGCTCGACAATCTCGCCCCGCGCATCTTGAAGGGGAACTTCGACCCCGGCTTCTTTGCCGATCACTTCGTCAAAGACATGGCGCTGGCCTTGGAAGAAGCCAAGCGCATGAACTTGCTGCTCCCCGGCCTCCAGCTCGTCCACAATCTCTACCGGCGCGTCCAAGCCCTCGGCCACGGCAAAAAAGGCACCCACGCGCTCTACCTCGCGCTCGAAGAGATGGAGAAAACAAGATGACGGTGTTTGCCGGTTTGTTTCTCCTGTTGGCTGCGTGGCCTGCTGACACGAATGCGCCAGTCGCTTATTGGCACGAACAACGTCAGCAACCGCGCCCGCTCCAAATCCATTTTTTGCGCATTGATCTGAGCAATCCGACAATCGCCGTCAACGCGTTGGTGGCGGATGACCCGGATGGCGCTGGCCCGGCTGAGGCTCAATTGGAGAACCCACTCGACTTGGCCGCACGTGGTGGCGTCATGGCAGCGGTCAACGCCAATGCGTTTAATGCCGTTCCCCCGTTGGCGCCGGGCGAGCAACCGCACTGGGTTTGGCACTTGCCAATTGATATCAAAGGTTGGGCGCAACTGGGAGCAACGGTCCGGAGCTTACCGGTAAAAGGGTGGCCGAGTATTTGGATCGATCCCGCTGGTCGAGGACATGTGGGCATTCGGAATGAGCCGGCGCCGGCACAAGCCGCTGCCGCGGGGTTCGGACAATTGTTACGAGACGGACAGAGTGTTGTTGGAACGAATCAAATCCTACATCCGCGAACGGCGGCGGGCGTGGATCGGGAAGGATTCCGGCTGTGGCTCCTGGTCGTCGATGGCCGGCAACCCAATTACAGCGAAGGCGCCACTGAAAGCGAGCTTGCCGGTTTAATGAAAGAAGTCGGCTGTTGGGACGCGCTTAATCTCGACGGCGGCGGCAGCAGTATCATGTTGCTGTCCACCAACGGCACTAATCTCTCAATTATGAATCGCCCCTCTGGCGGCACACCGCGCCCCGTTCCCGTCATGCTGGGAATCAAGTCCGGCGCTTCTGCAGACCGTCGCTGATCAAATTAAACGCCAACACCGTCCATGCAATCGCCAACCCGGGTGCGATGCACAACCACGGCGCGACCCGAAACGCCCGGCCCTCTTCCCGAAGCATCATCCCCCATTCCGCCACATCCGGCTGACCGGACAAACCGAGAAACGCCAACCCCGCCGCTTCCAACACCGCGCTACCCAGCGTGAGCGTCGTCAACGCCAGAATCAACGAAGTGCAGTTCGGCAATATCTCAATCACCGCCACCCGCCACTGACCGGCCCCGACAGCCCGCGCCGCGAGCACATATTGCTTCGCACCCTCCGAGAAAAACGCCGCGCGCACCTGCCGGATGATCGCCGGCAAGTTCGCGATCCCAACCGCGATGGTCACGCTTGTCGGCGACGGCTTCATCACCGTCAACGCAACCAGTCCCAGCAGGATGGACGGAAACGCCAACAGAAAATCCACGACGTGCGTGACGACCGCATCAAACCACCCACGCCACATGGCCGCCAACGCGCCGAGCACCACGCCACCGGCCAGTGCGATGAGCGTCGCGCCAATCGCGATGCCCAGTGTCACCCGCGCGCCGTAGAGCATCCGGGTAAACACATCCCGACCCGCGCCGTCCACGCCGAGCCAATGCTCCGCCGTTGGACCTTCGAGTGCGAGTTCGCGGAAAGGCTGCTCCGTCGGCGGATGTTTCCCCAACACCGGCGCGAGCGCCGCGGCCAACACAATCACACTCAGCATCATGATCCCCAGCCACTTCATGTGCGCAACCTCGGGTCAATGACTTGATGCAGTAAGTCCACGACGAAGTTCACCGCCATCACCATCACCACCAAAACCAGCAGTGCCCCTTGAATCGCCGGATAATCGCGTGCCAACACCGCCGTCGCGATAAACCGCCCAATGCCCGGCCACGCAAACACCGTCTCCGTCAACACCGCGCCACCGAGCAAATAGGCAAACTCCACCCCGATCATCGTCACCACCGGCACGAGTGCCGCTCGGAGAGCGTGCCGGTACAAGACCGTCCGTTCACTCGCCCCCTTCGCCCGCGCCGTGCGAATGAAATCTTGTCCCAGCGTCTCGATTACCGCCGCGCGCGTCACGCGCACAATGAACGCCCCCGGTATCAGCGCCAACACACTAGCCGGCAACACCAATGACCGCCAGTCCTCGCGTCCGCCCGCCGGCAACCAACCGAGTTGCAGCGAAAACAACAGCATCGCCAACAGCCCCAGCCAGAAAACCGGCACGCTCAACCCAATCAATCCGACCGCGCTCACGATGACATCGGGCCAGCGCCCGGCATGTCTTGCCGCCACAACGCCGAGCCACACGCCAGCGACCGTGGCAAGAATCATCGCCGCGATGGCAAGTTCGAGAGTGGCCGGCCAGGTGCGCGCGAGTTCGCGACTCACCGCGCGCCCGGTGACAACCGATTCACCGAGGTTACCGGCCAGCGTGTGCTTCAGCCAGATCGCGTACTGCACCGGCAAGGGTTGGTCGAGCGCGAGCCGGGCGCGAATCTCCGCCAGTTTCTCCGGCGTCGGGTTCTTGAGAAGCAACCGCGCCGGATCACCCGGCACGAGGCGCACTAGGAGAAACACCGCCACGCTGGCCGCCAACAACGCCAGGCCCAGGGAGCAAATTCGCCGCAACAAGAACGCGCGCATTAGCAAAACCATAATTTGTCAGGTGGAGCTTGTCGAAGCATCTCTGTTGCGGAGCCGCCACGTCCGTTGCAATTAGTCGGCGGGTTCACTAGACTTGCCGGGCATGAAAGCCGTCACGACCGAGCAGATTCGCGAACTGGACCGGCGTACCATCGCCGCCGGTACGCCGGGGCGGGAATTAATGGAGCGCGCCGGGTATGCAGTGGCGAAGACGGTGTTTGAGCTCCTCAAGAAAAGCAATGCCCGCTCCGTTTTGCTCTTCGCCGGGAAAGGCAACAACGGCGGCGATGCGTTCGTCGCCGCCCGGCATCTCGCGGGCGCGGGCTGCACAGCGACGGTAGTCCTGCTCTGCCGGCGCAACGAATTGCAGGGCGACGCGCTTCATCATTTTCAACAACTCATCGGCGTTCCCGTTCTCGACTGGCCGGGCGAAGTCCCGGACGCCGCCGTGATCGTGGACGGCTTGCTCGGGACGGGTTTTGCTGGAGAGGTGCGCGAACCCATCGCATCGGCGATTCAATTCATCAATGAAGCGCGCCGGCCAGTCGTGGCGATTGACGTGCCGTCCGGTTATTGCGTGCGGGCGGACGTGACGGTCACGATTGGTTTGCCCAAGATCGATTTGCTTAAACACCTCGATTGCGCCGGGCGGATTGAAGTCGCCGACATCGGTTTGATCGATGACGTCGAAAGCGAGATCGAACTAATTACGCGCGCCGACATTGTGTTGCCGGCGCGGAAACGTGACTCGCACAAGGGAGACTTCGGGCATCTGCTCATCATTGCCGGCAGTGAAGGCTACACCGGCGCGCCGGTCTTGTGCGCGCACGCCGCAGCCCGGTCGGGCGTCGGGCTCGTGACGTTAGCGGTACCGCGGAACATTTATCCAATCATCGCCGGCATGTGTCCGCCGGAAGTTATGCCGTGTCCGCTGGAATCGTTGTCGGGAAAATTTACCGCGGCGGCCATCGGGCCCGGTTTGCGCCAGCCGGTAACGCAGGTGTATGCGGCGCAGACGCTGCTCGATGCCGGCGCTTTGGATTTGAGCGCGATCCGGCCCGGCATGGTGTTGACGCCGCATCCCGGTGAGATGGGGCGGTTGATCGGCAAGCCGGTCGTGGATCGGTGGGCGGTGGCCCGGCAATTCGCGCGCGAGCAAGATGTGACGCTCGTGTTGAAGGGGGCCGGGACAGTGGTAACGGACAAGTCCGGCAAGTTGTGGATCAATTCGACCGGCAATCCCGGTATGGCGAAGGGCGGGATGGGCGACGCGTTGACGGGAATCATTGGCGCGTTGCTGGCGCAGGGGCTGCCGCCCTTGGAGGCAGCCAAGGCCGGTGTGTTTTTCCACGGGCGGGCCGGGGATTTGGCCGCGGAACGAGTGGGCGAGGTCGCGCTGCTGGCGACCGATCTGATCGAGTCACTCGGCGCGGCGTTCAGCCTTTAATGCCGGTCGTGGCGATGCCTTTGATGAACGTCTTCTGCGTGAAGAAGAACAACACGATGATCGGCAGGATCACCATCGCGCTGGCGGCCATGAGATGGTGCCATTGCACCCCACCGTGTTGGCTGGAGTAGTTCTGCAGCGCGATGGCGAGCGTGAACGTGTGTTTGCGCGTGAGGTAGAGCAGCGGCCCCATGAAATCGTTCCACGCATGCAGGAAGTGAAACAGCGCCACGACCATCAAGACCGGTTTGCTCAACGGCAGGATGATTTTCCAAAATATCGCCCATTCGCTGCAGCCGTCGATGCGCGCCGCTTCGCTGAGTTCGTCGGGAATCGTGCGGAAGAATTGTCGCATCAGGAAAATGTTGAAGGCGTTGGCGAAGAACGACGGTACCCAGAGCGGTTTGAGCGTGCCGATCCAGCCGAGTTCCTTGAACACGCCGTAGAGCGGCACCATCAACACCGGAAACGGAATCATCATCGTCGCCAACGTGAGCGCAAATACCGTGTCGCGTCCCCGCCAGCGGATCTTGGCGAAGCTGTAGGCGACGAGTGCATTGGACAGCACGGTGCCGATGACGCCGAGGATGCAGACCAGAAGCGTATTGCACAGAAACGTCCCGAACGATACGGCGGTATCTTCGCCGGCGCCGGTCTGCCGCGCGGTAACGGTGCCTTCCATTTCATCGACGCCGCGACCGCCCATTGTTTCCAGTGCGATCCGGTAATTCTCCCAGCGAGGCGCGATCTTGGATTCAATCGTGGCGACCGGGACGACGGCGGAAGCGAGGGGATGTTGAACGATCTTGGTTGCCGAGCGTTCCGTCACGCGCCGGTGGTCAGGCCGGTCGGGCTCAACCGGTCCGAGCGTGACCTCCAGTCGTTGGCCGTCGATCGTGGCGAAGTACGCGCGCGGCAGCCATTTTGGCGGCATGCTCATCGTTTGTTCGATGGGCTTCAGCGACGTGAGCAACAGCCACAGGAGCGGGAACAGAAACACTCCCGCGCCGGCCAGCAGAAGCAGGTAAACCAGAATGCGTGTGAAAGTGGTGCGCGGTTGCATATGTCTAGCCGGCGTAGTGGACGCGTTTCGCCGAAAGTTTGGTGGCGGCAATCGTCAAGCCGACGATCAGCAGAAACAACACCCAGGCCATCGCACTCGCGTAGCCCATCCGCAAATCATAGAACGCGGTGCTGAACAAATAGAGCGCATAGAACAACGTCGAGCGCGAGGGCGACCCATCCGCACCGCCGGTCATCACGAAGACCGTCGTGAATACTTGGAGCGAACCGATGATGCCCATGATCAGGTTGAAGTAGATGACCGGCGAGATCAGCGGCAACGTGATGTGCCAGAGCCGCCGCAGCCAGTTTGCGCCGTCGAGTTCCGCGGATTCGTACAACTCCGCCGGCACGTCCTGCAGGCCGGCCAGATAAATGATCATCGAATTGCCGACACCCCACAAACTCATCAACACCAAGGCCGGCTTCGCCCACCGCGGATCGCCAAACCACGCCGGCGGGGCGACGCCGAGTAGTCGGCAGACCGGCCCGAGCGCCCAATTCAAGAGGCCGTACTGGCCGTTGAAAATCCACAGCCACAACATCGCCCCAGCGACGACCGGCACGATCGACGGCAAATAGAAGATCGTCCGAAACGCCGCCATTCCCCGCACGCCGGTATTCAGCAGGAGCGCCAGCCCGAGCGACACGGCCATCCCGAGCGGCAGCGATAGCGCGGCGTAGAAAAAAGTGTTGCGCAGCGATTTCCAAAACACCGCATCCTGCCACATCCGGCTGTAGTTCTCCGAGCCGATCCAGATGGGCGATTGCAGCACCGAGAAATCGCAAAAGCTATAAAACAGCGACGCGACCACGGGATAGATCGTGAACACACTCAACCCCACAAACCAGGGCAAGGCAAAGAACAGGCCGGTCCGGAAATTATGGCGTTCGCCCCGGGTCATGGTTTCACATCGGCTTGCCGACGGGCGAAGCTGCGGCTTTGGAGTTCCCAACTTTTCGCCAGACGATTTTGGCAGAACGCCAGCGCTTCCTCCGGCGTCGCGCCCAACAAACGAACACTCTCAAAAACTTGCGACTGTTCCCGGCTGAACTCTTGCCAGATGCTGATCTTGGGGATGTGCACGGCATTCGGACTCTCCGCAAGTTGCCGGAACAACTTAATCTGGGGATGGGGATGAAGTTTCTCAAAAGCCGGACTCCATTCGCGCAACGGCGAATTCTTCTGCTGGCCAAAGCACAAGAGCTCCATCCCGCGCAGTTCGCTGACCGTCTCCGCCTGGGGGTTACTGGTGCTGACGTACCGGATGAACTCCCACGCTTCGCGCGGATGTTTTGCGCCGCGCGGAATCGCGAGAACGTCGGCATCCGCCACGGAAAAGTTTTCCAAGCCCGGCGCGGCCGTCGGCCACGCGGCGACGCCGCAATCAAAACCAGGGGCGAATTGCCGGAGATAGTTATTCATCCACACGCCTTGAAACACCATCGCGATCTGGCCGTTCATGAACGGATTCTGCGGCGACGCGAAATTGCCGAACCCCGCCGTAAACGCACGGACCTGAGCGAGCCCGTACTTCTGCGTGTAGCCGGCCACCCACTGATAGCTCGCCAGATTTTCCGGCGTGGTGCCGATGGTGATATTCGTGCCGTCCCACAACCGCCCGCCAAACCATTGCGGGAAGGACCACGCAAACCAGCCCGGCTCCTGCGGCAGGAAACCGAGTTGCACGATCTGGCCGGTCGCGGGATCGCGCTTCGACAGCTTCTCCGCAAACTCGTCCAACTCCGCCAGCGTCCGCGGTGGCCGGTCGGGATCGAGCCCGGCGGCGCGAAACAGCGTCTTATTCCAATGCAACGCGGTCATCGAGGGCGTGCTGACCACGCCCCAGATTTTCCCCCGGTAACTACACATGTCCGCATAGACCAGATAATACCGGGCTTGCCACTGCTCGACGGTAAAGCCATCGGCGCGGATAAAGTCATCGAGCGGCAGCAACGCATCGGCGTCGCTGAAACTGTACAGGTTGTTAAGCCAGACCCCGGCCACGTCGGGCGGATCGCCGCCGGCAGTGGCGACGAGGGTCTTGCGATCCACGTTGGCGATGGAAAGGTACTCGACGACGATCCGGTTCTGGGAGCGGTTGAACTGATCAACCACGCGCTGCATCGCCTCGGCCTCCGCGCCGCCCCATTTTTCCCAATAGGAAATATGGACCTTGCCATCGGGCCGTTCCCCGCAGCCGAGCAACGTCACCACGATCCCCACAAGCAAAAGCCGCATCACGGCGCCCATGCTAGCGAGAACCAGCGGCGGGTCAAGCTGACGCTTGCAGTTCCGCAAGAAAATCGCCATATTCTGCGCCGTGAAGCGCCGGCATAGCTCAATTGGCAGAGCATCTGATTTGTAAGCGCCTTTGCCCGTTTTCCGACTCTTTCCTTCACTCTCCGACTCATGTCGACTACACGCAGCAAAGCCTTATAAACAAAGGACGAAGTCGCTATCAGCTTTGTTGTCTAATGTAATCTTGCTCCGACCCGTAACAGCCTGTTTTTGACCGAAAGGTTACAACAAAAGGTTACATATTTTCGGATGCTAAGTTTCCGCCGTTTTGAATTGCCACCATCCGGTTAAAACAGAACTCTGCCCGAATATGAATGACACGAATAAAAAAGCAGAAGCGTTGAAAATAGAGTTGGGATCAGATGGCTCGGTTCGACTTGAGGTTTCCGCAATGTTGATGAGTAGCATCCGAACTGCAATGACCGACTTTGTGAAAGCGTTGGCTCCCGTTGTGATTGTCCCGCCATTGCCCGCACCGATCGCAGTGACGGTAAAACCGCCCCCTCTGAATCTGCCGCCAACATCTAAGGAGCTCCGAACTCCGCCACAAGATTATCTATCGGTTCATGAAATCGGACAGCAGTATGGAGTTAGTGACCGAACTGTTTGGCGGTGGATCGCCGGTTACGATCTTCCCCATTACAGAATTCGGAAAATGGTTCGGTTGAAGGCTGACGAAGTTCGGGAATGGGTAGAAAAGCAGCAGCGGCGACGATGAAGTTGCGCCTGTCGTACAAACGCGGCAGTAAGATTATCGCGATGCCTCTGGCGGCGACGGGAAACAGGGGTGGAGTGCCTCCCCAGTTTCCCTTTCGATTCCCTTCCCCCAACCCTCGCGACTCGCAGATGGATCGGCGTGGGTGTCATCCGCCGGGACTCCGCGCGGCCTTGTGCACGGCAAATACCCTGTCTCCCGTTTGCCGGCAACGTCCGCTCTCCGTCCCGCTCCTGCCACCCACGCCGCCCAACTGCGCAAGCCGTCGCGACCAAAGGGAAACTAGGAGGCTGCCTCCCCAGTTTTCCTTTGGAATCCTTTCCCCCTCCCGTGGTGCGGCTACGCAGATGCACGCCCTGGACTACGCGAATGGTGCTATACGCCAGCACCACCCGCTACGCCAAGTCGAGCAACTGCGCTTGACGCCGCCAACTACAAACGACAACGGCAGCTTTACCGCGAGCTTGCCCTGATAACTTCTCACCGATAACATGCGCGCGTCTTCAAACTTCAACTTTCTGAACTAAATGCGCCGAACTAAGATCACTCTTGGACAGCTCGAAAAGTTTCTCTTCAAGTCCGCCGACACGCTGCGACCTTCGATGGATGCGTCGGAGTACAAGGAATATATCTTCGGCTTGCTCTTCTTGAAGCGCTTGTCAGACGTATTTGAGGAAAAGCGGGAACAGTTGAAGAAGGATTACAGGCACCTTCCCGCCGACCGCCTTGCCGAGATTCTCGAAAATCGAACCAGCTACGGAGACACGATGTTCGTGCCGCCTCGTGCGCGTTGGAAAGAGGCGTGGACGGAAACACTCGAAGACGGCACCACACAGCCGCGCCCGGCACTCAAGGATACCCAAACCGGTATCGGCGAGATGCTGAACAAGGCCATCGCAGCGCTGGAGGACGACAACGAAGCTCTACACGGCGTTCTTAAGGGCAATATCAACTTCAATGAGCAGGTCTCCGGAAAACCGAAGATAAAGAACGACGACCTCAAAGACCTGCTCGACCATTTCACGAAGAGCGTGGACGGGCAAGGCGTCCCGTTGGTCAACGACGTGTTCGAGTTTCCGGACCTGCTCGGCGCCGCCTATGAGTATTTGATCAAAGAGTTCGCTGACAGCGCAGGAAAAAAGGGCGGGCAATTCTACACCCCGCCTTGGGTCGTCAGGCTCATGGTACGCCTGATTGATCCTAAGCAGAAGATGGGTATCTACGACCCGACGGTCGGCTCCGGCGGTATGCTGATCCAGTGCAGCCAGTATGTGAGCGAACAGGGTGGCGACGGCACAGACCTTGAGTTTCACGGGCAGGACAGCGACGGCGGCGTGGTGTCTATCGCCAAAATGAACCTCATCCTGCACAACTTGCAGTCTTCACACATCGAGTTTGGCAACACGCTGGAGGAGCCGCACAATGAGAAGGACGGTCAACTCATCCAGTATGACCGGGTAATTGCCAATCCTCCTTTTGCGCAGAACTGGACGCTCTCCCGCTGCAAGCGTCCTGAACGCTTTCAATATGGTCATGCTCCGCAGACCGGAAAGAAAGCGGACCTCATGTTCCTCCAGCACATGCTGGCCAGCCTGAAAAGCACAGGGCGCGGCGCGGTGGTAATGCCGCATGGAGTGTTGTTTCGCGGACGGAAGGAGCGGGAGATTCGCATGGCCCTGCTTCGGGCGCGGGTGATCGAGGCTATCATCGGCCTGCCGCCGAAACTGTTTTACGGCACCGGCATCCCAGCGGTGATCATCATCCTGAATAAGTCCATCTCTGACAAAGAGCGTGACCATGTCTTCCTCATCAATGCCGACCGGGAGTTCGCCGAAGGGAAAAAGCAAAACCAGCTTCGCCCTGAAGACATTGAGAAGATCGTCCACGTGTTCCAGAGCCGGGACGAGAGGGACAAGAAATACGCTCGCCGGGTGCCCATCTCTGAGATCGAGCAATCGCACGACTGGAATCTGAACCTCCGCCGTTACGTGGACAACACGCCGCTCCCGGAGCCGGAGGACGTGCGCTGCCATCTGCACGGCGGTGTGCCACGGGTGGAAGTGGGCGGCGCGGCTGCCACAAAACAGCTCGCGAAGTTCAACCTCTCCGCTGCCTGCGCCTTCGATGACCTTGATGCAGACCGCTTCACTTTCAAAGCCGACCTCACCAGTGCTGCCGAGGTACGGACACGCGTGGAGAGCCAACCGGAGATTGCCACCACCCGCACCCGCTTGAATGACGCGCTGGCTGGATGGTGGGTGACGGCACGCGAGGACTTCTCCGAACTGGCCCCTCAGCCCACGCCACCGGTAGTGCGAGAAACGCCGGGCAGCGGCTCCTTCGTCACTCTCACCGATTCCCGCCTGCCCAAAGTGCGTGCCGCCTTGCTTGATCAACTCGTGAAGGTTCTCGTGCCGCTCGGTGTGCTGGATGATTACCAGTCACGCGGTGTGTTCGTGAACTGGTGGGACAGCATCAAGTATGATCTCAAGACCATCACCTCCATCGGCTGGGCACCCACGCTCATCCCGGAGCAGATGGTCATCGACCGTTTCTTTGCTGCCGAGCGTGACGCCATTGTGGCACGGGAGCAATCCATCGCTGAAGCCGAGGCCGCCGTTGCGGAGACGGTGGAGAATGCCCAGACGGTTCTCGAATACGAAGCGGACGAGGATGAAACCGTAACCGCCGCTCTCATGCGCACCGAGTTGACGAACGAGATCGACGATGATGAATCGGAGATGACCAAGGAATTCCGCGATGCGCTCGCCGCCCTCAAAGCCGCGGAGACCACGTTGAAGGCGCACAAGGAAGAGCACAAACGCCTCACCGAAGAACTCGCCCTGAAAGTGGAGTTCAAACTCTTCGGTATCGTGGACAAACTGGAGGAACGCACCGCCCTGCTCGCCACAGCGGAGACAGAACTCACGGCTACCGGTGGCCCTCTGCCTGCCTCACCAGCCCGGCGCGCCAAAGGGCAGCCCAAGGCCACGGAGGCTGAAAAAACCGCGTTGAAAAAGCGCAAGGCGCTCACTGAAGACGTAGCCACTCTCAAGGCCACCATCGCCCGCTACCATGCGCTTGTGCAGGGAATCGGTGGCGTCATCACCACGGAGCAGGCGCGGGAGCTGATCCTTCAGAAGCATCACGACCTCGTTGCCGGGTGCTTGCAGCGTTACGTGCAGGCGGAAGAGCGGGCGCTATTTGGCATCTTCGAGAATTTGTTCGCCAAGTATTCCACCAGCTCGAAAAGCATGGAGGACGCACGGCAGGTCACGCTTGGTGAATTGCAGGGATTCCTTTCCAAGCTCGGATACGCATGAAGACGCTTGGCTCCATCGTGACCTACAAAAAGGGTAAGCCGCCGAAGACGGGACCGCACGGACGGCTTCCCGTTCTGTCGCCTCATTACCTGCGCACCGGCCAGATTGAGGACATGGCAGAACCGACTTCCAAGGATGTGGTGCTAAAGGGCGGTGAACTCATCCTGCTGTGGGACGGCTCCAACGCCGGAGAGTTTTTCCGGGCGCGGGCCGGTGTCCTCAGCTCGACGATGGTCGCTTTTGAATTCGACGAGGAAGTAACCAATCCCGATTACCTATATTACGACCTGAAGCGCTTTGAGCCAGAACTCAAAGGGCGAACCGCTGGCTCAGGGATTCCGCATGTCGATAAAGAGGTGTTGCTCGCACGACGGGTTTTCGAGGGCGGACCGGATGAGCAGAAAGCGGCGGCCAAGGTTCTCATTAAGGTTGACCACGCCATCAAGCAAACCGAGGCCCTGTTGGCGAAGCAGCAGCGAATCAAGGCAGGGCTGATGCACGACCTCCTCACTCTCGGTCTCGACTCCCATGACCGGCTCCGCGATTCTTCGACAAGCCAATTCAAGCCTTCACGAGTTGGAGAAATTCCTATCGATTGGAATCCTTCAACCGTTGGTGCTGAATGCGATGAAGTTTGCGTCGGCATCGTGATACGTCCAACGCAGTATTACGCCGAACAAGGTCCAATCGCTTTGAGGTCGCTGAATGTGCAAGGTGGATTCTTCGATTTGTCGAACGTGGTGCGAATTCGACATGAAGCGAATGAGAGGCTATCGAAGAGCCGATTGAGAGCGGGCGATGTAGTAACGGTCCGAACCGGAGAGCCTGGCACCTCTGCCGTCGTTGTGCCAGAACTTGAAGGCGCTAACTGTATAGATCTCGTAATTTCGCGTCCTGGCCGTCGTTTGCGAGCCGGCTTTCTAGCTCTGTGGATGAATTCGGCATTCGGCAAGAAACATGTTTTCCAAAACCAAGGCGGCCTGGCGCAACAACACTTCAATGTGGGGGCCATGAAGTTACTCCCGATTCCGATTCCCGACGTTACTGAGCAAGACGCAATCGTCGTCCGTGGAAAGGCAATCACAAGCGCGCACGATGAGCTCCAAGAAACGCTCGTGAAACTCCGCCGCCTGAAGAGCGGCCTCATGCACGACCTTCTAACTGGCCGTGTCCCAGTCACGCCGTTGCTTCCGAACTCCACAACTTTGGTTTCACCGTGACTACGTTGCGCGAAATTGTTGCCGCTAGCACTGCCATCGCAGAGGAACTGCCGCTCGTTCACACGACCCAGCGCAAGAAACTGGACGAACTACGCGCAACACACCAACTCAGCGAACCAGATTGTGACGTATTCAATGAGCCGGTGGTCTATCTTTTTTACGGTCGTCCAGCGTATCGGTCTTTGCTGGGCCGTGATCCCGGTTCCCATTTTGAGCTTTGTCCCATCGGACTTGTGTTTCGCCCCGGCACTGTATCGACATCGATTCGGCGCATGTTTGCATGTGACTCCGGCGCTGTGCATCTGGGGCTTCTGGAGCCGCACGTCTTACGGGCGGAACTCACAGATCTTGAACTTGAACCAGTAATTGAGAGTGCGCGGCGACTCGTCCCATTTATTTACGGGACAAATCGCGACTACTTCGCAACGCACCTGAATCCCCAGGTTCCACCCGCATTGCCAGTTGGTGAGGTCGCGGATCGGTGGCACAGACTCATCCAGAACCCCACGTTAACGACGTGTGATGATCGTATGTCGGCAATCGAAGTGCAGGTCATGGGGCCGGTAAGCCTCAAGGACTCATTGCTCTATGTGGTGCTGCCATCCGAACTGCTCGAAGACGCGGACGTTCGCACAACAATCTTCGACCATTGGAAGTGTGACCCGCTCCCATATGATGTTTACCATGCAGCTCCACCAATTGAATACTACTCCGATATTCGGCGCGTAGTCAGGGAGCAGTATCAAAGAACCCACCGGATTTGAATGATATGAGCGCTAACGAACATCATCAACTGGTTGGATTGTATCGCGCCCGCCCTGAGCCTCCTGGGTTTGCAATCTGTGTTTTCTCCAACGACACAGGTGTCCTCTGCGTTCAGGAGGCCTCTGAAGGCGGTCTCGTCTCGCGATTCTTTCCGTGTGATGCAGAACGTGGTGAATTGCAGACAGGCCCAATCGGCGAGCCCGGATACGAACCGGTGGTTTCGGAGGTTGGCTCGGCGATGCTGTTCGCCTTTCAACGGACGGATGGCAGCTTTGTGATTGGGACCCGAACCACCGTCGAGTCTGCCGTAAGAGATGAACTCATTAATCTCTGGAAGTTCCCGTTCGTCTTTGCGGAGGCGGCTCGTTTCGTAGGTGATCAGGACGCAATTCTGCGGGCAGAGAAGGCCACGGCACGGCTCCTCAAGAATCCGCGATGGGATCGTCAAACAGTCGGGCCTTTCGTAGCTGGAGAATCCAAACGCGAGGGGGTCCGTCTTGACGAGAAGAATCACGTCGAGGAGCCGCTCTTGGAGCATCTGGACAGGCTAGGATGGACGGTCGTGCGATTGGACATGCATCAGCAGACAACTGCTGACACGGGGCGCAGAGATTTCTCCCAAGTCGTGCTGGAGAAGCGCCTCGCCGATGCCATCTGCGCCATCAATGACTGGATGGAGCCGGATCAGGTGGAGGAAGTGGTTCGCAGGCTATGCGACTTCCAAAGTCCGTCACTGATGGAAAATAACAAGCAGGTGCTCAAGTGGATCACCGAAGGCACCGGAGTCGCGGAGAATCGCAAGACCGGCGAGCGAAGCCCGACAGTGCGGATCGTCGACTTTTCTCCCGATTCCACCAAGAACGACTGGCTGGCGGTGAGCCAGTTCAAGGTGAGGATTCCGGGGCGTGACCAGCACATCATCGCGGATGTTGTTCTCTTCTTGAACGGCCTACCGGTGGTGCTGTTCGAGTGCAAAAGCCCAAAAGTCCAAGAACCGACCGCCGAGGCGATTGATCAAATCCTCCGCTACAGCGAGCAGCGCGGAGCGAGTGGTGAGGGCAATCCGGCGCTGTTCTATTGATACTCGTATAATAGGGTGTCATACTGGCCACAAATCAGCTTGCGCGT
>JBAXYB010000024.1:0-31313 GCA_037127585.1 Verrucomicrobiota bacterium
TTCAAGAAGCCGGTCTCGCTCGCCGACCTCATCGTGTTGGCCGGCTGCGCAGCCGTCGAACAAGCCGCGAAGAATGCCGGGCACACCGTTAAGGTTCCCTTCGCGCCCGGCCGCACGGACGCGTCGCAGAAACAGACGGATGTCGAATCATTCGCCGTGCTCGAACCAACCGCCGACGGGTTCCGCAATTATTCGGCCCACGGCCCCCGCTGCCCCGCCGAGCATTTGCTCATCGAGAAGGCATCCATGCTGACTTTGACCGCTCCCGAAATGACCGTCCTCGTCGGCGGCCTGCGCGTTCTCAACACAAATCACCGGCAGTCCACACACGGGGTCTTCACCAAACGCCTCGAGACATTGACCAACGACTTCTTCGTGAACCTGCTCGACATGGGCACGGAGTGGAAGCCGACCTCCGAAGTGGCCGATGTCTTCGAAGGCCGCGACCGCAAGACCGGCAAGCTCAAGTGGAGCGGCAGCCGTGTCGACCTCGTCTTTGGATCAAACTCGGAGCTGCGCGCCCTCGCCGAAGTCTTCGCGTGCGACGATGCCCAAAAGAAGTTTGTGCAGGACTTCGTCGCCGCCTGGGCCAAGGTGATGAACCTCGACCGCTTCGACCTGGCCTAGTTTGCTCGATTCATAACAGGGGCGCGGCACACCACCGCGCCCCTTTTCTATTTTCGCCGCCATTTCCGATCTCGCCCGACCGGCACTGAGGACTTGTCAACGTCGGCTGGTTTTCCTACAGTCCGCGGCGTTCGGTTCAGCCCGAACGGGAGACTTCATGAAAAAATATATCTACAGCTTCTGTGTCGCGTTGTGTCTGGGAATCTTGCCGGCGCAGGCCGCGGAGCCAACGCTCGAACAACGCGTCGCCGATATCGAAGCCTACATGAACAATGGCGCCCGCGTCGCGACGGATTCCAAAGTTGCCGGCCCGGGCCCCGGGCACAATGCCTGGATGATGGTCTCCGCGGCGCTGGTGTTGTTCATGACGTTGCCGGGACTGGCGCTGTTTTATGGCGGCTTGGTCCGGCAGAAGAATGTGCTGTCAGTGCTCGCCCAGTGCCTCGGCATTACCGGGCTGGTGACGATCTTGTGGTGGGCCGTCGGCTACAGTCTCGTGTTCGCCCCCGGCAACCCCTACATCGGCGGCCTGAAGTTTGCCTTCCTCAAGGGCGTCGATAGCCAGCCGAATGCCGACTACGCCGGCTGGGTCTCGCATAACATTTTCGCGATGTATCAAATGATGTTCGCGATTATCACCCCGTGTTTAATCATCGGCGCGATCGCGGAACGGATGAAGTTCATGGCGGTCATCACGTTTGTGACGCTCTGGATGTTCGTCATCTACTTCCCGCTGGCACACATGATCTGGGGCATCGACGGCCTGATGAACGGTGTCTGGAATGCCAACGCGAAAATCAAAGCCATCGATTTCGCCGGCGGCACCGTCGTCCATATGTCGAGCGGTTGGTCCGCCTTGATTCTCTGTCTGATGGTCGGCAAACGCATCGGCCACGGCAAAGAGCCGATGGCCCCGCACAGCATGGTGCTCTGTATGGTCGGCACCGGGATGTTGTGGGTCGGCTGGTATGGCTTTAATGCCGGTAGCGCCGTCGCCGCCGACGGCGTCGCGGGGAATGCGTTCATGACCACCACGCTCGCAGCCGCTG
This sequence comes from Verrucomicrobiota bacterium, assembly GCA_037127585.1. Lineage (GTDB taxonomy): Bacteria > Verrucomicrobiota > Verrucomicrobiia > Palsa-1439 > Palsa-1439 > CAINDI01. Next base: position 1,677 of record JBAXYB010000024.1, read on the forward strand.
TCGCGTCGTTCACGTGGGCCGTGCTGGAAGTCATCGAACGCGGACGGGCCAGCATCCTCGGTTTCTGCTCAGGCGCAGTTGCCGGACTGGTCGTCGTGACGCCGGCCTGTGGCTTCGTGACCGCGTCGAGCGCGATGCTCATTGGCGTGCTGGCCGGGGCCGTTCCGTTCGTCTTCTGCGTGAAACTAAAAGCGAAGTTTGGCTACGACGACGCGCTCGACACGTTCGGTGTTCACGCGATTGGTGGGACGCTCGGCGCGCTGCTCACCGCCTTCTTCGCCACGCCGGCAGCCAATCCCAATCTCCTGATCAACCTCAAGGACGTCGTCGGCCACACACTCTGGCAACATCAACTCCTCGCGATGGGGCTGACGGTTGTGATGGCCGTCGTCGGCACGATTGTCATTGGCTGGATCGTCAAAGTCACCATCGGTCTCCGCCCGACGCCCGACGTCGAACGCCAGGGCCTCGACATTAACGAACACGGCGAAGAGGGTTATATTCTGGATTAGTTGGCGGCGGTTACTCCCGCTTCAACGCCATGACCGGATCGATATTCGCCGCCCGATTCGCCGGCAACAACCCGGCCAGAATCGACACGAACGCCGCCCCGGCCAGCAACATCAAGCAGAACGGTAGATCAATGTTGAACACCGAGTCCGGCACGATCAACATCTGTTCGGGATCGGACATCGATAACCGCGCTGCGCTAATCGCCCACCGGCTGATATAAAAAGCCAGCGCCCAACCGATCAACATCCCAACCAACGTCCCCAGCATCCCGAGCAACACCGCTTCGCTCAGGAACAAGCGCCGGATATCACCTTTCGTCGCGCCCAACGCGCGGAACAATCCAATATCCACCCGGCTATCCGACACGATCCGCGAAGTCGTGCTCCACAACAGCCCACACGCCAGCCCCAAGATCAACGCCCCAAACCCGAACGCAATCTTCTTCACCACGCGTACCGCCCCATCGAGTTCCTTGACCATCGACTCAAACGCCGTCCCGCGCGTCGTCGCCTCAAACCCCAGTTCCCGCACCTTCTCCGCGACCGCGTCCAGGTTCGCGCGATCCTTCACCACGATAATGCCTTCGCGAAACTCGCCACTGCGCGGCGTCGTCCGACCCCGCGCGCCATACGTAATCTCCTCCGGTAAGTTCGCCGCACCGCCGGTCGCCAAATCGTTGCGCTGCTTCAGCCACTTCTCAAACTCCTGCGCGGTCGCCAGCGGCAACAGCACCCGATTGCCGGGACACAGTCCGACCACGCGCGCCCGTAACGTCAACGTCGTGCTGTAAATGGTCGCGTCGTACCGGCCGCGGATCGTCCGGAGGATGTTCTCGCGTTGCTGTTGGATCTCGTCATCGCCCAACGGCACCCAGACCTTCTTCTCCCCGTCGTAGCTGAACCGATTCATGCCCGCAAAATGATCGCCCAACCGAATCGTCACCTCGCGCCCCACCCACGCCGCCAATTCATTCGTCGAAGCCACCTCGAAACGTTTCTTGTCCGCCCGGTACTCCAGCCGGACATTCCGCTCACCGAGCACGACCGGGATCGCATTGCTGCACGCGGCCAGCGTGGCCGGATCCCGCACGTATTGCCGGAGCAACGCCTCCGGTACGCCTTCCGCCTGCGACACATTCGTCGGCCGATTCGTCAACGCCGACACGCTCAAGCCCTCCACCGCGACCGGACTGTCCGCTGCCAACACGTCCGGCCAGGAGCGCATTTCCTCAAACGCCGCTTCGTTGAGAAATTGATACCGCTTCTTCGGCGCCGCCGGTTTCTTTTTCCGAGCGCCGACAACCTCGTACGGATTATCCACGACGTAGATGCGGACGACGTTCGGGTCAATCTGTTCCGTGAACTGCGTCCGGACAATCAAGTCACGGATATTGGCAATGAGCGAATTCACCGCCACGACCACAATCATGCCGAGCGCCACCGAAATCACAGCGAACGCCGCCCGTTTTTTGCGGAGCCCGAGCTTCTGCGCGCTCAACCGAAATTGGTCGCGGCGGCGAATCATGGAGCGCCTCCGCCGAGTTGCTGATTGTGGGAGCACCCTTCCGGGTGCGACCGGCCCCATCGCGCCTGGAAAGGCGCCGGCATGCTGGGAGGGCGAGGCTCCTGCCGAGCCACGGCTCGCCGGGAGGCTCGCCCTCCCAAATAATGAGGTAGCTCGAACGCGCTCACGCCAACTCCCCCTTCTCGATCAAAATAATCCGCTGGGCAAACGTCGCCGCTTTCTCATCGTGCGTGACCATCAACACCGTCACGCCGCGCTCCCGGCTAATTCGCTGTAATAATTCCAATACATGCGTCCCAGTCTCGCGATCCAGATTCCCGGTCGGCTCGTCGGCCAGGATGACTTTCGGATTGCTGATCAGCGCCCGCGCAATGGCGACGCGTTGCGCTTCGCCGCCGGAAAGTTGGTCGGGCTTGTGATTGAGGCGCTCCTCCAAACCAAACTCACACAACAGTTGCCGGGCGCGCTCCCGCCGCTCGCTCTCGGCCACGCCGACAAACACCAACGGCAACGCGACATTATCGAGGGCGGTGTAATAGCTCGGCAGATTAAAGAACTGAAAAACAAACCCGATCGTCCGGTTGCGAAACTCCGAGATCGCCCGGTCGTTCAACTGCTGCAGATTCTGCCCGGACACGACGACGGTGCCGGCCGTCGGCGTGAGCAACCCGGCAATCAATTGAATGAGCGTCGTCTTACCGGAGCCGCTGGCGCCCATGATCGCGTCGAAGCTGCCTTCGGTGATCTCGAGATTCACGTTGCGCAGCGCCTGAATGCGCTCGGCCTTCAAGCGATACTCGACGCTGACATTTTCGAGCTGGATCATGTTTCTAGGTGTAGCGGCGCTTCTGTGAAGCGCCGACGCCGACCTGCGCTTCACAGAAGCGCAGCTACAACATCATTTGACTCGCACCGCTATTTTTTCGACGCCGATGTTGCCTTCGTCGTCCGTGGCGCGGACGGCAATCGAATGCAGGCCGGGCTTGAGCGAATCGAGTTTCACCTCGAACGCCTCCTCGCGGTCGTCGAACACGCTGTCCTTCGGCCCAAAGAATGTCCATTCGCCACCGTCGACCGCGTATTCGAGATACCGGAGCAGACTGAGGTTGTCGCGCGCGATACCCGACAGCAGCGTGCCGGTCAGGGTCAGGTTTGCCACCACGGGCCGGGTGTTGTCCACTTTGACCGGTTCGCTGATTGCCTCGTCCGTCAGCGCCTCACCGGCCGCATTGGATTCTTCGTCACTGGCCACGACCTTCAGCCGGTACCAGCCGTCGGGGATCGATTCGGTGTCCCAGAAGTATTCCATCTTCTTCAACGGCTTCTCCAATGGCATCGGCACCCACGTGACATCCCCTTCCGCTCGGTAGAACACCCGGTACACTAAAATATCGCCATCCTTGGCGTCGGACCGCCACGACACTTTTTTAACGACGAGCGCCGGTTTCGAACGCGATTCGTCGGGCTTGGGTTCGACCGGTTTCTCGTCGCCCTCTTTCGGTTTCTCCGGCTTCGGTTTGTCGCCAAACTCAACGGCAAACACTTCCGGCTTCTGGTTCTGTGTCCGAAAGTAAACCCCCACCGATTCCACGACCGGCTCCGCCGCCCGCGTCAGTTGCGCGCGCACTTGGATGAACCGGCCGGCCGGGCTGGCGACTTTGGGCGCGGCCGGCGCCCAAGCCGACCACGTATTATCCGGCAACGCGGTGTTGCCGGTGCGCGTGACGACGGTCACGGCGCCGGTCCCTTTCCAGGCGAGATTGCCCCAAGTGGTGAGAAATTTGCAGTCGTGAATCTCGCTCGTGTACTCACCGGTCTCCGCGGGTTGGCTGTCGATCACGTAGCCGTTGCCGATGTTGCCGGTGCCGACGAAGGCGAGTTTGCCGTCGCGTGTCGCCAATGTCAGCGCTTGTTGTTCGTCCAAGTCGAAGAGCAAATCCCACCGGTCGCTGCCTTGCACGCGATACACGCGCCCCTGACCGGCAGCACCGACGATGATCCCGCCGGCACTGTCCCGCGCCAACGCCATGATGGCTTCGTTCTCCCACGTGGCCAACCGGTCGACGCGCCCGTTGGCGTTGCGCAAGTAGAGCGTCCCGGAAAGCACGTTGACCAAACGTGTTTCGGGCGGGGTCTCACGCGCCTGCGCTCCCGGCTCGCCTTCCGCGCGCGCGCCGAACTGACTCGTGAGACGCATAGTCAAATCTTCAAACTCCGCCGCACTGGGACGCCGCCCGCCGGGATTGCGGGGCCGCCGGACTTTCTGTTTGTTGACCCCAACGTAAATATCGCCGCCGTTGACGACGAGGGTTTTGACTTCGTCTTCAGCAAACTCATGGAGCACGACGCCCTTCCCTTTCTCCGCAATCCGGTAGAGCAAACCCCGGTCGCTCCCGCCGGCCAGCAACCCGCCTTCGCCGTCGAGCGCGAGACTGAGAATATTGGCTTCCTCACCGGCAAACCATTCTTCGGCTTTGCCGTCGGTGCTGACCCGGTAAATCTTTCCGTCGGGCCCGGTCCCGGCGTATAGCCGGTTATCCTTATCGATGGCGAGCGACCAGACGTACGGCGCGCGCAACCGGCAAAACTCCGCGCCCTCTTTTTTACCGGCCGGGATCTTGAAAATCTTACCATCGGCGAGCGTGGCCGCGAAGAGGTTGCCGTGCGAATCCAGCGCGAGTGCCGTCACTGCGATGGCATCGGTCTCGTAGAGTTTTGTGGCGTTACCGGCTTTGTCGAGGACGTAGACATCTGCCGGCGAACCGGTGCCGAAGTAAATCGTGCCGTCGGTCGCGACCACCGAACACCAGATTTCCTTCGCAAATTCGCCGGCCTTGGTCGCGCCGCAGCCGAGGCGCAAATCGCCTTCGCTGGAAAGCGTGAGCCGGTGGAGTTTGCCGCGGAGAAAGTCCTGCGTCGTGTTGATCTCCCATCGCTCGGTTTTGACGGCGTAGGCTGCCAGGGGAAACAAGGCACCGACGATCAGTGGTTGAATCCAACTTCTGGCAATGGTAGGGCGCTCGCGCCGCGAGCGCCGCGAGCCACTCCCGATGCGGACGGCGCGGCGCGCCGTCCCTACCAACGACTGAATCTGAAACCACGCTCTGAATGTTTTCATGAAATTTATTCTTGTCTGATCGGAACTTGAACGGTGGCTTGGCCGGTGAGCACCCAATCGGTCGGGGCGACGATTTGCTGGATGTCAGGCGCGGCGCGGTTGGTGTCGTCGAGCACGCCGAGGACGCTGGCCGGCATTTTTTTCAAGAGCTTGCCCCGGTACGGCAAACCCTGTGATGACGTTTGGAGGAGCACGACCAAGTCGGTGGCGGGATGCTGTTTTTCGAGGGCGGCGAGGTAATCGCCCAAGCTGTCCGGCGGCGCGAGGTCCGGCGGGGCGGCGTTGCCGGACAGAACGGTCAACGCCAGTGCTTTCATCGAGTCCGTCGCGGCCGGCACTTCGACGGCGATGGTTTTGGTGACTTCCTCTTTGCCGTACGGCTTGAGCACGACGTTGAGCAAGACGCGTTCGCCGCGATTCACCTCGGCTTTGCTGAAGTACGCGCGCCGGATTTCGGCGGTTTGCCGGGTTTGTTCCGCCACCACTTTGACGGTGATGCGTTTCACTTGCGGATTCCCAAACGGCGACTGGAAAACCGCGGCGACCGGCTGGAGTAAATCGCGTGAGAGCAGGCCGCCGTTGGGATTGAAGTAGGTATCGCTGACGGTCACCGTTCGTTCACGGTTGTTCGCGATGAGTTGGGCTTCCATCGTCACGTGGACGGTTGTGTCATGGGACGAACCGCTGGCGGCCGTGACCGCTTCCGCGACGGCCATCTGCGCGAGCAGTGGACTGAACATCGGGTTGTCGATGACTTCCAGTTTGTAGATTTCATTGTCGCCGGTCGCTCGATTCTCGGCGGTGACATTGATTGGAATCATCGAAGCTTTCGCCTGGGTGTCGGCGACGATACAGCTTTGCCAATCGCCGACGAGCGCGCCGAGTTCCGCGATGGGCGACGCCATTTTGAAGGAGCGTTCCAGGCTCGACAAGATGGTGTGAACTTCCGCTTCGCAAGTCGGCGCGAGGATCTGGCCGCTGTGAAACATCGGGTGACCGAACGCCAGAACGCGCCGGCCATCCACATAGGTCACCGTCCCGACGCCGGTCGCGTTGAGGTCGCCGCGAATGAGTTGCACGCCGATTGCGCCGCCGGGTTCGTACCGGCCTGTGCCGCGACCGGCTTCGCCGCCGCCACCCGTCGCCGCCGGTACGAAGCCAAAGCCGGCCAGTTTGTCGGCGAACATTTCAATCGTCGCTGAGCTGAAGCCGCCGAGCGCCAGCGGAGTGAGCAAGGGACGCGGTGTGCCGTAGTTGCCGGCGGCCGGCGCGGCGACCGGTTGCTTACCGAATTCGGCCAGCATGTTGTGAATGGGGGTGACGCCGGCAATGGGTTCGTTCTCGAACGACCAACCGTATGCGAGCGCGCCGATGAGTTTGCCGTCGATGTAGATGGGGCTGCCGCTCATGCCGGCGATGACTTTGTGTTTTTCGAGATCCATGCCGGAGGTGCGGATGAGAATCATGTCCTGTTTCGGCATGGCGTTTTTCAGGACGCCGAGAATTTCGACCTCGAAGCGTTCGGGTTTCGTGCCTTTGAAGACGGAGAGGCCGTAGCCTTTCATGCCGGACTTGAGTTGGTCGGGCCGAAGCATTTCCACCGCACGAGCCGGTAGGACGGCAAAACCGAGGAGAATGCTGAGAAATATTCGAGTCATCAGGCGACTTGGCTCGGTGCGTTCTTAATGGTAATTACCGGGCCATGCAACCGGAAAATCCCGCGCCGCCACCCGAGGAAGAGCCAAAAGACGAGCCGTGGCGGTGGTGTCCGCGCTGCCGGCACGAACTTGTTAACCAGAAGTGCAAATTTGTCTGTCCGAAGTGCGGGTATTTCATGAGTTGCTCGGACTTTGACTGAAACGGTGGCTGGGCATCTTCCGTGCTTAATGATGAGAGGTTTACCCTCTCACCGGCATGGAAAAGACTGCTCGATTCAATTATAGCCTCCGTTATTGGTCGCCGCGCGCGAAACTTTACTTCGTCGCGCTCGTACTGATGGCCGGCTTTTTCTACGTCCCGCGCCTTGGGGACGGGTCGCGCGTGGAAATGAATCTGTCGGTGGGCACGCTGGCGATCTTTCTCCTGTGCCTGGCCGCAGCTGAAATTTTCCTGCTCGCCTCGCGCCTCCGGCACCATCGCGTCGCACTAGATGCCCTGCAACAGAAGGAGAAAGTGGCGCAGGACCAACTCACCGCGCAACGCCATCACACGCTCAACCAGATTCTCCGCGCGTTGCTCGACAAGCTCAACCTCGACCAGATTCCAGCCGAGGTGCTCCAGAACATCGCCACCTTGTTCGTCGCCGACCTCGTCGTGATCTGGGTAATCGACAAACAGAAACCGGGGCAGTTCACTTGCCGGGGCGCCTATGGTTTGACGGCGCACACCGCGGAAGACGTAGCCGGCGTACCGTGGACGTTTCCCCAATTTGCCGACCAGCCGGCGCATACAGCGTTTGTCAGTCTGACGCCGGCCACCGAACTCACTTCGCCGATCCACCTCACCTTTTGCGACCGTGAAGGCATTCAGGCGCTGGTGCTGAACCCGGTCGTCCGCCGCGAAGAACTCACCGGCATCATCGGCGTGTTTTTCCGGCATCCCGTCGAATTGCCGGCGGCGTTGACGGAGCAAATGGACACGGTGACCAACGCCATCGGCGTCACGATGCAAGCCGAGGAGTTGTACCACGACCTCGTGCGCGTCCAGAAAATCGAATCGGTCGGCACGTTGGCCAGCGGCATCGCGCACGATTTTAACAACGTGCTCGCCGCCATTCTTTCCTGCGCGACGTACTGCAAGCAACACACCGAATTCGATAATCCAATCTACCGGTATCTCGAAGCCACCGAAGCCAGCGCGCGGCGCGGCGCGGCCTTAACGAACCAACTCCTGTCCTTCGTCCGCCGGGAAGAGCCGCGCCTGCAAGTGGTCAATGCCAATGAGCAAATCGAGCGCATGGTGAAAATGCTCGAACGGAGCCTCGATAAATCCATCCTCATGCTCCGGCATTACGCCAACAATCTCCGGCCGGTCGAGGTGGATGCGTCGATGCTTGAACAGATCATCCTCAACCTCGTCGTCAACGCCCGCGACGCGATGCCGAAGGGCGGCTTTTTTACGATCACCACCAAGAACGTCGGCCTCCACAAGGAAAACCCCTACCGGCCTAAAGTCGACCTGCCGGATGGCGATTACGTGATGCTCAGCTTCCGTGATACCGGCACGGGGATGGACGCGGCCACGCTGGAGCGCATCTTTCAACCGTTCTTCACCACCAAACGCCCCGGCAAAGGCACCGGCCTCGGACTGTCGTTGATCTTAAACATCGTCCACAACCTCGGCGGCGAAATCCGGGTGGACTCGAAAGTCGGCATCGGCACGGCCTTCGAAGTTTATCTCCCGGCCTCGACGAAACCATTACCGGCCGCGGCGCCGGCAACCACCGCCTCATCCCGCGGCGGAGGCGAGTGCATTCTGCTGGCGGAAGATGAAGAGGTGATTCGCGAGATGGCGCAACTCACGTTGGAAGCCAAAGGCTACAAAGTTTTGGCGGCGGCCGACGGCGCGGCGGCGTTGGCGCGGTACCGGGAGTATCACGACAAGATCGACATCGTCGTGGCCGACATGGCGATGCCGCGTTTGAGCGGGTCGGAACTTTTTGACCGGATGAAGCAGATCAATCCCGGTGTGAGGGTCATTGTCTCCAGCGGCTACTGTCATGACCAAGAAGGCCAGCGGATGCTGGCCCAAGGCTGCCTCGGTTTTCTCCAAAAACCCTACGACGGCGAGCAACTCTGCAAGGCCATCCGGTCAATTCTTGATTCGGGTCTGTAGCGTTTAGCTGGCGGCGGGGGCGCCGGCCTTCGCGCCGCTATGCCGGGCGAGATATTCTTCCACGCGCAACAATCCACCCTCACCGGCGCGTTGCATCACCTTCAGCAATTGATCCATCGAGGAGACCTCTTCCAACTGCTCCATCACGAACCATTGGAGAAAATTGTCAGTGGTGTAGTTGGTCTCTTTCTTCGCGAGATCGACCAACCCATGAATCTGATGGGTGACAGCAATTTCCCAGTCCAACGACATCTGCACCGCTTCGGCGGCGGTCTTGAACGACGCCTTGGGGGCGGCAATTGCGGGGATCGCAACTTTGCCGTCGGTATCGACGAGGAATTTAACAAACTTCATCGCGTGGGCGTGTTCCTCGGCCGCTTGCTGATAAAAGTGCGCCGACAACTGCGGGAGCGCCTCGCTGTCAAAGTGTGCGGCAATCGCCACATATTGGAGCGATGCGCCGAATTCGTTGCCGATTTGTTGATTGATGGCGTCGTTGATTTTTTTGCTGATTAACATAGTGGGCGTACCCTGCGACGGCTGGCGTCGGATTTCAAACATTCTTTTTCAGAAATTCGACGATGCTCGCAATCGAACTGCCGGGGCCGAAGACTTCTTGGATGCCGAGCTTCTTAAATTTTTTTGCATCATCGTCGGGGATGATTCCACCGGCAAAGACGAGGATCTCGGTAACCTTGGCCTTCTTCAGCAATTGCATAACGCGCGCAAACTGCGCCGCATGTCCGCCGGAGAGTGAACTCAATCCAATGGCATTCACATCTTCTTGAATCGCCGCTTGGACGATCTGTTCCGGCGTGTTGCGGATGCCGGTGTAGACGACCTCCATGCCGGCATCGCGCAAGCCCATCGCGACCACGAGCGCGCCGCGTTCGTGGCCATCGAGGCCGGCTTTGGCGATCAGAATTTTGATTGGTCGTTTCATATTGAATGACTTGCTCGGTGTTCCCCAAATACGCCACGCAAGACCCGGCAAATCTCGCCGACCGTCACTTGCCGGCGCACGCAATCCACAATCACCGGCATGAGATTCTCCGTGCCCCGCGCCGCTTTCTCTAATGCCGCGAGTTGCTTATCCACACTGCCGCGCTTCTTCCGCATTGCCGCCAACTCCCGGCGCCGGCGGGGTTCGAGTTGCGCATCAATCTTTTGCCGCTTCAACTGCGGGAGTTTCTCACTGGTGAATTCATTCACGCCGACGATAATCTTCGCCTTGCTCTCAACGGCCTTCTGATGTTCGTTCGCGGACCGGTAAATCTCCTTGTAGACGTAGCCGCTCTCGATGGCTTTAAGCATCCCGCCCATCTTATCGATCTTCGTGAGATAGCCGCGCGCCTCGCGTTCGAGCCGGTCGGTCAACGCTTCGACATACCGGCTGCCGCCGAGGGGATCGGTTTCGGCCGTCACACCGGATTCGTGCGCGATGATTTGTTGTGTGCGCAACGCGAGCAACGCGGATTCTTCGGTCGGCAACGTCAGGGCTTCGTCTTTTGCATTCGTGTGCAGGCTCTGCGTCCCACCGAGCACGGCAGCCAGCGCTTCGAGCGTGGTGCGGACGACGTTGTTGTCCGGCTGCTGCGCGGTGAGCGTCGAGCCGGCGGTCTGCGTGTGAAACCGGAGCATGAGCGAGCGTTCGTTCTTCGCGCCGAACCGTTTCTTCATGATGTGCGCCCAGAGCCGGCGGGCCGCGCGGAACTTGGCGATCTCTTCAAAGAAATTTAGGTGACAGTTGAAGAAGAAAGCAATGCGCGGGGCGAAATCATCGACCGCCAAGCCCCGGTCGCGGCAGGTCTGGATGTAGGTGATGCCATCGGCCAACGTGAACGCGATCTCCTGCGCCGCCGTGCAACCAGCTTCGCGCATGTGATAACCGCCAACGCTGATCGTGTTCCAGCCCGGCACTTTCTTCGCGCAAAACTCGACGACGTCCGCCGTCAGCCGCAACGAGGGCGTGGGCGGGAAGATGTACGTGCCGCGGGCGATGTATTCTTTGAGAATATCGTTTTGCACCGTGCCGGTCAGTTTCGCCCACGGAACGCCCTGCTCTTCCGCGACGACCAGATAGAGCGCGAGCAAGATCGGCGCGGTTGCGTTGATCGTCATCGACGTGCTGACTTGATCGAGCGGGATACCGGCGAAAACCTGTTCCATGTCGGCGCGCGACGAGATGGCGACGCCGACCCGCCCGACTTCACCGAGCGCTAACGCATCGTCGCTGTCGTACCCAATCTGCGTCGGCAAATCGAACGCCATGGAAAGCCCGGTCTGGCCCTGCGCCAGCAGATACCGGTAACGCTGGTTCGTTTCGCGGGCGGTACCGAAGCCGGCATACTGGCGCATCGTCCACAACTTGCCGCGATAGCCGGTCGGATAGATGCCGCGCGTGTAGGGAAACTGGCCCGGGACTTCCATGCGCGCAGTCTGGCATTGCCGGCACTGACTGCCAAGACTTTCCTCTCCGATCAAAAATCATCAAGCGCCAACCATCAAGTTCGGGGCCACCCGCCGAGTATTGCGCTCGGTGCTTCCAAGGTGGCTGGCGCGAGGATGTTCACTGTTTAGTTTCAGTAAACGAAAGTTTCCAGTTCATACTGGCTCAAGAAGGGTTTGCCGCGCCGCGAATCAAACCGCAACGCCTGCCGGATTTCCTGTTCCTGCAGCAGCCGTTCGGCGCGAGTCAACGGCGTGACGGCATCGGTCATGGCTTGGACATTGTACTGGCCGCCGGGGTAGACGTGGAGCGGCGAGAAGAAGATGTGGTCGTTGCGCGCCAATGGCAATTCGTTGAGCACGCGCGCCGTCTCGCGGACGTGCGCCGCTGCATACTCCCGACCGCCCGCCCCGATCAGGACGATGACGCCGACGAGAATGTCGCTTTGTTTGAGCAGTTGAATGCAGCGTTGCGCACTCTCGATGGTGGCCGGCTTCTTCAGCCACTTCAACAAGCCGGCATCACCACTTTCCAAACCGACGTATACCCGCCGCAAGCCGAGCCGGCGCAAATCGAAATAATCGCCAACAGTCCGGTTCGGATTCGCGAACGCATCCATGAACGAACTGACGCCATCGAACCGGTTCGAACTGCCGAGCCACCAACTCGCGCTCACGGCCGTGCTCGGCATCTCCGTCGCTGGGAATTCGAAATGTTCGTTCAGAACGTGGAAGAAGTCTTTGAGAGTCGCGGCCGGCTGCGTCAGGGCGTTGGCTTCTCCGAGGAAGATTGACCGGCGCGCACGGAGCGAATCGCCATGGAATTTCAGCACAGCCCGGATGTGATCACGGAATTCTTCCAGCGATTTACGCCGGAAGACCACGCCTTTATACAGGTCGCAGAAAGTGCAACCGGCATAGGCGCAACCTTCGGTTGCCTGGAGCACGAGGGCGTTGTATTGATCGGGCGGTAAGACCGCGACGCGCCCGTAAATCTGCCGGAACTTCTCGGCTTCGCGTTCCGAAGCCTCCGCATCGAACCCGGCCGCCAGTTCAAGCAGCGGCGCGATGTGTTGTTGGGCTTCGGGGACGGATGGCCGCCCCAGCTCGACCACGGCGCGACCGTCGCGCAATGCCGCGTGAACTTCCTGCGTGCGCCGGTGGGCGTCGGAGATGATGCCGGTCGCCATGTCGATTGGAACGACCGCGCGGGCGATGCCGCCGCCCTCTTCCTCAGTCATTTTGCGCGTCAAGAGCATGCGGCCGGACAGACCGCGCCGCCAGAACTGCGTGGCATCGGCGACTTTGACCAACCGGCCTTCGAGGTCGTAGTGCAGCGCCAATTGCGGCTCGAAGTAGAGCGTCAACTCCGTCGCCGACAAAGCCACGTAGACTTGCCGCGAGTCACCAATCCGCAACTGCAACCCCGTGGCATACGCCGGCACCTGATCGAGACCGCGCTGGTCTTGATACCGGAGCGCGACGGGGGTTGGGACTTCAGCGTTCACAATGCGTTGGCAAGAACCTCCGTCCGGTTGGAGCTGAGTTCGACCGATGCCGGCCAACTGCGCTTCGCAGAAGCGCAGCTACACCGCTGCGAGTTCATTGGACCTCGAAGATGGTGAGCGGACCTTTCGGATAGGTGCCGTCGGACGCTTCGCCGGCCAGATTGTGGTCATGCATGATCGAGATGCCTTTGCCGATGTTACACGAGGTGCAAAGACCCCGGTGTTTCTCGCCGATCTTGACGAGCACGTCGTAGCGCTCGCCGCTGACGATCGGGATGGTGTCCTTCTCGTAGGGCGAGCTCAACTTCCGGCCGTCCGTGCCGATGACTTGCATGTGATAGCCGTGGGGATGCATCGCGAAGGTGTGTTTGAAACCCACTGCCAAGAACCGTATCAGAACCGTCTCGCCGGGCTTGCAGACGATCCGTGACTTGGGGTCGTTGATGGTCGAGAGCGGGTTCTTGAGATCGCTGACGAAGATGCGGCCGTTCATCAGCCAGTAATCGGTGCGCCATTTCAGGAGGTCGTACCGGCCTTTGGTGCGAATGGCTTCGTTGTGGGTGCTATCCATTTCGCTGAGCAGGAGGGTGTATTCCCGGTCGTACTTGTAGCCGTAGATCGTCTTGGGTTTGTTGCCCTCAACGATGAGCGCGCCGTACATGCCGAGCATGATGTGCGTCGAGGAATCGACATGGCAGTGATACATGTATGTGCCTTCGTAGTCGGGCGTGAAGTCGTAGGTGTAACTCTTGCCCTGGGTAATTGCCGGTAACGGCAGATCGGGCGTTCCGTCCATCGCCTGAATCAAATCCAGCCCGTGGAAATGAATCGTGTGCGAGACACTGCAGAACGCGCTGTGTTCGTCGGCGACGATGTGGCCGGCATGATGGTAGACGACTTGGACGTGTTCGCCCTTCTTCACGCGGATCGTCGGGCCGGGAACAGTCAGACGCTCGGAGAGTTTCTTTTGCACCTCCGGCGTGATCGGTGAGGGGGCCGGGCCGAAGTTATCGTCCCAGTTGGCGAAACCGACGACGTACATCGTCTTGTCGTCAGCGAGGGTGAGTTCGCCGTCGATTGAGTACAGGTGAAACACATGGGCCGGTTTGTCTTTGGCGAAGGCCGCGGTGGTCGCAGCCAAGGCGAGGATGAGGGTGATGATTTTCATTAGCGTCTCCGGATGGTTGCCGACCGGTCGAGGTCGAAGTTTAGTTCAGTTTTTTCGCCGGCTTTGACGACGAGCTCCTTTTTTACTTCCTCAAACTTTTCGTGCCACAACGTGACCGTGTAGTTACCGGGCGGGACGCCGGTAATCTCGTAGGCGCCGGTGGTGGTCGGCATTGCGAAATGCGGGTCGGCACAGACGATGATCCACGCGAGCATGTCGGGGTGAACGTTGCAGATGAGCTTCACGACTTCCGGTTTGGCGAAAAGGCGTTTGACAGGTTTGCCTTCCGGCGGCTGCGCGAGATTGAACTCAGGGTTCTCGACGCAATCGCCGTGGAGGTTGTGCAATTCCGGATCGCTGTTGTGGAATTCGACCGCGGTGCCCGCCGGGATGGCGACGACGTGAGGGACGTAGGTCTTATCCTTCTGGTCAATGTTCGCCGCGACTTTCTTCGGGCCGATGGATTCCTCGGCGGCGGCCGGGGCGTCCTTGCTTTGGATGCGAATGACGGCTTCCTGAAGCTTGAAGCCTTTCATGTCGTTCTTTCCGTTGATCGTCACGGCGCCGGAAATGGTGCCGTCGGCCCCAAAGACCCGGGCGGCCACTAGTAGCGAAATAACTACGAACCTTTTCATTGCTGGGTATTTCTCCTGTGTGTTGTTCTCATTGCGGTTTGCGACCCGAACACTCCAATTGCAGCGGCAATGCCAAGGTGCGCGAAACGCACACAACCCCCTTATTTCAAGGGAAATGAAGCGCAGACGGTCATCGCGCCCAGCTTGACAATCTGTCGAGTTGGCGTTGCCGAATGGACAAGCTGTCAGAACCGCAAGGTGCAGTTGGCGCTGACGAGTTGGGCAGTGTAGTTGTTCGCACCGCCGGAAGCGGCGTCGTCATACTGATACCAACCGTAGCGGACGCGGACGAGGGTGTGGTCGTTGATCTTGCGGGCGAGGCCGGCGATGATGCCGGTGGCGCGATAGTCCGCCCCGAGCGGTAAACCGTTCGCATCTTTGCCGGTGATGTCGCTCGCGCTGGAGTACGAGTATTCCAAAGTGGCGTCGGTCTTTTTGTCGAGGGCATAGCCGAGCGTGCTGATGACGGTGTAGACGTTGCCCCGGTAGGCTGCGACGGCCGGACTGTTGTTGTTGTAGGAGGTGGTGCACGTGTCTTGGAGCGAGAGTAGCCCGGTCAGGTACAGCCGCGAGATGGGGGTGAGGGTCGCGCTGACGCTGTAGATGTTGGCGTTATACCGGCCCGAGGTTACCTGGCCACCGGGGGTGATCGCGGGCACGGCATCGGTGCCGGTCGTGATATCGGTATCGACGTAGCGATATGTAAACGCCGCGGTCAACTTGGAACAGGCGCGCCAAGTCACCTTCCCCATTACTTCATCGGTCTCGAAATCCTGCAAGTTGATGAAGGCCGGGTAGCCGAGCTCGGTGTCGACGTTGTTGTTGTAGTCGTTGTGATAGAAAGCGTACCGGTATTGGCCGCTCAGGGTGAGGCGGCGCACGGGCGCGGTGTTGAACCCGACCCGGTAATCCTGCCGGACCACGCCGGTGTCGGTCTGGCGCTGGAAGTCGGGGGCGGCGTTTTCGGTTTCGCGTTCGTTGAGGTCGATGGATTGCTCGGTCCAGCGCGCTTCGGCGTAGAGGGTGGTGAACGCGATTTTGTTGTACCGGACGCCGAGGGTTTCTTCGAAGCTTTGCTTGTTGTTGCTGGAGTGAATCTTGTTCGTTGTAGTAGCCGCGATGCCTTGGGTCAGCAACGCGTCGGTGTAGCCGTCGGTATCGGTGAACTCGGCTTGGACGCCGGCATAGATGTTAAAACCGGAAAATGGCCCAAACAGCATATTGAAACTGAGGAGATGGGAACTGAGGTTGTTGTTCACGACTTGGGTTGCCCAGTTTTTACTGGTGGCGACCAGCGGCGGCGGCGTGCTGACAGCCACGCCGGCATTGCCATCGAGGGTCGTGAACAGGTAGCCCAGCGACCAGTAGACTTTGTTGTTGAGGTGGCTGTCCATCCGGAATGTGTTGTAGAACGCGTCGTGGTTGTATTCCTCCTTGATGGTCGTGGTCTTCGAGGTCGCGGTGTTCAAGTCGACTGAGCCATCCTTTTTGGTGGTGTCGGTCTTGTAATATTCGTAGCGGAATTGGTTATCGACGTGGACGCTCTTGATGTCGTGCGTCACGCCGAATTTAATGATGTCCACGTGTTCGTCGACGTTCTGGTAGGACGGATAAATCTTCCGCGTCGTCGTGCCTTCGGTGACACTGCCCCACTCGAGCAATGATTGCTGGCCGGTCCGGTAATCGCGTTCATAGCCGAGGATGAACACCGGCAAGTTCGGCAAGGTCAGCCCGATGTCGGCGTAGATTTTGCCGACGTTGAGCGCGAAGTCACCGGGCAGAGTAAACGAAGGGACGCTGAAGGGCTGGAAGTAGCCACCGGTCGTATCGGAGTATTTCCGGTATTGAGAGAAGCCGGCTCGGACGAAGCCGACATCCTTCTTCGTGACGTCGAGAGTGAGTTTGTAGTCGCCATCGCTTATCGCGCGCCCGGTGAAGTCGAGCGTGGTGTCTTTGCTGAGCGACTGCTGTAACGTCGCGGAGTCCACGCCGTAGGTCCAACCGTCGTGCACCCATTGATTGGCGCGGAACTGATCTTGATCGCCTTTGACTGAGATGTATTGGACGCTGGGCGTGATGGAAACGTCCGGCCAGCCATTGGTCTTGGGTTCGTCGGCGGAAGCAGTCAGACCAAACACGCCAGCCAAGAGGGCGATTGTAGCGGCGCTTCTGCGAAGCGCCGATTGCCGGAACACCCGCTTCCCGCGCTTCGCAGAAGCGCGGCTACAAGGGATCGTAAGTTGCGCGTTCATCTCAGTATCGTAAATGCGTGTTGACGTCCGACCCGTGCACGGCGGTGTGACAGCCGGCGCTGAAACAAGTGCCTTGCTTTAAGAATTCCGTTGGGCCAAAGCCCGCGTGCGGCATCTTGCCGATTGAGGTGGTACCCGATGAACTGCCCAAGGCCACTTGCGCGTGACATTTCAGGCAGAGATTGTTATCGCGCTGAACGAGCAGCTTCGGGTTGATCGAACCGTGTGGATTATGACAAGAGACGCAACCCTCGCGCAGCGCCTCGTGCTCGAACACGTGTGGCCGGGATTCATTCCGGTGACACGCGGCGCAGGTTTCATTCGCGCGATTCATTGGCGCTTCCACCGACGCCTGGATGTTCGCGCCGTGCGGATTGTGGCAGGCGGTGCAATCCATCTTGCCCTCTTTGACCGGGTGATGAAATTGCAGACTGAATTCCGCCTTCTTATCGAGATGGCATTGGAAGCAGCTCTCGGGATCCTTACCGGAGATGATGAGCCGGTCGCCTTTCTTGCCGCCGCCGGCATCCACATGCAAACTGCCGGGACCGTGACAGCCTTCGCAACCGAGACCTTGCACTTCGTCCTTCTCGACGGTCTCACGAAGTTGGATGCGCGAGTGTTGAGTGAGATTGAAGTCTTTGACTTGTTTCTCGTGGCAGAGCGCGCACTGATCCATGCCGACATACTTCGCGCCGGCAATCATCGGCGGGGCAATCACGACGCGATCCACGGTCGCACACGAGATAATTCCGACGGCAACGGCCACAGCCGCGATGGCGGTGACGGTCATTCTCGTTGCGTGTTGTGCTGACTTCACCATTTCCTTTTAAGCCGAAGCCCGGGCGGGCTTTGAAGCGGCCGCCCGGGCTGATCAGCTGTTACATTGCTTTACCGGAGGGTCGCACTCGGGAACGTATTGATGAACGTATTCGTTGCGTTACCGGTGTAGTTGGTACTCAGATCCGTCCAAGTGGTTTGCAGCAGACGGATCGTGAAGAGCGGATTGTGCACGCCCTTGCTCTTGTCGCGGTTGATGAGCATCCAGTTCCACGCAGCTTTGAGTTGCGCATCCTTGATGACGGCGTTGGTCGAAAGACCGGTCGCACTAAACCCAGTGTAGTCGCCGGTCGCGTTCGTGATCGATGCACAGCCGGTGGTATTGATCAAGATCCGCAGATCATTGAGCAAGCCGGTGGTTTCCGATTGGACACCTTCGATGAGACCGTTGCCGTCCCAGTCCTTCGCGACAGCGGACTTGAAGTCGAACGTATCCACCGCAAACGCGCCGGCATGGCACTGATTACAGGCGGCGATGTTCTCAACGGTGTTGCTGCCGTCGCTGTAGGTCATGTTGAAGGTGTGGTCGCCGACTTGATTATGCCCAGCCGCACCAATCGCAGGATTGGGATACATGTGGCAGGTGGTGCAGTTGGCGGCGTAAGTATGGAACGTATTGCCCATTGTGACGCCATACGTAATCGCGCCGAGGCCGTTGAACACTTCGGCGACGGGGCTTTCATGCGGGCCGGCAATCTGGCCACCACGAATGCTCTTGTAATATTGGCTGTTGGGATTCGCGGCTGACGATAACTGCGTCGGCAAGCGCCGCGAGTTGTGACAGTACAAGCAGGTCGCCGCCGCACCTTGGTTCGACAAGATGATACTGTTCGCAGCGGCCGGCGCACCGATCACGACCTCGTCGTAGATGCGCAGTTGATGACGCTCGGGATTGTCGAAGGTGTGATGCGGATCGTGGCAGCCTTGGCAGATCAGTTCGCCGACACCCTTCGCATAGTTGTTCGTCGCGGAGGCCGTGACAACATCCTGGCCGTTGGCGATACGTTTCGCCACGTCCACAAAACCGTCGGGGGCATGACACCGGGCGCAGGTGGCGTTCTCGCCTTCAATTTCGGAGACTTCCTTGAAGCCTTTGAAGTGCGGCGACCGCTCCCATTGTTCAACGCGAGTATGATAATGCCCGTCTTGATGGCACTGGGCGCAGACGGCCACATTCAAGCTCACGGAAGTTGCGCCGGGGTGCTGACTTCCCGGGCCATGGCAGCTTTCGCACTGGATGTTCGCGAGCCGTTGCACCTGAACCGGAATCGCGTCCCAGTTATTGGACTTGATCGAGGTCGGGAATGTCCAGCCATTCGCCGCCGCGACATCGTCAAAGCCGCCGTTATTCGCGGTCGGGGCTTTGTTGTAGCCGACGGTATGACACACGATGCAGCTTTCGTTGTAATACGCCGGACCTTCATTAATCATTTCCTTGAAGAAGCCGGAGTGCCCGGTCTTCGCCCACGGTGTGACCATATCTTTATTGCCAACGGTATTGCCCGGGCCGTGGCAGATGGCGCAGAATTCAACACCAGTCCAAGTCGCGGCGGTGTTCGTCCGAATCGCGCCGGACACGTTGTCTTTGATGATGTACGTGCCGACCACATCCGGCCGCAAGGCCGGAGTCAACGAATTCGCATGGGACAACGTCGCCGTCGATTCGACCGGCTTCGACAGTAGCGTCCAGTCGGTGCTGTTGGTGTCGCCCTTGAAATACGCCAGGAGTCCGACCGGCACATTCGGCTGCTTCGGTGACGCGCTTGCGCAAACGACTGTAAACAGACCGGTCCGTGTGCCGCTCACCACCAATTGAAACTTGTATGTGCTTTCAATCACCTGCTCCGCATCCAACGCGAGCCCGTCGAGTTCGCCAAATTTCTCAGTCATATCCACAAAGTTCGTCACGTGGCCCGTCGTAAACGTCGGCGCCAACGCACTGACAGAACTAAGAGCGACCGGCATCCCGGCCGTCTGCGTCCACGCATACGTCGGACTCACCAAGTCGCTCGCCGGAACAATCGCGCCATTCAACGTTACGCTGTTCTCAAAACCCACATCCAAGAGGTTTGTCACCACCGTCGCCACGCTGACCGGCGCCGCGTTGATCGGCACGACGATCGACCGTTTGGTGATCGACTTGCCGTTAAACTTGACCCGCACCTTCAACGTCGCCGAACCTTGCACGCCGGGCGGAATACTAATCGTCGGCCCGGTAATCGGCGTCACGCCCGCGTCAGGCGAGGCGGTGAGGTCCGGGAAGCTGGCCTTCCAACTCCCGAGCTTAATGGAGGCCGTGACTTGCAACGAACCTGGCTCTGTGGCCGTCAGGATGAAGCCGTAGTTGATAGTCCCCCCGGAAGTCTGCGTGCCGCCCGGCACGATGACGCCCGTTTGCGCCGGCTTCGGGGTCGATGCCCAAACGACCGAGGATACGAGCAACGCCGCGAAAACGATGGCCTTTGTAACCGCTGTATTCATGATAGTGGATGTTCTCATAGTTTTTTTGTTCTCCGTTTTCCTAGAGAGGCAACCGATGTGCCAGCGTATTACCCCTACACCACAACCTCCACATTGACAGCCGCATAAACATGCCGCACCGCTGACCGCATGGAAAGAGCGCCGATTGCGTGCGCACAATCGCGCAGAACTTCGCGTGATAACGCGCAAGAAATGACCCGCTCCCAAGCACGCGCAAGCCGAGGCACAGCCGGTGCTAAACGAGGAACCGAAATGTTAACCGGCAAAATGCTGGGCTGGATACTCACTTTGATCGGGCTAATTGTCATTGGCCTGTCCATTGTCATAATTTACTTCAGCACTTCACTGCATTGACCGCCGGTAACTCTCGCCGCTCCTACTTGTCGAAAGATTCTACAGAACACGGGTGGCCGGTCTATGGGGTGTTTACCTACCATGTTGACGACGCGGCTGCGGTCGATAATCCCCTCTGCGGGTGCAATTCGAAGTTTTGGGCAGCCCCACGCCCTCACCTAAGTCCTATCCCCCAAACGATGGGGGAAGAGGAGAACGGATCCCCTCTCCCGTTCGACCGGAGAGGGTTAGGGTGAGGGTTCTAGCGGCGGGCGGTCTTCGGCGATTCGGCGGTGGCGGTAATCTCATTTTGCACTCCAAAGACCATACAAGGCGAGGAACGACAGAGACACTTCGACAGGCGTCCCTGGGTCGGTGGCTGGTGACGGCGGATGTCGGCAATGTCATTGGGTCAACGACCGCTGCGGTCTGACATTCATCCCCATTGAAGACTGGCATGACGCGGCCCATGTTTGGAACCGACTCCTTCAGGCCGGATTGACCTCTGCCGGAGTGCTAGTCAAATACCCATACTTGATTAACCGCCGCCGCAAGGCATCCCGCTCCAAACCTAGCAACGCTGCCGCATGGCTTTGATTGTCATCTGCCCGCTCCATCGCTTGCCGGACCAACTCCCGTTCCACATCCACCAACGCCACACCTTCCGCCGGCAATTCAATCAACCCCCGGCTCGTCGGCTTACCGGGCCGGCGCAAATCGGCCGGCAGCTGTTCCGGTCCGAGCACCTCGGCATGCTCCAAGATCACCAACCGCTCAATCACATTGCGCAGCTCGCGCACATTACCCGGCCACGAATATGCAGCCAACACCTGCGCGGCCGGCTCAGAAAGCTGCTTCACCGGCTTGGCGTATTCCTCCGCAAATTGCTGGAGATAATGCCGGGCCAACAACGGAATATCTTCCGCCTGCCCTCGCAACTCCGGCATCCGCACCGAAATCACCTTCAGCCGGTAATACAAATCCTGCCGGAACTCGCCGTTGTTCACCGCCTCTTCCAGATTCTTGTTCGTCGCCGCAATCACGCGCACATCCACCGTGATCGGCTGCGTCCCGCCCACCCGGTAAAACTGTCGCGACTCCAAAACCCGCAGCAGCTTCGCCTGTAAAATCGGCCGCATATCGCCGATCTCATCCAGCAACACCGTCCCGCCATCGGCCAACTCGAACAATCCCTTCTTCGCCGTCTTCGCGTCCGTGAACGCGCCCCGGTCGTGCCCGAACAACTCGCTCTCGATCAGATTCTCCGGGATCGCCGAGCAATTGATCGCCATGAACGGCTGATTCCCGCGCGCGCTCCCGTAATGAATCGCCTGCGCCGCCAACTCTTTACCGGTCCCGTTCTCGCCCTCAATCAACACACTCGTCGCATCGCTCTCGCCGATCCGCGTAATCATTTCCCGCAACGCGCGCATCGCCGCGCTTTGGCCGACGAGATTCTCGATGGAAAACTTCCGGCGTTGTTGCCGGCGGATCCGCGTGACTTCCCGGCGCAGCTTCGTGTCCTCGCGCGCCTTTTCCAACGCGACCTTGACCTGATCAAACTCAAACGGCTTCGTCAGATAGTTGTGCGCCCCAAGCCGGACACACTCGACCGCCTGCGCCAACCCGGTATCCGCCGTGAGCATGACCACGCCGATCTCGCGTTCGAGCTTGCGGATTTCCCGCAACACCTGCACGCCGTCCATGCCGGGCAGCCGCAGATCGAGCAGCACGAGATCGAACCCGTCCTCGCGAATCATATTCAGTCCCTCCTCGCCGGTCGGCGCGGATTCGACTTCGTACCCTTCGCGAGTCAGTTTCTGTTCCAACGACCAACGCACGAGTTTCTCGTCGTCGATGATGAGCACTTTAGTTTTAGGCATAAACCGCAACCTCCCGGGCGCACGCCACAAACTCCAACGTGAACGTCGTGCCGTGACCCATTTGACTTGTGACTGTGATCAACCCTTGATTCTTCTCGACGACGGACCGGGTTATCGCCAGCCCGAGGCCGGTCCCCTGATGTTTCGTCGTAAAGAACGGGGAAAAGATCTTCGCGAGATTCTCCTCCGAAATCCCCACGCCGGTATCCTGCACCGTGATGCGCACATGGCCGTCGGCCATCTTTGCGCCGACCGTCAATATCCCGCCGGCCGGCATCGCCTGGATGCCGTTGAGCATGACATTGAGCACCGCCTGCTGCACCTGCCCGGCATCCACCGTAATCGCCGGCAAGTCAGCCGCTACGTCCTCGACAATCCGGACATGCTGCTTCTGCGCATCCGGCCGCACCAACGCGAGCATCGGTCGAATCAATTCAATCACGTCGCACGCCGCGACCTCCGGCTCGCGTTGCCGGGAGAAATCGAGCAATTCGCGCAGCGTGTTATTCAAGCGCGTGATTTGCCGGCGAATCTCACCGACAATCTCCCGTTCTTGCGGCGGCCGGTTCTCCGCCAGCACCTCCACCGCGGCGCCGATGCCGGCGAGCGGATTGCGAATCTCGTGGGCGATACTGGCCGCCAGTTCGCCAATGGTGGCGAGCTTGCTGGCTTGTTGCATCTGTTTCTCATGCGATTCGTGCAACTCGGCTTTGGCGGCTTGCAGACTGCGCACCATCGCGTTGAAGTCACGGGCCAGCTCGCCAATTTCGTCCGGCCGGTACGCTTCCGCGCGCGCGGTCAGATCACCACGCTCGACGCGCCGCATTTGCGCCAGCAGACTACTGACCGGCTGGCTGACCAACCGGACAATCAACAACCAGATGACGATGCCAACCAGGGAGAAGATGAGTGCGCCATAGACGATCAATAGATTCCGGTTAGTGGCGATGTTGGCGTCCGCCGGTGCGAGCGACCGCTCGGTGATAATCGCTCCGAGAAATGGCTGCCGCGTCTCGTGACACTTCTGGCAAGTGTCGGAGTTGCTGACCGGACGCATCGCGGTGGCAAACTTCTGGCCGTTCACGACCCGCACACCTTGGAGGACTTGACCGGCCACAAAGAGTTCGGCCGGGGTATTCATCGCCACCTGGCCGACTTCTTGTGTTTCCGTCGAGAAGATGACGCGACCGGTGGGCGTGATGATCCGGCCTCGGGAAATCTCGTCAGACTTCTGCAACTTTAACAGGAAGCCTTGGACCTCCTCATGCCGGTCACTCAGCATGACGCCGTTCAAGTACTCGTGGATCATCGAAGCAGCGATGACGTTCTGCGCCTGCGTCCGTTCGTGCCACCACACCGTTTGCACACGAATGACAAAGTACGTGTAGATGGCGATCACCACCGCCACCGTCACGCCGACGGCCAGCAACACTTTCGCAGTGAGACTACGCCGCAGCATGCGCCAGCCCCCCCTCGTTACCGGGTGTCGCGTGTTCAAACAACGGCAGATACCGGGCCGCGATCCCGAAGATGACCACGCCGACCGAAACCAGATTCAACGTCACCGTCGTCTCAATCCACGACGGCACATAATGCGCCCCCGTCCCCGGCAAGAGTCCGATCCACGCGACGTTGAGCCGGTTTAAGATCACGCCGAGAATCACCGGGATCGCCGCCGCGAACGCCCAGCGCCGCCGGCCCGACCAACGGGTGCGCAATACGACAAACAACGGTAACGTCAGCAGGAGCATTTCCACCGTGAACGTGAACCCTTGCAGCGGATTGTCAAAGACAAACCGCCAGGCATTGCGCGCGGTCAGATCCACGACGCGCAGAAACAAGTACACGAGCAAGACCGGCGTCATTCCCTTTGCGAGCGAAGTCAACACCCGCGGATCGAGTGGCCGGCGAAACGTCCAGAACGCCAGCGCTGATACGAAGATCGCCATCGCAAACCCGGACGCCAGCGCGCTGAGGAAAAACAGAATCGGCAGCAACGGCGTGTACCAGAGCGGCAACAGTTTGTTCGGCACGATCAGAAACAGCGAGCCCAGCGACGATTGATGCAGCGTCGACAACACAACGCCGCAAATGACGAACGGCACCGTGATTGCGTGGACGAAGTGCGCCAGTTTATGCCAGCCGAGTTTATCGAGCAGCATCGGCGCAAACTCCACCGTCAACACGCCGGTATAGAGCATCACGCACCACGAGACTTCGAAGAGCACCGAGCGATGCTGCCAGAAGAAGATCGGCCGCCAGATTTGGTGATACCGGCCGAGGTCGACGAGCAACGAACCCGACGCCGAGAGCATGTACCCCAGATAAGCCGCGAGCACGACCGGCCGCAGGATCGGGTAAAACACCCGGATCCGAAAGATGTAGACCATGCACGCCGTGAGAAACCCGCCGGCAGCGAACGAGATTCCACAAAGCACAAGCGCCTTCCAAATACCCCAAGGGAATTGATCCGACAGATTCGTCACCGCGCCGAGTCCGAGTGCGTACCGGGTCGTCAACGCATACCCGCCGAGACCCCACAGCCCGATGAGTAGCAACCAACCAAAAACTGCGCTCGTCAAATGTTTGGGAAATTGCCGGCCCGACAAAAGCCAGCACGCAAAGATCGCCGCGCTGATTCCGACCAGCACGCCGACGATGCGAAAAATAATCAGCAGCCAGGTGAAGTCATGCATGGCGCTCGCCCTCTGGTGTACCCGCGCTTCTGTGAAGCGCGTCGCTGGACTTGCCCACGTCGCCCGGCCCGCGCTTCACAGAAGCGCGGCTACAACCGGACCGCCAGCGCACGATGACGCTAAGCATCAACCCGACGCCAATGACCACGAACGGCAACTTCGCAATCGCTTTCCACGTCAACTGCGGCAACCCGGCATTCGGCAGACCTTTCGGAAAACCGAGTTCTTCCGGTGCCGTATCCGTTAGGTACAGCCACGATGTGCCGCCGACGATGTTATCGCCATACACCGCGGCATACCGGTCCGGCTGCGAATCCAGCCGCGCTTTCGCTTCCTGGAGCAATTCACCGCGCTGGCCGAACTTCAACGTGCCGGTCGGACAGGCCGCGACGCAAGCCGGGGGGCGACCCGCCGCTTGCCGGTCGGCGCAGAAATCGCATTTGCTGACGCGGGGCATGAGCGCGTTGTCCCATTCGTATTTCGGCACATTGAATGGACAAGCGAGAATGCAGTACCGGCAACCGATGCAGATCTTTTCGTGGTAGACGACCGGCCCGGCAGCCGTCTTCTCCAGCGCCGCCACTGGGCAAACCGACACGCACGCCGGTTCGAGGCAATGCATGCATTGGCGTTTGACCGGCTGTTTCTGTTTCCGGTTGCCATTGCGGAAATCAATAAACGTCCGCGACCGGAAGTTCAATTGCCCGTCGCCTTCACCGTAGCCGATGGATGCCGTCGGTAAGCCTGCAAACCCGGCACGCACTCGGCAAGCGTTCTCGCACGCCCGGCAACCAATGCACCGCGTGAGATCCACCAGCACGCCCGCAGAATCCGCCGGGTCGACTTTCGTCTCCGCAAACGCTCCGCGCGCGCCAATCACAGTCAGCGCGCCGGTCACGCCCGCTTGAAGGAATCGGCGCCGGGAGATCATCGGATTTCGTCCTCCACAGGTTTCTTCGCGCGGAAATGCGGCAACGCGAAGCCGAGAAAAATCCCGAGCACAAATGCCAAACCGATGAGCGGCGGAAAAACACGCCGGTTGGCCGCGACAGTCTCCCGCAACTTCACAGCTTCCTTCTCCAACTCGGCAGAGTGCGCCTGAATCTTTTCCGGGGTCGCGGCTTTCAGTTTGTGAACCTCCTCTTCGAGCGACGCCCGTTCATGGCTGGCGTGGACCATTTCCCGGTGACAATTCGCGCACGTTTCCGCGCCGACGCCGAAAGTGTGCCCGCGCACGCCGAGACCGCGAATCTTCATCACCGACGCCTTCACCTCCGGCATGTGACAGCTCAAGCAATGCAAGCCTTCGACCGCGTGCGTTGCGTGTGAAAAGTCCTTGAGCCGGTCGGTGTGACACGTGCCGCACATTTCATCGGGCTTATCCTTGCGTTGCGCCATGCCGTGCATCTTGTGGCAATCGAAACAGCGGATGTTTTTCTGGCCGTGCAAGCTGACGCGCCACTCGCCATACGTGATGCCGTGGCAGCTCTGACAAACCTCCGACGTCGCCGGCAACACCATCTTCGTCTTATCCGGGTGGTCTTCCTTCATCGCGCCGTGACACGATTCGCAGGAAACGCCTTCGTGCGAGAACGTCCCGGCCTTGCGATCAAACTGGCTCGTATGGCAGACGAGGCATTCAAACTTCTTGCCTTGTTTCGTCCACTCGTTGACGAACTGGTCGTTCATCGTCTGCGCATGCGGAGACGCCGCCCACTCTTGCGTCGCTTTTTCGTGACAAAGCGCGCACCGGTCGGAAGTTTTGTCTTCTTCCGCCCAAACCGCCGTACTGAGGATGACGGCGACTACAACATGTCTAATGGGGAACATCGGGAGATTCTCCCTTTCCCGGGGTGACAATGGTTTGGGAGGGCGAGGCTCCCGCCGAGCCGCCGCTGGGCGAATGATCTGGCTCGCCGGGAGTCTCGCCCTCCCCAGCATGCCCAGCCTTCTTCCCGATGAGCCACGCCGGGTTCATCGGGAATTCTTTCGGATCGAAAATCACCCAGTAAAAGTGCCAGACGACAATCGCCAACGTCGCGAGCACCGCTTCGTAGAAGTGAATCACCTGCGCTACGTCGTGCCAGACTTTCGGCAACATCCGCAGCACGGTCTCGGTGAAGATCAGCATCGCGCCGGAAATGATCATCACAAACGACCCCCAGATCAGGGCCCAATACTCCGCCTTCTCGGCATAGTTGAACCGCCGGTGCGGCACGCTGGCCGGCCGTAACCGCAGATTGCCGGCGAGCGTGAGAAAGAAATCGCTCAGGTCATGTTTCGCCACCCAGAGTTGCTTGAGATAGACGTGGCCGCGCGGCGTGCAGAACAACACGATAAGATGCACCACAAACAACCCGGTAAATGCCCAACCGCAGATCCGGTGAATCAACCCGCGCAAATCGCCCCCACCCGGTAAGACTTTGAACGGCCAGCTCCACCACGCATCCGGGAACTTGTGCACAAAGCCGGTATACGCCAGCAACACGAACATCACGACGAGCAAAGCGTGTTGCAGCCGCGCCAGTTTCGGCAAGCGTTCTTCGGAGTGCGGTGACGCCTTCACCGCCGCCATGTGGACGCGCACCTTGGCGACGTAGTCGAGCAGGTTGAACGCGCCCATGCCCCCAATCGTGAGGACGATGATGACGATGTAAAATCGCGAGACAAAATTAACCAACCACGGCTTGCCCTTTGCCGCGCCCGGTAAGTTGTGAACTTTCACTTCGCCGTTGGCCAGCCGGTTGCCGATGCCGGGATGGCATTTGCCGCAGGTCTGCGGCAAGTTCGCCTTGTTGACGGAGGACATGGGATCACTCGACGGCAGGACATCGTGGAAACCGTGGCACGACGCGCAGTTGGCAACTGTCGCGCCGCCGAACTGCATCGCCAGACCGTGGAAGCTCGCCATGTACGACGACACAACGTCTGGCGAAAGTTGGTAGCGCGCGGCAATGCGTTCCGCGCCGTGGCATGAGCCGCATGTCTCCGGGATGTGCGACGGCGAGACCTTCGAGGTCGCATCCTTCACCGCCTGGATCGTGTGTTCGCCGTGGCAATCAGTGCAGATCGGCGCGTCGCGGATACCGGCGGCGACGGCTTTGCCGTGGACGCTCCGGTTGTACGTCTGACGGACGTTGTCGTGACACTTGCCACATGTGGCCGGCATCGTCTGCCAGTAGAGTTTCGATTGCGGATTGGTGCTGCGGTGCAAATCGTGCGAGCCGTGGCAATCCGTGCAGACTGCCGCGGTCGCCATGCCATTCGTGTGGGCCACGCCGTGGACGCTCAAGTCGTACGTGACCATCACCGCCCGTTGCCGGAGGTTGAACTTTTCCATCTCGCGGACGTTGCCGTGACATTTCGCGCAGGTTACCGGGATATTCGCATGGTTGACGGGTGAGGCCGGGTTGCGGGAGTTCAGCAAGGTGTGCGCGGGGCCGTGGCAATCCTGGCAGGAGGCGGCTTCACTCACGCCTTTGTGGATCGCCAGACCGTGATCGCTTTTCAGGTAGATGTCCGTCTCGACCCGGTGACACTGGCTGCAGGAGACCGGCTTGAGTTTCTCCGCGTGCGGGACTTCGGTGATGTCGGTATGACAACTGGTGCAAAGGTTTTTTGCGTGGATCGAGGCTGCGAATTTTTCCTCATCGACAAACAACGACACGGCCTTACCGGCGGCGTTGGTTTTGACTAGGTCCTTGTCGCTGTGACAAGCAAAACACTCGGCATTATCCACTGCTCGTGCGCCGAACACCGGCGCGAGCGCCAGGAGGACGATTCCAATTAGTTCGCGGTAACGCATGGTTGCCCCAGCACCCACGTCGGCATTTCGCGCGCGGTGTGGTTCGCCTGTTGGCCCGTCAGTTTGGTCAACAAGGTGGTGGCGTGACGGTCAATAATCGCCCGACACAACGCGATGTCCTTTTCCCGCATGCTCACATTTTGCCGGACGATCGCTTCGAGATCGTCGATGTTGTACAGGTACACGCCCTCGACGTTTTGCGCGTCGGGGTCAATATTGCGCGGCACGGAAATGTCGATGAGGAACAGCGGACGATGCCGGCGCGCTTGCATCAGTTTCTCGACATCCGCCCGGGTCAACAGCACTTGCGGGCAACCGGTCGAGGCCACCACGATGTCGGCATTCTCCATCGCGGCCAACCGGTCGTCGAACCGGATCGCTTGCCCGCCGAATTCCGCCGCCAATTCCACCGCGCGGTCGTAACTCCGGTTCGACACGAGAATCGATTTCGCGCCTTTCTTTGCCAGATGCCGGATGACGGTCGCGCCCATCTGGCCGGTGCCGAGGATGATGGTGGTTTGCTGGGAGAAATCGTGCTGGAAGATTTTCTCCGCCAGTTCCACCGCCACGCTGCCGACGGAGGTCGCGCCGCGCTGGAT
>JBAXYB010000025.1:0-31306 GCA_037127585.1 Verrucomicrobiota bacterium
TAGTAGGATCAATACCGAGTT
Source organism: Verrucomicrobiota bacterium (assembly GCA_037127585.1). Lineage (GTDB taxonomy): Bacteria > Verrucomicrobiota > Verrucomicrobiia > Palsa-1439 > Palsa-1439 > CAINDI01. Next base: position 22 of record JBAXYB010000025.1, read on the forward strand.
CGTGGTGTCGACGCGTGCAATTTGGGTCAACGCAGACTGAACCGTTGCTCCGGGTTGGGCAAGGTTAACGATATCGATTCCATGTGCGGCCGCCAAGCGTTCGGGCCAGGCAGGATCGGACGTGTAGTGAGCGCTCAGGGAGTCGCCCACGACATACACGCGAGCAGTTTTCGGTAGCGGGATTCTTGGAGTCCGGAGGTAAGGTGCATTCAATATCGCTGCCGTGAAGGTGAGACTGATGACCGGGACCGAAGTAGCGAATGCTATGAGACGGGTTGCGTTACGAAGTCTGTCTTGAAAGAAGAGCCAAAGCCCAATCGAAGCGCCCCAGAGGATGTAGAGCCAAAGCGGCAATGGTGTGGCTGACAATACGGTGAGAAGAAAGCCGAGTATCGCGGCCAGCGAAGCCACAGCCCGCCAGAGACGTTTCGTTGTTCGCCCCAGCAACAACGAAAGCGCGATGAGAAAACACCCGGAATACAACACGTCCCCGCTGACAATATGAGTAACGACGGGGTTCATCGTTACATGGGGCCGCGTCTATTCACAGTTCACATCTTCGCAATCACCGCGTCGCCGAACTCGCTGCACTTCACTTCCTTCGCGCCTTCCATCTGGCGGGCAAAGTCGTAGGTGACGGTTTTGGCGGCAATCGCGCCGTCGAGGCCTTTGAGGATGAGGTCGGCGGCTTCGGTCCAGCCGAGGTAGCGGAACATCATCTCACCGGAGAGGATGACGCTGCCGGGGTTGACTTGGTCTTTACCGGCGTACTTGGGGGCGGTGCCGTGGGTGGCTTCGAAGATGGCGTGGCCGGTGATGTAGTTGATGTTGCCGCCGGGGGCGATGCCGATGCCGCCGACTTGCGCGGCCAACGCGTCGCTGAGGTAATCGCCATTGAGGTTGAGCGTGGCGATGACGTCGAAGTCTTCGGGGCGGGTGAGGATTTGCTGGAGCGTGATGTCGGCGATGGCGTCTTTGATGATGATGCCGTTGGCGAGTTTGACCCACGGGCCGCCGTCGATTTCGACGCCGCCGAATTCTTTCTTCGCGAGGTCATAGCCCCAATCGCGGAAGCCGCCCTCGGTGAACTTCATGATGTTGCCCTTGTGGACAATCGTGACGCTCTTGCGTTGGTTGTCGATGGCGTACTGAATCGCGGCGCGGACGAGCCGGTGCGTGCCTTCTTCGGAAACGGGTTTGATGCCGATGCCGCTCGTGCCGGGGAAACGGATCTTTTTGAATTCCTTCGGAAATTCTTTGGCGATGAAGTCGAGCACCTTCTTGGCCTCAGGCGAGCCGGCCGACCATTCGATTCCGGCGTAGATGTCTTCGGTGTTCTCGCGGAAGATGACCATGTTCACCTTCTCGGGATGTTTGACGGGCGAGGGGACGCCCTTGAACCACATCACCGGCCGCAAACACACATAGAGGTCGAGCATCTGGCGGAGGGCGACGTTGAGTGACCGGATGCCTTTGCCGACCGGCGTGGTCAACGGACCTTTGATGCCGACGAGGTAATCTTGGAACGCCTTGACGGTCTCATCCGGCAACCAGTTGTTGAACTTCTTGAACGCCGTCTCGCCGGCGAACACTTCCAGCCACTCGATCTTGCGCTTGCCGCCGTAAGCCTTCGCGACGGCTGCGTCCATCACGCGTACGCTGGAAGCCCAGATGTCCGGCCCCGTGCCGTCGCCGCGGATGAAGGGGATGGTGGGGTTAACCGGGACGTTGAGTTTGCCGCTGCTGATGGTGATCTTAGCCATAGTAATAATATCTCCTCGCCGAAAAAGCGGGCGGATGATAGCAAAGCTCTCAGCACACGCAAGGACTTCCCCAAATGATACTCGATGAATTAACGGAATGGCGACGGTATGCCGGGCTCTTACCGGGCTTGGACAAGGCGTTTGAGTTTCTGGAAAAATTCGACCTCACCCGTCCCGACGGCCGGTATGAACTCGATGGTGACCGGGTTTATTGTCTCGTTCAACGCTACAAAACCAAGCCCGTTGACCAAGGCGTCTATGAGGCTCACCGAAAATACACCGATCTGCAATTCATCGTGGCTGGCCGCGAAACCATCCTCTGGGCGCCGCTCACCGCGCTTGAAACGGTCCGCACCCCGTATGTCGATGATAAGGATTACGCACTGTACGAATCGATTCCCGGTTCGACGCCACTGCGGCTGAGTGCCGGTCAGTTTGCGATTTTATTCCCGGCGGACGGCCATGCTCCGTGTCTGGAACTCGATGGTCCCTGCGACGTCATCAAAGTCGTCGTCAAAGTGCGTAACCCGGAAATGTAGAACAGCCGTTTGATTACGCTGCCGACGCACCACGATAAATCCGCGGGACGCGCGCCGTCTTCGTAATGCCGCAGAGCACTTCCCAGGCAATCGTCTCCTCCCACCCGGCAACTTCGCTCGCGCTAATCTCGCCGTTGCCCTGCCGGCCGATGAAGACTGCTTCGTCACCGCAATTCACGTCCGCGAGGTCGGTCACGTCGATCATGATTTGATCCATCGTCACACGACCCACGACCGGACAGCGTTGCCCGGCAATCAGCACGTGGGCATTGTTGGAGAGTGACCGGCTGAAGCCGTCGGCGTAACCGGCGGCGATGGTGGCGATCTTCATCGGTTTTGTCGCCACAAAAGTCTGGCCGTAGCTGACCGAGCGGCCGGCCGCGAGGTCTTTGACGTAGACCACGCGCGCTTTGAAAGAAAGCGCCGGCCGAAAATCAGTTGGAGTGGCGTCCGGCCCGGACGCGACACTGGGACTGATCCCATAGAGCAACAGGCCCGGTCGCACCAGATCAAGATGCGCCTCCGGCAAATTCAAGAGCGCGGCGCTGTTGGCGGCGTGCAAGAGATACCGGTGGTCGGCGATTTTGAGAAACGCCGTTAGTTGCCGGCGTGTCTCGGCGAGGTTTTCGTCGGCCGACGGGAAGTGCGTGTAGAGCGCCTCGATTTGCAGATGGGGTAGGGCGGTAATCTGCCGAATCGCTTCGCCGGCATCTTCGTGCCAGAACCCGACGCGCCCCATGCCGGTATCAATCTCGACGTGGACAGAAATCTTGTGGGAGCGCCCTTCCGGGTGCGACGCGGCAAGATTGCGCCCGGAAGGGCGCTCCCACATTCGCTCGGCGGCAGCATCGAGTGCGCGAGCTTCATCAAATGTGGAGATGGTCGGCGTGATGTTCTGTTCGACGATCTTTTCCAATTCAAACGGCAATGCGGAGCCGAACAGGAGAATCGGCCAACCGGGTCCGCCGATTTGCCGGAGCAGCAGCGCCTCAGTGAGGTTGGCGACGGCGAGCGCATCCACGCCACAGCGCATCAACGTCCCGGCCACCTGCGCCAGACCGTGGCCGTAAGCGTCGGCTTTGACGACGGCCATCAACTTTTTGCCGGGGCCGATGTGCTGACGAATGGCGGCGACGTTGTGGCGAATCGCGTCGAGGTCCACCTCCACCCAGCAGCGGTAATAGGATTGCGGCGTCATGTCCGCGTCAGGCTATACGGCAAGCCGCGCAGGTGAGTCAATGCCACGCCGCACCGGCATCGAACTCGACATAGGGCCGGTCGGCGGCGCGGGTGGTGTCTTTGCGGTTGGCGACCCAGAACTTGGCGGCGGTGAGATCGTAGATGACGGTGTGCAAGTTCGACTTCATCGCAATTTGGCGGCTGAGATCTTGCAGGGTCGCGAGATCAAACGTGCCTTGGAGTTGGCCGGTCAACTCGGCTTGTTTCTCGTCGTAGTGGCCGGCGTAGACGAGATCCTTGAACTGCGGCAAGACATGTTTGCCGACGGTCAGTTTGTCGAGTTCATTGGCCGCATGAATCTCACAGTGCTGCGCGGACGTGATCAAGCCGAGCGCGTGGCCCTGCCGGTCGCCGAGGAAATAGATGTAGGAGTTTGTCCGCGGTGCGGCGCGAATGAGCGTCGCGCCCTCAGGCGCGGAGTTGGCGTACCGCAGCACGTTCTTTAAGAGGAACGGCATCGGCGTCCCGCGCAACGTCTCGCCGGGTGGATTGCCGAAGCCCATCTCGCTGAGGCCGACGCCGGCGCGATTCACGCCGGAGATGACGCCGATGAAACCGATCCAGCCGATGTTGATGAAGGGTTGGCCGTCGAGCGGCCGGTAAACAGTAATGAGCGGGCGCTGTTGCAGGCCAAAGTTTGCGCCGTAGTCGAGGATGCGGAGCTGGTAGACGTGATGGTCGCGCGTGGCATCGCCAAATGCAACCATGCCGCTGCAACTCGTTTCGCCGAGATCCGGGATCGCGTGCATCCGGTGAATCACACGCAACGGCACGCCGCTGCCAGCGGCGAGGCCGGCCATCTCTTCGAGGTCGTCACGCGGGGTGTATGGGCGGAGTTCTTCCCAGGCGCGGTCGAGGAGGTCGTTGATGATGTCCTTCTTTTCGCGCCCACTTAGCCAAGCGGCGGTGCGTAGTACTTTCGGCAAGAGGCGGAGTTCACCGGCTTCCACATCGCTGATCGTGGCGCGCACTTGGGCTGCGAGCAGCTTGCCGTGTTCGTAGCCCATCTCGTACGGCGTGCCGGTGACGTAGAGCACGGTGATGGCATCTTCGTCGCTGCCAACGGTTGCGACGGTGCCGGTGTGGGTAATCGTGCGGTCGTAGGTTGGCTTATCGAGGATGCTCTGGACGCGCGGGTTTTTGAAGAGCGCTTCTTTGGCCGCATACCCGCAGCCGGTCAGCCCGAACAACACGAGAATCGCCACGATGCGTTTCATTGATGGAAACCTAAAAGCTTTCCACTCGAAAAGCAAATGCGCCTTGGCGACGGTGTCGGCATGCAAGAACCAGTGCGTTGCGCGTGGTGTTTGGGGCATCCGTTGATGACGGAATACCACGACACGGAATGGGGCGTACCGCTACACGACGACCAGAAGCTTTTCGAGTTTATGGTGCTGGATGCCGCGCAGGCTGGTCTGAGTTGGCGGACGGTGTTGTTGAAGCGCGAGAACTACCGGGCTGCCTTTGATAACTTCGATGTCGCCAAGATTGCCCGGTACGATGCCCGGCATGTTGCTCGCTTGCTTAAGAACCCCGGCATCATCCGTAACCGGCTTAAGGTCAATTCTGCCATCGTCAACGCTCGGGAGTTTCTCAAAGTGCAAGCGGAGTTCGGCACATTCGACCGGTACATCTGGCAGTTTGTTGGCGGCAAACCGAAGATCAATCATCACCGGGGGATGGGCGATTTTGTGGCGACATCGCCGGAGTCCGATGCGATGAGCAAGGACTTGAAACAGCGCGGCTTCAAGTTTGTCGGCTCGACAATCTGCTATGCCTTCATGCAAGCCGCCGGCATGGTGAACGATCATGTGGTGGGGTGTTTCCGGCATCAGGAGGTCCAATGAGAATCATGAGCTGTTTGATGGTGTTTGGTTTGTTGGCGGTGGTTTGCTTTGGAGCGATGGAGTTGCCGGATGAACCTTTGCCCAAGGTATCACCGGCCGCTGCCAAGAAGACAACATCACCAGAGCCAGCAGATGACCTTGGGGTTGTCTTGGATTTGCAGGATGGCTCGCGGATCGTGGGGCGCATTGCGCCGCGCAACTTGGCGGTGGTGATCCACAGTGAATCGATCGGCGAAGTGAAGATTCCCTTGGAGCGCATTCGGGGGATTCAGTTTGCCACGAGCAATCAGCAGGTTGTCGTGACGCTGCAGAATGGGGACAAGCTTCAGGGAGGATTCGGGCAGGAATCGTTCAAGCTCGCAACGGCTTTCGGAAAGATTTCGGTGTTGCTCGCTCACGTCCGGCAACTCGAAGTCAGACTAAACTCCAAAACAATGATCGGCAGACCGTTGGTGGCCGACGACTGGGAGCGACTACCTTTTCCCCAGGACTGCGATTGGCCGGGACCGAAAGGCGAAGCGGCCGCGCTGGAGGAAGTAGTAATCTCGCTGCGCGGGCATCCAATCCGAACAAAGCAGGTTTACGCCTTGCCGCTAACAATTGATTATGAAGTCAAATTCGATGACCTCAGCGCGGGCGACGGTGTGGTGCAAGTTAAGCTAATGCCGGAGAACTCGCCGCGTGAGTTGGTTAATCCCCAGCTGTTCGACTGTCATTTTGGTTACGATGGACAGGCTGGCAACCGGCAAAAACTGCTGGTGTGCCGCGGCCTTGAACCTGGGCGGCAATTGATGAATGGAGCCGCCGCTCTCCGGCGCGGCAAATGGTATCCAGTGCGTCTTGAGATTTCGCGCGAAAAGGTTCGGATCACCGTGGAGGAGCGAACGTATGAGGCCGATCTCGAGCCGTTGGGGGTAGAGCGAGTTAGGATCGAATTATGGGGCTGGCACCCTGAGGTCCTGCGAACAGTCCGCAAGTTCTCCGTCGAAGAGAAGTAGGCGACTCTTGACCACACTCGCTGGCTCGTCGATGATGCGCGCATGCGCGTCACGTTTCTTGGAAGTGGTACCAGTCACGGCGTGCCCGTCATCGGGTGCGACTGTGCGGTGTGTCATTCCACTGACTCGCGCAACCAGCGGCTACGGCCGTCGGTCTGGATTCAGACTGACACAACGAGTCTTCTGATCGATGCGACTCCCGACTTCCGGCAACAGGCGTTGCGGGCACGGATTTCGCGACTCGACGCGGTGGTGTTGACGCATACGCATGCGGATCACTTTCTTGGGCTCGACGATCTGCGCGTCTTTACAACGAAACAGAAGCAGAAACTGCCGGTCTACGGCAGCGCCCAGGCGGTTGCGGATGTGCGCCGGGTCTTTGAGTACGCGCTCGCGGAAAAACCGGCGTATCCGACGTTGCCTAACTTTGGGTTGCATGAAATCAGGCCGGGGCAGGATTTGCAGATCGGCGACATCCGGCTGCGGACGGTGGAGGTGCCGCATGGGTGGGGGACAGTGTTCGGCTTTGTCTTCGGCAACGAGTTTGCCTACTTGACCGATTGCAACGCGGTCGCACCGGCGATTGTCGAATCCATCAAGGGCGTCCGCGTGCTCGCCCTCGATGCGCTCCGGCAGCGTCCGCATCCGACGCACTTGACGCTGGCGCAGGCCCGGGAAGTCGCGGAGCAAGTTGGTGCGGGGTTGACGTTGTTCACACACATGAATCATGAAACGGAACACGCCGCGACGGAAGCGGACTTGCCGGCGAATATCCGGCTCGCATACGACGGGTTGCAATTGGAGATCAATGAGACTTCGTTTTCGAAATTGGCATAGCACTTTGGTGGCTCTGGCACTCGGTACGATGGCGTTTGCCGGGGACGATCCGGCGCAACGAGTCTTGGTCGTTTACAATGAGTCCGAGCCGGAGAGTAAACCGCTTGCGACGTACTACGCCGAGAAGCGTGGCATTCCGAAGGAACGTCTCTGTGGTCTGCGCGTGCGCAACGCCGAGACAATCACGCGGCGCGAGTTCAACGAACAGATCCGCGATCCGCTTTACAAGTTTCTGATCGATCACGGATTGATGTTCGAGATCTCCGGGAAGACGTTCGATAACAAGATCGATTGTCTCGCGCTGATCTACGGCATGCCGTTGCGTATTGATGCGGACGCAACCCTCAAGGAGGACGTGCCGGAGAATATGCTGGGGGCAGCGCGGCGGAACGAAGCTTCCGTCGACAGCGAGCTGACGACTTTGCCATCGCCGAACGAGAAGCTCACCGGCTGGTTGACGAATCCATTCTTCAACACCCGCGCGACGCGATTCGCCCCGCCGCTCAATAACGCCATCGTGCTGGTCGGCCGGATCGACGGGCCGACGCCGGCCATCGCGCGGCGACTGATCGACGATGCGTTGGCGACGGAACGCTATGGGTTGCTCGGGCGCTGTTATTTCGATAGCCGCAACGCGCAGGATGCCGGCTACATCGTCGGGGATGAGTGGATCAAGAATTCGTATAAAATGTTTCGTGCGGCCGGTTACGAATGCGAATTGGAGGAGACCGGCGATTTGTTTCCCGAGGATTATCCGCTGACGGATGCCGCGGTTTATGCCGGCTGGTATGCGGGCGGAGTTACCGGGCCGTTTCAGCGGGCGGACTTTCAATTTCGCCGTGGTGCCATCGCGTATCATCTGCATTCGAGCAGTGCGGTGACGGTGCGGTCGTCGTCCGCTTACTGGGTTGGGCCGCTGTTGGCGAAAGGTGCGGCGGCGTCCTTTGGGCATGTCTTCGAGCCGTACCTTGCGTTCACGCCGCACCTCGACATTTTCTTTAAGCGACTCCTCGATGGTGCGACCTATGTCGAAGCCGGTTGGTATAGTCAACTCGGGTTGAGCTGGCAGACCACGTTCGTCGGTGATCCGCTCTACCGGCCGTTTGCCGTGCCGGTGGATGAACAGATCACGCGTCTCGATATCGACAACCAACTGGATCTCCAATGGGCCTATCTGCGCAAAGTGAATCTGATGATCGCGAAGGGCGAGACGAATGACGCGGTCAAGTTGTGTCGCGCCAAGGCGGCAACTCTCAACAGCGCCGTGCTCGCGGAAAAACTCGGCGACCTCATACCGGCGAGCGAACGCGTCCCGGCGTTTGAAGCTGCGCTGAAGAATGCTGGCGATTCGTATCAATACCTTCGCATCGCGCAGAAATTGGCGACGGCCTACACCGCCAACCGGCAACCCGCGCTCGCGCTGGCTGTTTACGAAGGTCTGGCGGCGGCGCATCGGCAGGGGCGCAATGCAAAAATTATCCTCCAAAAAGCCCGCGATCTGGCCAATCTGGCCGGCGAGCCAGACAAGGCGACGGCGTTTCAAGAAAAGTTGGACGCGCTGATTGCCGGCGAAACAGCGAAGAAGAAATAGGTGTCGCGCCGCGAATTCAGCGGGCGCCGGGCGGCTTTCCGCCTTCTTGCCGGAGGCGTTTCATCAAGTCGACGTCGGTGACATCGGTGCGGCGGGCCCGCTCGCGCTCCTCGTCGCGCTCTCGCGCCAAGGCGGAGGAGGTTTGGAGCAGTCGCAGGCGATCCGCGCTGGTGGTTCGTTTCCGGCCAATCGTAAACTCCAGATGCGGACCGTCAACACCGAGGCGGAGAATGTTTTCATGCCGGAGTGGTGTGTCATTGGAAATGGGGCGGCCGTCAATGATGATGCCATTGCGTCCCAGCGCCGTGACTGCCCACCGGCCATCGGGTTTACTCAAGACGGCGTGCGTGCGCGAAACAACCATGTCTTCGATGACGACGTCGTTGTCGCGCGAGCGGCCGATGCGAATGACAACGGCGTCCGAGAACTCCCACGATTGCAGCGCATCGCCACGTAACGGATCGAGTAGGTTGAGCGTAATGACTGAGTCAGCATTCTCCGACATGAGCGACCTCCGGCAATTCTGGTAACACCGGTGCTGCCTAAGCGCAAGGATGGAAAAAGGAACTGACAAGCCCGCGGTGGTCTGATAGTTCACTGCCATGCGAATTGGAGTCTTGAAGGAAGTCGTTCCCGACGAACGACGCGTCGCACTCACCGCGGACGCTGTCAAACTATTGGTGAAATCCGGCAACGAAGTTCTCATCGAAGGCGGGGCCGGCCTCGGCGCGTTCATCAGCGATGAAGAGTTTCAGCAAGCCGGCGCGACGAGCGTGATCGCGGCGGCAGCGTTGGCAGCTGATCTCGTCGTCAAATTTCACAAACCGACCACCGGCGAGATTGCTCAGCTTCGCCCCGGCAGCGTTCTGGTCGCGTTCCTCTACGCCGCGACGAATCCGGACCTCGTGAAACAACTCATCGACCGGCAGGTCACTGCGTTTAGCATGGACGCCGTCCCGCGCATCAGTCGTGCTCAAAGTATGGATGCGCTTTCCTCGCAGGCCAACGTGGCCGGCTACAAAGCCGTGATTCTTGCCACCGAAGCTCTCCCCAAATTCTTCCCGATGATGACCACCGCCGCCGGCACCATTCGCCCGGCCAAAGTGCTTGTCCTCGGCGCCGGTGTGGCCGGCTTGCAAGCCATCGCCACCGCGCGCCGGCTCGGCTCCGTTGTTTGGGCGTACGACGTGCGTGCGGCTGTCAAAGAACAGATTGAAAGTCTTGGCGCGAAGTTTCTGGATCTCGGAGTTACCGGCGCGGCGGACAAAGGCGGTTACGCGACCGAACTTTCTGCCGAAGCCAAACAGAAGCAGCAAGAACAACTCGGTCTCAAGACCAAGGAGTTCGACGTCGTCATCACCACCGCGCTCATTCCCGGTCGGCCTGCGCCGCGGTTGGTCACGAAAGAGACCGTGGCCGGGATGCGGCCCGGTAGCGTCATTGTCGATCTTGCGGCCGAGACCGGCGGCAACTGCGAGCTGACCGAACCCGGTAAGACGGTTGTGAAACACGGAGTCACGATTATTGGCCCAATCAACTTGCCGTCCACTATGGCGGTTCACGCCAGTCAGTTGTATGCGAAGAACGTGACCGAGTTGCTGAAGTTGATCGTGACCAAAGAGGGTAAGCTGAACCTCGATTTCACTGACGAGATCATCAAAGGCGCGTGCGTGACGCACGCCGGCCAGAATCTAAAATCTGCTTAGTGGAAGCCACCGCCTTCGGTGGCGAGGTTTTTCACTAGCTGCGTGGTGAAACCTTTGGCGTCGCCGAAGAGCATCAGGGTTTTGTCGAGGTAGTAGAGACTGTTGTCGATGCCGGCAAAACCAGGGTTGAGGCTGCGCTTGATGACCATGACCGTCCGGGCTTTGTCGACGTCGAGAATCGGCATGCCGTAGATGGGACTGGTCTTGTCGGTGCGGGCGGCGGGGTTGGTCACGTCGTTGGCGCCGATGACGAGGGCGACGTCGGTTTGGGCGAGTTCGCGGTTGGCGTCGTCCATTTCGAGGAGCCGGTCGTAGGGGATATCGGCTTCGGCGAGTAACACGTTCATGTGACCGGGCATGCGGCCGGCGACGGGGTGAATCGCAAATTTTACGTCGACGCCTTTTTTGGTGAGGGTGTCGTAGAGTTCGCGGACGGCGTGTTGGGCTTGGGCGACGGCCATGCCGTAGCCGGGGACGATCATCACAGTGCTGGCGTTTTCGAGCAACGCGGCGGCTTCTTCGGGGGCAACGCTGCGGGCGGACTTTTGTTCGCCGGCAACCGCAGCGGTTTGGACTTGGCCGAACGCGCCGAAGAGGACGTTGGTGAATGAGCGGTTCATGGCTTTGCACATGATGATGGAGAGGATGAGGCCGGAGGCGCCGTCGAGGGCGCCGGCAATGATGAGGAGTTTGTTGCCGAGCACGAAACCCATCGCGGAGGCGGCCAGACCGGCGTAGGAGTTTAAGAGGGAGATGACGGTCGGCATGTCGGCACCACCAATCGGGACGATCAAGAGGACGCCGATCACGAGTGCGAGGCCGCACAGACCGAGAAATAATCCGCTCTGGAGCGGGTTGAGGATGAGCATGACGGCGATGACGAGGGCGGCGCCGAAGAGGGTGAAGTTGACGATGTTCTGGCCCCGGTAGGTGATGGGGCGGGTGGGGATGAGTTCTTGGAGTTTGCCGAACGCCATGAGACTGGCGGTGAACGTCAGGAAGCCGAGCAGGATTTCCAAGACCAAGGCCGCCATGGTGAAGCGCGTGAGGTGTTCGTGTTCGGTGAAGTAATGCGCGGTGCCGACTAACGCCGCGGCGAGGGCGCCGAAGGCGTGGGAGAGGGCGGTTCGTTGCGGGACGGCGGTCATGGGCATCATGGCCATGGGTACGCCGATGACGGTGCCGATGACGACGGCGACGGCGATCCATTCGTAGTGTTTCACTTCCGGGCGCAAGAGGGTGCCGCCGACGGCGAGGAGCATGCCGACGATACCGGTGATGACACCGCGGCGAGCGGTCGGGACGGCGCTCAGCCATTTCAGCGCGAGGATGAAACACGCCGCGGACGCCATGTAAATGATGTCGACTGTGTGAGTGTTCATGGCTTCTTCGGTGCTGCTTTCTTGAACATCCGCAACATCCGGTAGGTGATGAGGTAGCCGCCGACGATGTTAATCATCGAGGCCGTGACGGCGATGGTGCCGAGGACGGTGCTCAGGGTGGTCTGGCGTTCGCCGGCAATGACGATGGAGCCGACGACGGTGATGGCCGAGATGGCGTTGGTCAACGACATCAACGGCGTGTGCAACAGCGGCGAGACGCGCCGGATGATTTCCAGCCCGAGAAATGCCGCGAGCAAGAAGACGTAGAAATACGATAACAAGTCCGCTTCCATCTAACTGATTCCTTTCACTGCGCAGCGCCAACGAGGGAGGAACTACGCCCGCGCAGTTTGCATACCGGATGGCGGTGAGACAAGCAGAAGTTCCGGTGCCGCGTCAATAGGTGAGGCTGAGGGTGTAGCGGAGGATGTTGTGACAGGGAACGGTGTCGATCGTGGTTTTGCTCTGCCAGCCTTGACAGCACAATTCGCCTTTCACGGTCGCGCGATGGCCGGCGACGGCGGTGGCGACTTCGTCGGTCAAATCAAAATCACCGCGGATGCAGCCGTTGTTGGGGCAATCGATTCGGATGACGGATTTACCCTTGTCGAGATTGGGCATGAATTTGATTTGGCTGTTCTTGGAGGTGCCGGCGGAGTTGAAGTAACCGAGTTCCAAGGTCAGCGCTTTCAAGGCGGGAAACTTGTCGGTCAGTGTCGGGGAGGATTGGACCCGTTGATTCTCTTGTTCACGGTATTCGAAACGCGGGCCGTCATGGGGTCGATACATCGATTGGAGTCTTTCTTTGGTTGGGACAAAGCGACCCTAGCATGGAATGACGCGGTTGCCGGTGTTAATCGCGTTACTGACGGGCGGCGGTAAGTTCGGCCACTTGCTTTTCGAGTTCGCGAGTACGGCGGATCAACTCGGGTAACTGTTGCAAGGCGATCATTTGCCGCTTGGCTTGTTTGTCCGGCATGGCGGGGTAACCGAGCACTGTTCCTTTGTCGGGAATGTCGCGCATGACGCCGGATTTCGCGCCCACCGTGGCCTGCTGGCCGAGGGTGAGATGGCCGGCAATTCCTGCTTGCGCAGCGATCACGCAATAATCTCCCAGGCGTGTGCTGCCGGCGAATCCGGATTGGCCCATGACGAGGCAATGCCGGCCGATGGTCACGTTGTGGGCAATGTGAACGAGGTTATCAATCTTGGCGCCTTGGCCGATGACGGTGGGCCCGAGCGCGCCGCGGTCGATGGCGGAGTTGGCGCCGATCTCGACGTCGTCGTGAATAATCACATGGCCGACTTGCAGTACTTTCCGGTGGCGTCCTTCGTCGAAGACATAGCCGTAACCGTCAGAGCCGATCACGGTGCCGGCATGGATGGCGACGCGGTTGCCGATCTGAGTCTGCGCATAGATGACGACGTTCGGAAACAGGCAGACATCGGTGCCGATCTGACAGTCGCGGCCGATATGATTGCCGCCGCTGAGGACGGAGCGGGCGCCGATGCGAACCCGGTCACCGATGACGCAATGGGGACCGATGTGGGCGGTGGGGTCGATCTGAGCGGAGCCGGCAATGGTCGCGCTGGGATGAATGCCGGCCGGCAGTTGGTCCGGTGGGAAGAAGAGCGGGAGCACGCGCGCCACGGCGACTCGCGCATTCGGCACGCGGATGAGGACTTTTGTCTTCGAGGTGAATTCTCCGGCCACAATGATGGCGGCGGCCGGGCTTTGTTCCGCGGCGGCGAAGTAGGATTCTTTTTCGGCGAAGGTGAGGTCACCGGCGCGAGCGTGTTCGGCGGCGGCGAAACCGGTTAAAGCAACTGCTCCGTCGCCGAGGATTTGGCCGCGAAGTTGTTCGGCGATTTGAGTAACGGTAATTGGCATTAGACGTCCCGGACACTGATCATCTGTTGCGCGTCGACATCCCAAACTTTCAACCGGAGACAGCGGATGATTTCTGATGGATGGAGCGACGTGATCTTGGGGGTATTCAACTCAGGGATTTTTCGGAAGACTTCCGGTAAGCGGTAGAAGGGGATGCGCGCGTTCAGATGGTGGATGTGATGATACCCGATGTTGGCGGTGAACCAGGCCCAGAGTGGACCGGTCTTGATGTAACTGGAGGACTCCAACGCCGCTTTGTCGTAGGTCCAGCCGGCTTTGTCGTTAAACGTCACGCCGGGGAAATTGTGCTGGGCGTAAAACAGATAGCTGCCAATTGCGCTGGCGATGAAGTGCGGCAGGAGTTGGGTCAGCACGAGGGCTGGCCAGCCCCACACATGCGTCAAAACCACCGCGATCACAACGTGGAGGATGCCCGCGATGAAGCAATCATAGTGGGCCCGCGGATTGGCGATGAATGGCGCGACACACATGCCGTATAGAAACACGATTGGGTATCCCAGCAAGATGGTCACCGGATGACGCATCATGAGGTATTGAAAGCGTTGGGTTTTTGAGGACTTCAAGTACTGGGCTTTGGTCATGATCGGAAAGGAGCCGATGTGCGAGCCGCGGAGTTTGGAGTTGTGATTGTGATGATGATTGTGGGAGCTCTGCCAAATACTGCTGGGGCTGAGGGTCAGAATTCCAAAGATCCGCATTATGACTTCCGCCAAGCGGGAGTTTGCCAAGAGCGCCTGATGCTGTTGATCGTGGTAAATGACAAACATCCTTAAAATGAGAAGGCCGGCGATAATACTACAGAAAATTTGGCCGGCCCAATGCAAGTTCAAGAGCGTCCCCGCAATGGCGACCATTAAGAGAAACGCCGTGGATAGAATGTGCCACCAGCTAAGCCCTGTTGAATCAGAGGCATATGGCTTCGTGGCCAAGATGAGTTCTTTACCGGATCTCAAGGGCGTATTAATAGCCCCGGTTGTAAACAAATCCTCTCATTTTGTCGATGACTTTGGCGCGAACTGCAGGGCAATCGTGAATTGACTGCGTTCATCGGCCAGCCTATAGGTTCACGCATGCGTGCGCTCGCTATTTTTTTGCTACTCAGTGCCGGTGTAACTGCGTCGGAGATTACCGACGCGATTGGAGAACTTGGTGCCGGTAGGTTCGCCGCGCGCGAGGCCGGGCTTCAACAACTCGTGACGTTGGCGCAGCGCGATTCGGCAGGGGTGTTGCAGGAATGCGCGCGCGCTTACCGGCAGAGTGTCGATCCCGAGGTCAAGGCGCGGTTGCGATCGGTTCTCCAGCAAGTCGTGGATCAATATGTGTATCGCGCGCCCCGTGGTTTTTTGGGCATCCGCCTGCAAGGTGGCAATATTATTATCGGCGGGGGTGGCAAGCTAATCATTAACGGCGTGACGGTACCCCCCGATGCGGTCTGGGTAACCGGCACGGTGGAAGACTCGGCTGCGGAAAAAATCGGCATTAAGCCCAATGATTTTATCCTGGCGGTCGACGATAAGCGGGTGGTCACTTCGGCCGAGTTCACCCGCTATGTGCAGTCGAAACGCCCCGGCACGAAGGTGAAGTTGCAGGTGCTCCAGGGGGCGAACACGAACATGATGGAGGCGGTTTTAGGCGAATTGCCGCAGGAAGCGCGCGACATGATTCTGACCGAGGACGGGAGTCGGGAGTTTTTCAAGACGTGGCTTCACGATCAAGTGGGCGGGTCGACGACGAATGCCGGGCTGGGAAAATAGCTGATCCGGTAACGGACGTTTGACAAAGTTTCAAGTGACCGCTAGCATGCGGCGTTCGGAGAGGTATTGGAAGGGGACGTAGCTCAGTTGGCTAGAGCGCCGCAATGGCATTGCGGAGGTCGAGGGTTCAACTCCCTTCGTCTCCACCATTTCCGCCGATGATTTCGCGGGGTTGGTTTTATTTCGACAAGTGGGTTACCAGTCGACGGGTTCCGATATTTGTTGAAACGACATCAAGCTGTGTCGGTAAGGGTATGCGATTATGAACACTCAACAAAACTCAGGCCAAAGTTTGGTCGAATACGTTGTCCTTTTAGCACTGGTAACCATTGTGGCCGTCAGCATTGTCGCCGGTATCGGCCAACGCTCAACGAACCGCTTTGCCCAAACCGGCGACGCCATTTCGGAAGCCAACGTCGCCTCCGCCACCGGCGGCAAAGGCAAACCGCCCGTTGCAGGGATTGCCGGCGGCGATACCAAACCGAAGCGTCAGACCGACGGCGATTAAATCGTCCTGACACCGACCTTGCTCGGTGAAACCGACCGGCTATAATCGCCCCACGATGCCGGCGCCTGACGACACGAAGCCTAACGCGGATCCGCGGCCCCCAACCGCCGCCACGATCTCCAGTGCCGGGCGACCCGCGTCGGTATTCACTAACGACAGCCTCCCGTTCAGCGAATTCGGCAACTACACCATCCTCGGCGAGATCGCGCGTGGCGGCGTCGGCGTGGTTTACCGGGCCAAACAAAAAGGACTCGAACGCGTCGTCGCCCTCAAAGTTCTCCAAGGCGGTGCCACCGTCTCCGCCGAACAAGTCCAACGTTTCCTCCAAGAAGCCCAGTCCGCCGCCAAACTCCAACATCCGCACATCGTCCCCATCCACGATTTCGGCGTCCAAGACGGCCAGCATTTCTTCACGTTGGATTTTATCGAGGGCCAATCGCTCGCCGACCGCATCGCCCAAGGGCCGATCCCCACGCGTGAAGCGCTCACCATAGTCCGCCAGGCCTCCGACGCGTTGCACTACGCCCACGAACACGGCGTCGTCCACCGCGACATCAAGCCCGGCAACATTCTCCTCGACGAAACCGGCCGCGTGAAAGTCACCGACTTCGGTCTGGCCAAAGAACTCAACGCCGACCAGCTCCATCTCACTGTTACCGGCCAAGTCATGGGCACGCCGCGTTACATGTCGCCCGAGCAAGCCTCCGGCAAAACCGCCGAAGCCGACGCGCGCTCCGACATATTTTCCCTCGGCGTGACGATGTACGAAATGCTCACCGGCCGTTCCGCGTTTGACGCCGAGAACGTCATGCAGATGCTCAACAAAGTTTGCAACGAAGACCCGCCGCCGCCCAACAAAATCAATTCCAAAGTCCACCGCGATGCCGCCACCATTTGCCAGAAAGCGATCGAGAAAGACAAAGACAGTCGGTACCAAACCTCGCAAGATATGACCGAGGACATCGACCGGTTCCTCGGCGGCGAACCCATCGAAGCCAAAGCCATCGGCGGACTCACCCGCGGCTGGCGCAAAGTCAAACGCTACTCCACCATCATCCTCGTCAACCTCCTCCTCGCGGCGGTAGCTCTTTACCTCCTCGTCTTCTACCTTAATTCCCGACCCAGCCAACTCGAACTCCATCTCGCCAACCACGATGTCGACCTCGCCATCGACGGCCTCGCGGTCGACCCGGCCACACTCACCAAGCCGGTCACACTCACCGCCGGCAAACACACCGTCCTCGTTTCCGCCGAACCCGATTACGACCCACGCGAAATCTCCTTCGTCACCGAACCCGCCGAAAGCCGCACCATCAGCATTGACCTCCGCCGCCGGCAAGGCCATCTCATCGTCACCGCCGAACCCATCGACGCCGGCATCACCATCCTCGGCGCCGACGGCACCCGCATTCCTCTCCGCGGCCCGCGCATCGAACAAGAACTCCCGACCGGCCACTACGCCGTCCTCGTCCATCGCGACAACTACCTCGCGCGCGACATCCCACTGGTCATCGACAATCGCGCCACCAATACCTTCAACGTCACCCTCGTTCCCATCGGCGTCTGGTCCGTCCCCGCCGGCGACACCGTCCTCTCTGTCCCCGTCGTCCGCGACTTCGACAACGACGGCGTCCCGGAAGTCGTCATCGGCGACGACGGCGGCACCGTCCATTGTCTCGCCGCAACCACGCGCGTAACCAAATGGGTCAGCCACGTCGACGGCGCCGTCCAAGCACCGCTCGCCACCGCCACCATCGCCAGCAACGCCGTCGTCCTTGTTGCCACTCGCGCCGGTAAACTCTACTGTCTGGCCGGCGTCGATGGACGCCCGGTCTGGCCGCTTCCATTCGACGCCGGCGGCGCCATCGTCGGTCCCATTCTCCTGCACGACAACACGGTCATCATCGGCGCCGGCAACGGCAATGTCGCCGGCATCTCCCTTGCCGACGGCACCACGAACTGGGTCGTCACCACGCGTGGCCGGATTGAAAGCACGTTAGCCCTGACCCGTGACGCCCTCTACGCCGGTAACGTCAACAAAACCCTCTTCTGCATCGACCCCGTCAAAGGCGAAGTCCGCTGGAGCGTCAACGTCGGAGTCCCGCTCCTGTTCCCGCCGCGCTTTGAGACGTTCAATGGCACGCCCGTCATCCTCTTGCCCACTCCCAAACAACCCGGCGACGAACGCACCATGACCGCCGTCTCATTGACCGACCACAAAGTTCTCGGCGTCAGCGACCGCTACCCGCGCCAGCTCGATCTCAACGGCGATGGCGTCCTCGAACAACTCACCGTCACCGCTGCCGGCACCACGTGTTTTGCCGGCACCAATCAACTCTGGCAATCCGAATACCTCGCCGTCGGCGCCTACACCGCCGACATGAACGGCGACGGCACCCTCGACCTCGTCTTCAACAATGGCCCCGATGAGCTCCTCGTCATCGACGGCCTAGACGGCAAATTAATCGGTCGCATCCACCTCGATGCCGCGACCGGCCGCGGTTTCTCCCTCGAAGACGTGGACCGCGACGGCATGCCCGACATCATCAGCGGCGTCGGCGCCGAAATCCAATGTCTCTCCCTCAACGGCGGTCGCAAACGCTGGGTCACGCGCGGCAGCAATTTCTACGATGCGCCGTTTGTCAAAGTCGACGACCTCTTCATCACCAAAAACAATGCCGGCGAAATTGCCGGCTACAGTCCACTACTCAGCGACCCGGTCTGGCGACTCAAAACCTCTCCGCAACCCGACCCATACCCCGGCCTCGCCGCCGGCCCCGGCATCCTCGTCGACGCCGACGCCGCCAGTCGCTTAGTCCGCGCGATCAACGCCGGCACCGGCAAAGTCCTCTGGCAAATGCGGCTCCCCACCACCGCCGACGTCATCGGCGCGCCCGCCATTGGCCAAGACACCGTTCTCGTCAGCGACGGCGTGGCCGGCCTCTACGCGTTCAACCTCACCAACGGCACCACCCGTTGGTCCATCGCCATCTCCAACGTCACCGTTGCCGCCGCGATTGCCAGCAACACCTTCTTCATCACCAACCTCACGCCCACGAATTACACCTTGAGTTGCCGGTCACTCAGCAATGGCGCGCCCCTCTGGCAACTCGGCTTCACCGGCCCCATCCCGGCCCCACCCGAACTCTTCGACGTCAACGCCGACGGCACCCTCGACGTCCTGGCGCTTTGCGACAACGGTTTCGTCTACGCCCTCGATGGCCAGACCGGCGCCATCCTCTGGCAATACAAACATACCGGCAAAATCGTCCGCACCGGTAACGCCATCGTCGCCGGCATTCTCGCCACCAGCGAAGGCAACGTCATCCAACTCGACCGGCGGACCGGTCAGCCGCTTTGGACTCACGCCGTCAAAGAGCCAATCCTCGGCCCGCCCGTCATCACCGCCGCCGGCATCCTCGTCGGCACCCTAAAAAACCGCGTCCACTGTCTGAACGAAAAAGGCGACGAACTCTGGAACTTTCAAGTGGGCGGCCCGATCCGGTATTGCGCACCGTTGGCTGTGCCGAATCCAAAATCCGCGAGTCCGTTCATTATCCTCGGCACCGGTCCCCCCGAAAACGGCCTCTACTGCATCACCGGTGACGCCCCCAAACCGAACACCCGCGGGTGGTCCGGCCCCTGGAAAGAAGTCGTCGCCGGTAAGTAATCGCCTGCCCAAATTGCCAACACCAGCAAAGTGCTTGCAAGGCGCGATGGGTATTCGCATCATGTGCGGGCGAACTATGCAAGAACTCATCAGCAAAGCCGACGTGTTGTTTGAAGCGTTGCCGTACATCCAGCGGTTTCGGAGTTCGACATTTGTGGTGAAATATGGCGGTAGCTTCATGGACTCACCGGACGAGAACGTGCGCAGCGGCGTCGCGGCGGATATCGTGTTCCTCGAAGCCGTCGGCATCAACCCGGTCGTGGTTCATGGCGGCGGCAAGGCGATCACCAAGGCGATGGAAAAGGCCGGCATTCAGGCCGCGTTCGTCAAAGGTATGCGCATTACGGATGAAGCGACGATGAAGGTCGTCGAAGATGTTTTGTTCAACGTCACCAATCGCGACATCGTCGAGATGATTCAAAAACTTGGCGGCAAAGCGCGGAGTTTCAACGGCCGGGATGTCTTCCGCTGCCGGCAACTCGATCCGGACCTCGGTTATGTCGGCGAAGTGACCGGCGTGGAAGTCGAAGCGGTCCGGAAGTGCATGCGCAGTTCCGTGACGCCGGTGATCAGTCCGATTGGGTTGGGCGAGGATGGTCACGCTTACAACATCAACGCCGATGTCGCCGCGGCAAAACTCGCGGTCGCGGTCGGCGCGCGCCGGTTGGTGTTCATGAGTGACGTGCCCGGATTGATGCGCGACCCAACGAAGCCGGAGACTTTGATCTCGCATCTGGAAACCAAGGACGTGCCGGCGTTGAAGGCGACCGGGGTGGTGGACAAGGGGATGATTCCGAAAGTCGACAGCGCCGTCGAAGCCGTGAATGCCGGCGTGCGGCGCGTGCATTTCGTGGACGGACGGATGCCGCACAGCGTGTTGCTGGAAATCTTTACCGACAAAGGCATCGGCACCGAAGTTGTGAAATGACCGGCGGTCAATCCAACGATCCGCTGCACGGCATCACTCTCGAAACAATTGTCACCCAATTGGAACAGCAGTATGGCTGGCCGGAATTAGGCCGGCGCATCAAGATCCGGTGTTTCAACTTCGATCCGAGTCTGAAATCCAGTCTGCAATTCTTGCGCCGCACTCCGTGGGCCCGCACGAAAGTGGAGGTTTTGTATCTCCAGTCGCTCAAAAAACTTGCAACCACCCCGGCGCCTTCGCATCATGACGCCCCATGACGAAGACCCAGGAGTTGATTGCCGAGTTCGATAAATATGTGATGCCGACGTATGGCCGGTTACCGCTGGCGTTTGTGAGCGGGGACGGCTCACGCGTTTGGGACGCGGACGGCAAGGAGTATCTCGATTTCGGAGGCGGCATTGCCGTCAACGTACTCGGGCACGCGGCGTTGACACAGGTATTGCTCGAAGCGTCGGCGAAACTGGTGCACGTCTCGAATCTCTACTACACTGAACCGCAAGGCCGGTTGGCCAAGAAGCTCGTCGAACTTGTCGGCACACCGGGCAAGGTGTTCTTCTGCAATTCCGGTGGCGAGGCGAATGAGGCGCAGTTCAAACTCGCGCGGAAGTGGGGGAATGGCCGGTACGAAACGCTGACGTTCCACGGAAGTTTTCACGGGCGGACCATGGCCGGCATCAGCGCGACGGGACAGGAGAAAGTGAAACATGGATTCGAGCCGCTCCTCGAAGGGTTCCGGCACGTGCCATTCAACGATCTCGAGGCGGTGACGAACGCCGTCGGGCCGAAGACCGTGGCGATTCTGCTCGAACCGATTCAGGGCGAGAGCGGCATTCGACCCGCCACGCCGGAGTTTCTGCGCGGACTGCGGCGGTTGTGCGACGAGAAGAATCTCTTACTGCAATACGACGAAGTGCAGTGCGGCATTGGGCGGACCGGCAACTTCTGCGGTTTCAAATCCATCGCGCCGGATGTCATCCCGGATTCGATTTCATGGGCGAAGGGATTGGCCGGTGGGTTTCCGATGGGCGCGATCTGGGCCCGGCAACCGTACCAAGACGTCCTCGGACCGGGGACACATGGGACGACCTTTGGTGGGACGCCGTTGGCGTGTTCCGTCGCGCTGGCGGTGTTGGAGACGATTGAGAAGAATGACCTAATGGCCAACGCGAAGGCGATGGGGGATTACTTCATCAGTAAACTTCGGCAAGTGCCGGGCATCAAAGAAGTGCGCGGGATTGGGCTGATGATTGGCGTGGAATTGCCGGTCGAATCAAAGCCGGTGTTGATGAAGATGGCCGAGCAGGGATTGATCGGGGTGCAGGCGGGAACCCACGTCGTGCGTTTCTTGCCAGCACTGAATGTTACCCGCGCGGAAGTCGACGAAGCCGTGGAGAAGTTTGCGCGGGCGTTACAATAGCCGAACCCGGTAGAACTGAAGCGGGCTATTGGTCGCGCTGCCGGGATCGGGCTGGGTGAGAATGCTGCCAGTGCCGGGTTGCGGCGCGCCGATGGGGAGACCGTTCGTTCCGGCGGGCGTGTCGTACCGGAAAAGTTGGTAGGATTTACCGGGGGTGGTGGTCCAACTGATGATGGCGTCAATGCCACTGAGACCAATGTCGGTGATGGTGAACGTCGAGGTCGCGTCGCGCGGGAGGGTGCCGGCGCGGAACTCGGCGAGATTGTTTAAGCCATCGCCATCCGGATCACAGGTCGCACAGGATTGATTGTTGGTGGGAATGCCGGAAGGGAAATAGAGGAGCCGCCACGCGTCGGGGATGCCGTCGCCGACCGTGTCCGGCGCGGCGACGCGGATGAAGTAGTTGAAGAAGGCGTCGGCGGCGCTGCCGCTGCCGGCGTTGCGATTGTAGATGGCGAAGCTGTCGAGATTCCCGCCTGTCAACGTGCCGGTGAGATTGGCGATGACGTTGTTTTCGAGGCGGGCGATTTGCAGGGCGTAGGTGTTCGTGCCGGTCAGTGTGAATTGGAGTTCGAGGGCTTGGGAGCTGTATCCCACGCCGGTATCACGTGGGCCGGCGGCGTCGGCGACATAGTAGTTGTTCGAGCCGCCTTGAAAGAAGAATTCGAGGCGGGCGCTGGTGCCGGAACGGAGGATGAGGCCGACGGTGTTGCCGGCGTCGATGTAGCCGTTGTCCATGCGCCAACGGAATTGTTCGCCGAGGGCCAGCGGGGTGAGGAATGGGCGCGTGGCAACGGCGCTGCCGGCGGTGTTGGCGTAGAGGCCGAAGGCGGCGCCGCAGCTATCAATCGTGATCCCGCCGCCACTGCCGTTGAAACCGGAGGAGCCGATGAAGAAACCGGCGTTCGCTCCGCCGCCGGCAAATGTCCACGCCCCGAAGCCAACACCGGTGTTGCCCCAATTGCCGGCTCGGTCGAAGGCAGTGAAGTTGTTGGTCGCGGGCGGGGTGGCGCTGGCAATGTTGGAGGGGAGCGAGAAGCCGACGGTGTTGGTCGCGAACACTTGGTAGAAATATTCGAGGCCGCCTTCGACTGAGCAATCGGTCGCGGCTGGGATGGGAGTCCAGGGGCCGGTCGGTGTGCGGGCGCGTTGGATGGTGAAGCCGGTCGCGTTGGTGGCGTTGTCCTGCCAGATGAGGCGGATTTGGTTTTCGAAAATATTGGTGGCGGTGAGATTGGTCGGGGCGGCGGGGAATTCGTTGTAGAGCGGATTGGTGCCGGCTTGGAATTCCTGGAGGTTGGTCAAGCCGTCGCCGTCGGGATCGCCGCCGGCGAGGGAGCTGTCGGCTTCCTGGCCGGTCGGGTGATCGAAGTAGGCGAGCAGCCACCAGTCCGGGATGCCGTCGCCGTCGCTGTCGAGGTCGGCGATCTTTTTGATTTGGATGCCGGAAGCGCGAGCGTTGTCGAGGACGGGGAAAAATTGAATTTCAAGTTGGGAGTCGGCGACGGCGTTGGTGAAGACGAGGGTGATCGGGACGCTCTTGCCGCCGGCGGTGGCGAAGATGTCGAAGTTGCGGAGGACTTGCTGGCCTTCGATGAAAACGTCAAAGGCGCGGGCGTTCGGCGCGTTGGTGTAGGTCTCGGCTGCGAGCAGGGTGGTTTCGTAGAGGCCTTCAGGACAGTCGAACAGGTACCGGAAACTGGTGGCGGGCGTGCTGTAGCGTTCGCGTTGGTAGAGCGGCTGGGCGCTGGCGCAGGTGTTGGAGATGACGCTCGTCGGGATGTAGCCGGTCGTGCCGCCGCTGTAGCCGAAGGCGCCGAGGCTGTAGGGCTGGTCGGTGAGCCAGAGGTTGGCGGCACAATCGGTGAGGTTGCTGGGGCTGCCGGCGGCGAGGCGTTGGAGGTAGGCGCCGGGGATGTTGAAGAACCGGAGGGTGCGGGTGTCGATGGGCGAGAGGTTACCGGCGGAATCGGTGGCGCGGGCGGCGAGCGGATGGGTGCCGTTGAGAAATGTCGTGGAGTTCAAGGTGAGACTCCAGGTGGTGGTGCCGGTGGCGAGCGTCCAGGCGCCGTTGTCGAGTTGGACTTCAACTTTGGCGACGGTGCCGCCGACGTCGCTGGCGGTGCCGGTAATGGTGAAGGCGCCGGTGACTTGCGTGGCGTCGGCCGGTGCGCCGATGACGACGGTGGGCGGGGTGGTGTCGGCGCTGGGGGTGCCGGCGGTGACGAAGTAGGATTCGAACGGCGCGAAGATGTTTTTGCCGTCGACGTTGTCGAACGCGGTGGTGGCGATACGGACGAGGTTGGTGGTGCCGGTGGGCAACGGGCCACTGGCGCGGTAGGTCATTTGGGTCAGGCCGGACCAGGTGAAGGTGCCGCCGCTGAAACTGAACGCGGCGGTGACGGAGTTGGTGTTCATCGGTTTGCTGAAGCGGAGCACGACGGTCGAGCCGGTGGAGACGTTGATGGTGCCGTGTGCGGGGGTGACGGTGAGCACGACCGGGTCGAGCGGCTGGAATTGGGCGAGGGCGACGAAGATTTTTGAGGACGTGCCGGGGACGCTGAAGGCCGGGAGGTTGGGGGTGGAGTTGACGGTGAGGGTTTCGTTGGTGTTGAACAGATTCACGAGTTTGGTGCCGGCCGGGTAGAGAGTCGGGCGGGCGGGGAGAGTTTGGCTGGAGCTGGCGGTGTTGAGGACGACGAAGACTTCTTGGGTTTGATATTGGCGCGCGTAGGCGAAGAGGCCGGGGCCGGTGGAGTTGTTCCAGCGATTGGCGTGATCGCCCCGGCGCAACGCCGGGTAAACGCGACGGAGATTGTTGAGGAGCGCGATGCGCCGGTAGAGGGGATGGGCTGGGTTGAAGTTGTCGCCGAGCGAGGCGGTTTGTTCGAAGACGCCGTCGAACATGTCTTCGCGGTTGTCGGGGTCGCCGCCACCGTTGAAGGCTTGTTCGGTGCCGTAGTAGAGACAGGGCACGCCGCGGGCGGTGTAGAGGAAGGTGAGCGCGACGTTGAGCCGGTTGGTGCTGCTGTTGATGTTGAGGAACCGGCGTTGGTCGTGGTTGTCGAGGAAAGTGACGAGGCGGGATTGGGCGGCGAGGTCGTAGTTGCCGGGGATGGCGTTGTAGTGGTCTTCGATCTGTTTGGTGTTGGCGGTGGCGCTGGCGAAGACGCTGCCGACCATGAAGTAGAGCGGGTAGTCGAGGGTGGAATCGAGGGCGAAGTTGGTGCTCAACATCGTGCCGGTGTAGAGGCCGTTCTTGGTGTCGGAGCCATCGTAGACTTCGCCGAACATGAAGAAGTTCGATTTGCCCAGCGTGGCCGCGAAGTTATGAATCTGCGGACACCAATAATTCCAGAAGCCGCCATTGCCATGCTCGACGTGTTTGACGGTGTCGATGCGGAAGCCGTCGAGGTCGGCGGTTTGAATCCAATATTTGTAGATGTTGGCCATGTTGGTGCGGACGTAGGTGGATTGCGTGTTGAAGTCGTCGAGGTTGCTGAGTTCGCCCTGCTCGACTTGGGCGAGATTGTTGAAATCCTGGATGACGCCGTTGGTGTGGAAGATGGACGGGAACGCGGCCGGTATGGTGTTGGTGATGTTGAACGGCGGCGCGTGTTGTTTGGCGATGTTCCGGTAGCGCAGGTTGTAGCCGGGATCGCGGAACGTCGGATACCCGGCATCACCGCTGTCGACGAGGTTGCCGGCGTGGTTGACGACGACGTCGAGGATGACTTTGATGCCGCGCGCGTGAGCGGCGCTCACCATGTTCGATAAATCTGTGAGCGATCCCCAATGCGGCGCGAGCGTGTAGAAATCTTTCGCGCCGTAGCCGTGATACGCCGAGCCGGTATCATTCTGCGGGATTGGGGAAATCCAAATTGCCGTGACGCCCAGCCCTTTCAAGTAATCGAGCTTTTGCTGGATGCCCTTAAAGTCGCCGCCATGAATACCGCGGCTGTTGGCGGGCGCGGCGGCTTCTTCGGGGTCGGCATTATTGTTGGCGGGATCGCCGTCGGCGAAGCGGTCGGTCAGGAGTTGGTAGATGTTCTCATCACGCCAATCCGTTGGGGAAGGTGTGGCCGCGACAGCGGTCAGCACGCTCCCGATTGCAAACGCGGCAATCAGGCCGATGAACTTCATAAAAACGATTTACTAAACTGCCCGCGAACCGGCGGTGGGCAAACCCGTCGGAGATTGTTACAGGGCTTTGAGTAGCGCGGCGACTTTGTCGGTCTTTTCCCAGGTCAAATCTTTGTCGTTCTTGCCGAAGTGACCGTAGTTGGTCGTCTTCGAGTAGATCGGGCGCCGGAGATTGAGTTGGTCAATGATGTCGGACGGCTGAAAACTGAAGACCCGGCCGATGGCGCGAATGATCCGCGCTTCTGCGACTGTCGCCGTGCCGAACGTGTCCACGTGGACGCTGACCGGATCGGGATGACCGATGGCGTACGCGAATTGCAGTTCGCACTTCGTGGCGAGTTTGGCAGCCACGATATTCTTGGCGACCCAGCGGCCCATGTACGCGGCACTGCGATCGACCTTCGTCGGATCTTTGCCGGAGAACGCGCCGCCACCGTGCCGGCCTGAGCCGCCGTAGGTGTCGACGATGATCTTGCGGCCGGTGAGACCGGTATCGCCTTGTGGTCCGCCGACGACGAAACGACCGGTGGGGTTGATCAGAAATTCCGTGGAGTTCGTGAGTAACCGCTTCGGCAAGACTTTCTTGATGACGTTCTCGATGCAGAACCGTTCAATCTCGCGGTGGGACACATCCGCCGCGTGCTGGGTCGAGATGACCACATTGGAGATGGCGACGGGCTTGCCGTTTTCGTAAACGACGGAAACTTGCGACTTCGCGTCGGGCCGCAGCCAGGCGACTTTGCCGGTCTTGCGAATGCGGGTGAGTTCCCGGCCGAGCCGATGCGCAAACATAATCGGCGCCGGCATGAGTTCGGGCGTCTCGTTGCAGGCGTAACCAAACATCAAGCCCTGATCGCCGGCACCCTGCTTGGCGGTCTTCTTGCCTTTGACCTTGCGCGCGTCCACGCCCTGCGAAATGTCGGGGGACTGTTGCGTGACGATGACGTTCACGAACACTTTGTCGGCATGAAACACATCGTCGTCGTTGACGTACCCAATCTCGCGAATGGCGGCACGCGCGATTTTCACGAAATCGAGCTTGGCCTTGGTCGTGATTTCACCGCCGACGATGACGATGTTGGACTTCACGTAGGTTTCGCAGGCGACCCGGCTGAATTTGTCCTGCGCGAGGCACGCGTCGAGCACGGCATCGGAAATGGTATCGGCGACTTTGTCCGGGTGGCCTTCACCAACGGATTCGGACGAAAATATATAACGATTCTTTGCCATGATTTCCTTAAGTGCTCTGGGGATTCCTACCGAGTTGAGTTCGTTACCGGCCGCGCACTATACCAAGCAGCGGAGGTTTCTCAAGCGATTTTCCGGGCGGGGATATTAGAGCGTGACGATGAGGAAACGTCGGCCCATGAGGCTCTTGAGGTAGGTGTAGCCTTCGAAATCGTTGCCGTTGTAGTGGTCGAGGATGTCGCGCACGAGCTTGTGGCGTAAGACCAGTTGGATGAAATCGAGATCGCCGGCAGCCAAGTCTTTCAGAGGAGACGGGAGCGGATTGGCGACTTCGACTTCGGCATGGAGCGACGGCAGGGAGGGACCGAGGTTGTTGAGTTCATCGAGCTCGTGCATGGCTTCGAGCAACAGATGATCGGTGTTTTCGTCGATGCGGCTCGGGAAGTCGCGGCGTTGGGGGGAGTCGAATTCAAATGAGCCGGTGCTCCAGCGGAGGAGCCGGTTGAAAACTTTTTGCGGGTTGACCGGTTCGACTTCGTCCATCGTGGCGTAAATGATCTGGCCTTTCTCGAGAAAAATCTTGCCGAGCATGTCGGTCGACCGGAGGACGAGCACGCCGTTCTTCCGAGACGTGGAGAGAAGTTGGAGTAGGTCGGTCACGGCAATGTCGCCGAGCGAACCGCGGAAATGTTCGCCGGTGGAGTTGCCGACCGGCTGGGGTTTGTTGATCATGGAGACCAACCGGGCCGGGGTGGGGATGCCGGTGATGACGGTGTTTTCGAAGCTGATGGAGGTGTCATCGCCCAACCGGCTGAATACGGGTGTCGCCGCCGGGGCGAGGACGGGACGGGGGACGGTGATCTTCAGGACTGACTGGCCGATATAGATCAAATCGCCCGGCAGGAGGACGGCTTTTTGAATGGGGCGGCTGTTGACGAAGGTGCCGTTTTTGGACAGATCCTCGATCACAATTTCGTCATTTCTGAAAAAAATCCGCGCATGTTTGCGAGAAATCGTGTCTTCGACGATCTGGACATCCACCTCGTCGCCGCGGCCGACCACGAGTTCCCGGTCGCTATCTAGCGGGAATTCACGGCCTTGCAACGGTCCAGAGATGCATTTAAGGATGACTTCTGCCATGGCGCATCCTTGGAATGCAGGATGTATGCCTTGCAATTAATTGGCGCCGCACGATTTAGGCTTGTCGGCGACTACCCGGCCAGATCGGGGTCAATCCGGCGGAGCAGGGCGTTGAGCATGGCGAGAACGTCCTGACTGCGCGTGGCGTGCAACGAGGCGGCTGCCAACTCCTGAGCTTCGGTCAATTTCAACCGGCGGATGACCTCTTTCACGCGGGGCAAACTCGAAGCCGCGACGCTCAGTTCGTCCAAGCCCATACCGACAAGCAGGGGCGCGTACAACGGGTTGCCGGCCATTTCGCCGCAGATGCCGCACCAGATGTTGTTGTTGTGCGCGGCTTCCACGCAGTTGCGGATCAACCGGAGAATTGCCGGGTGCGTCGGGTCATAAAGCTCGGCCACTTTTTCATTCACGCGATCGACAGCCAACGTGTATTGCACCAAGTCGTTCGAGCCGATGCTGAAGAAATCAACCTCCTGCGCGATCATCTCCGCCGTCAATGCCGCGGAGGGAATTTCCATCATCGCCCCGACATCCACATTCTCGTCGAACGGAATGCCTTCCCGGCGGAGATCGGTCATGACGCTTTGGAGAACTTCGTTGGCTTGCAACACTTCGCCGACGCCGCTGATCATCGGGTACATGATTTTGATGTTGCCGGCGGCGCTGGCGCGGAGGATGGCGCGCAGTTGCGTCTTGAAAATGGCCGGGTTCGCGAGACAAAACCGGATAGCGCGAAAACCGAGGAACGGATTGACCTCGGCCGGGGTGGCTTCTTCGCTGTGAAATTTGTCGCCGCCGAGATCGAGCGTGCGGATGATGACCCAATTCGGTTTCATCGCTTCGGCGACTTGCGCGTATTGCCGGTATTGCTCGTCTTCGGTTGGGAAATCTTTGCCCTGCAAATAAAGAAACTCGGAGCGAAAGAGGCCGATGCCTTCGGCGCCCACTTGCTGCAACGCCGGCACGTCCGCCGGTAATTCGATGTTGCCGGAGATCAAGAGCCGGTGGCCATCCAGCGTCTCCGCCGGTAAGTCGCGCAACAGCGCGAGGCGTTCGTCGACCGAGTGGCGTTTGACTTCCAGTTGGCCGTAGACGAACAACGTTTGCTGGGTCGGATCGATGACGAGGGAGCCGCCGTAGCCGTCGAGGACAGCGGACTGGCCATCGCGGAGTTGGTGACTGACATCGCGCAAGCCGACCACCGCCGGGATGTTCATCGACCGAGCGACGATGGCGGTGTGCGAGGTGTGGCTGCCGACATCCGTTGCGAAGCCGACGACGTTTTTGCGGTCGAGCGACGAGGTGTCGGAAGGCGAGAGGTCATGTGCGACGACGATGGTGTTGGGCGGCAGATTGTCGAGCGCGCGGATTTGCCGGCCGAGGAGGTTGCGGAGGACGCGGTCGGAAACATCGCGCACGTCGGCGGCGCGTTCGCGGAGGTATTCGTCCGGTAATTCCGCGAGGGTGTTGACGTAGCGCTGGGCGATTTCGTTGAAGAGGTGTTCGACGTTTTTGTGGTCGGTCGTGAGGCCAGTCATGACCGGCTCGATGAGAGCCGGGTCTTCGGTGATCGAGACGTGGACGTCGAGGATGCTGGAGGGTGCCGCGGAGCCGACGCCGGCAGCGATGCGGCGCTGGAGGTCGTGTAATTGTTCGCGGGTGGTGACGAGCGCGGCTTCGAAGCGGGCAATTTCCTGCGGGATCTGTTCGGGCGTGATCTCGTATTCGGGAATGGCTTCGTCAGCGATTTTGTAGACGAAAATATTGCCGCGCGCGACGCCTGGGGAAACCCCGATGCCGTGGTGGATTTTTTCGACTAGCGCTTTTTTTGCCATGCCGGTCAGTCTTCGTTAAACTTTTTGTGGAAGAGTTCTTCCAGGGCTTTGAGGGCAGCGTCGGCGTCGGCGCCGGTCGCGGTGATGGTGAGTTGGGCGCCTTGCGCGGCGGCCAACATCATCAGGCCCATGATGCTTTTGCCGTTGATGGTCTCGCCGTCTTTTTCGACGTGGATTTGGCTGGCGAACTTGCCGGCGACTTTGACGAACAGCGCGGCGGGCCGGGCGTGAATGCCGAGCTTGTTGATGACGGTCAATTGTTTGGTGGCGGTGAGGGACATGGGGTTAGTTGCCGGTGGTGCGCATGCGTTCGATGAGGCGCTGGTTAAATTCTTGGGCGGCGTTGTGGCCGAGGCTTTTGAGTTTTTGATCGAGGGCGGCGACTTCGACGAGCCGGGCGAGGTCGCGGCCGGGACGGACCGGGAGAACGACATGGGCCGCGGCGATGCCGAGGATCGTGTAGGTTTGGCTGTCGATACCGATCCGGTCGATCTCTTGCATCTTGTCCCACTCCATCAACGTGACGACGAGGTCGAGTCGTTTTTCGGGGCGGACGCTGGCGACGCCGAAGATGGCCGGGATGTTGATGATGCCGATGCCGCGGATCTCCATGTGGTACCGAGTAGTCTCGGCGGAAGTTCCCATGAGTTCCCGGCCTTCAATGAGGCGGAAGCGGGTGATGTCGTCGCTGACGAGGCTGTAGCCGCGTTCGAGCAGGCCGAGGACGGTTTCGCTTTTGCCGATGCCGCTTTCGCCGCGAATCATGACGCCGATGCCGAGGATGTCGACCATCGAACCGTGTTCGCTGGCTTGCGGGGCGAACTCCATTTCGAGGGCGATGGTGGCGGCGTTGATGAACTTCATCGTGATCATCTTCGTGCGGAA